>JBEELK010000353.1:0-3287 GCA_041168165.1 Planctomycetota bacterium | reverse complement strand
CTCGACGCCCTTACCCCATTGAGGATCCCGTCAGGTTCGAGGTCTTCAGAGCACACGTGGAGCTACGCAGGTGGTCAATGCTCGCGTCTACAGTTGGGGCTTGCCCCTGCCCCGCGTGGGGATGCTGCGATGTCCTATGACCCGGTCCGCGACCGCATCGTGCTTTTTGGAGGTGAGGGATTCGCCGACACCTGGGAATTCGATCTCGGCCCTTCGCCCTCCTTCACCCCCTACGGCACCGGCTGCACCGGCAGCCGCGGGATCCCGCACCTAGTAGCCCAAACCAACAGCGTGCCGCGCACGGGCACGACGTTCTCGGCACGCACGTCGAACCTGCCGTGGACTGCGCCGACCTTCCTGCTCTTCGGCCTGTCCAACACCAACTCGTCTGGCCTGCCGCTGCCGTTTGACCTCGGCATTGCCGGCGCGCCGGGTTGCTCGTTGCTCGCGAGCATCGACGACATCCAGGCGACCAACAACGTGCTCGGCACGGCGGTCTGGTCGCTCGCGGTGCCGACGCTGCCGGGCGCGTCGTTCTACGTGCAGTCGGTCGCGTTCGAGGCCTCAGCCAACTCGCTTGGCGTCGTGCTCAGCAACGCGGGCCACGGCACGCTGGGCTTCTGACCGCGGGGCGCCACGGGGGGCAGCCCAAGACCGTGGGGCGGCTAGCCATTTGGCCCGCCGCTCCTATCCTCTTCGCCCCCGTGATGACGACGACCCCCATGCGGCTGATCCCAGAACGCAAGACCGGCGGCGGTGACGACCCGATCTTCGCGCTCAACGCCGAGGCCAATCGCCGCAAGGCGAACGGCGAGGAAGTGGTCAACTCGACGCTCGGCGTGCTGCTCGACGAGCAGCAGAAGCTGTGCACGCTGCCGTCGGTGCTCGAGGCATTCCGCCGCGTCGACCCGGCGCGCGGGGCCGCCTACGCGCCGATCGCGGGGCCGCGGCCGTTCTTGGACGCGGTGCAAAAGGATGTGTTTGGCTCGTCACCGCTGCTCGCGCATTCGACGGCGGTCGCGACGCCGGGCGGAACGGGCGCGTTGGCGCTCGCGGTCCAGAACTTCCTCGAAGCCGGCCAGGCGATGCTCACGCCCCAGTTCTACTGGGGCCCCTACGACACGATCGCCGGCGTCGCGGGGCGCCGCGTCGAGACGTTTGCGATGTTTGACGCAGACGGTCGCTTCCACGTGGCGGCGCTGGAGCAGGCGCTGCTAAAGCAAGAACGCACGCAAGGTCGCGCGCTGCTCGTGCTCAACACGCCGTGCAACAACCCGACCGGCTACAGCCTCGATGCGCGCGACTACGACGGCCTCGTGCCCGTGCTCGCTGCTGCCGCGCGCCGCATGCCGCTCACGGTGCTGATGGACGTCGCGTATGCGCGCTACGCCAACGGCGACGCGTTTGACTGGGTCGAGCGCCTTCAGCCGCTGTGCGAAGACCTCACGCTGCTCGTCGCGTGGTCGGCGTCGAAGAGCTACGCGCAATACGGCGCGCGCATCGGCGCCTGCATCGCGGTCGAGACCGATGCCAAGGAACTGCTGCTCGTCGAACGCGCGCTGACCAACGGTTGCCGCGGCACGTGGTCCAACGGCAATCACGTGGGGCTGCTCGCGATCACCGAGTGCATGACCGACCCGCAGCTCGCCGCCGCGGCGCTGCGCGAGCGCGCGGAGTTGCGCTCGATGCTGACGTCGCGCGTCGCCGCGTTCACGATGGGCTGCAAGGCGAAGAGCCTGCGCCACCCGCGCTACGAAGGCGGGTTCTTCGTCACGATCGAATGCGCGGAGCCCGAAGCCGCGGCCGCGCGCATGCGCGAACTCGGCGTGTTCGTCGTGCCGATCAAGGGGGCACTGCGCGTTGCGCTGTGCTCGACGCCGCTGCCGCTCGTGCCGCGCCTCGTCGACGCGCTCGCAGTTGCGATGCGTTCGTGACGTTCTCCTTCGTGCGCCATCTTGCACGGTGTGCGAGGATGCGCCGATGCGCCCAACGAACGACGCCTCCTTCTCCCGCCGCACGTTCCTCAAGCAAAGCTCGGGCCTCACGGCGAGTGCCCTGATCGCCGGCCTGCCGATGCCCTTAGTGCATTCGGGCCGCGGCAAGATCCGCGTGGCGCTGGTTGGCTGCGGCGGTCGCGGTTGTGGCGCGGCTGCCAACGCGCTGTCGGTGAAGGGCGCGGAGATCGAACTCGTCGCGATGGCCGACGTCTTTGACACCAAGCCGCGCGCGGGCCGCGAAGCGCTGCAGGAGCAGTTCGAGCAGCAAGTGCGCGTGCCCGACGACCGCTTGTTCACGGGCTTCCAGAGCTACAAGCAAGCGATGGACTGCCTGTCGCCCGGCGACGTGGTGATCCTGACGACGCCGCCCGCGTTCCGTTGGGTGCATTACTCCTACGCGATCGAGAAGGGCCTCAACGTGTTCATGGAGAAGCCCGTCACGATCGACGGCCCGACCAGCAAGCGCATGCTCGCGCTCAATGAGAAGGCGAAGCAGAAGAACCTCAAGGTCGGCGTCGGCCTGATGTCGCGGCACAACGTCGGCATGCAGGAGTTGGAGAAGCGCATTCGCGATGGCGCGCTCGGCGAGATCCTGATGATGCGCGGCTATCGCATGCACGCGCCGGCCGCGTTCTTCCGTTCGAAGAAGAAGCCTGAGGGCATCTCTGAGGTCATGTATCAGATCCAGCGCTTCCACAGCTTCTTGTGGGCGAGCGGCGGCAACTTCAGCGACTTCAACATCCACATCGTCGATCACCTGTGCTGGATGAAGGGCGCGTTCCCGATCAAGGCGCAGGCCGTCGGCGGTCGGCACTATCGCGAGACCAAGGAAGGCCGCTGGGTCGACCAGAACTTCGACGCGTATGCGGTCGAATACACGTTTGGTGACGGGACCAAGATGTTCTTCGACGGCCGCTGCATGCCCGACTGCCACATCGAGTATCGCAGCTACGCGCACGGCACGAAGGGCGCTGCGATCGTGTCGTCCAACGCGGACTGCGGCTTGCCGTCGCGCATCTTTAAGGGCCAGACGACCGCGGATGCCGACGCGATCTGGACGTCGGAAGTGCGCGAGGACCAGCGCGATCCCTACCAGAACGAGTGGAACTCGCTGATCGCAGCGATCGTCGAGGATCGCCCTTACAACGAAGTCGACACCGGCGTGAAGACGAGCCTCGTCACGTCGATGGGGCGCATGGCGGCGCACACGGGCCAAGAGATTACGTACGACGAGATCCTCAATGGCGAGTTCGAGTTCGCACCCGATGTCGAGCGCATGACCGAGGACGG
>JBEELK010000352.1:0-5828 GCA_041168165.1 Planctomycetota bacterium | reverse complement strand
CGCCGATGAGGTTGTGCGCTGGAACGCGCACGTTCTCGAGCACGATCTCCGTCGTCGGCGAGCCGCGCAGGCCGAGCTTGCGCTCCTTCTTGCCGACGCCGACGCCGGGATAGTCCTTCTCAACGAGGAACGCGGAGATGCCCTTCACGCGGTCTGCGCCCGTGCGCGCGA
This sequence comes from Planctomycetota bacterium, assembly GCA_041168165.1. Classification (GTDB taxonomy): domain Bacteria; phylum Planctomycetota; class UBA1135; order UBA1135; family UBA2386; genus SXPK01. The sequence goes on along the minus strand of JBEELK010000352.1, from coordinate 5,657 downwards.
ACACCAAGAACAACTTCGCTTCGCTGCCCGTCGTGATCCACAGCTTGGCGCCGTTCATCACGTAGTGGTCGCCGTCGCGCTTCGCTTCGCAACGCAGCGCCGCCGCATCGCTGCCCGAGAACGCCTCAGACAAGCAATACGCGCCGAGCCACTCGCCGGTGACGAGCTTGGGGAAGTAGCGCTTCTTCTGGTCCTCGCTGCACCACTTGCCGACGAGCGAGTTCACCAACGAGTTGTGCACGGAGATCGTGACGCCAGTCGATGGGCACACGGCATTGATCTCTTCGAGCATGATGCAGCTCGCGAGATTGCCCATCTCCGAGCCGCCGTGCGCCTTGCTCACCGTCGTGCGCAACAGGCCGAGCTTGGCTGCGGCCTCGACTGCGCTGCGCGGGAACTTCACTTCGGCGTCCCACTCCGCGGCCTTGCCGAGGTGGGTGTTGGCGTAGTCGCGAACTTGATCGCGGAACGCGGACAACTCAGCGGACAAGTCGTAGTCGACAACCTGCGGCTTCTGCGTGGCGGAGCTCATGTCACTTGCCTTGCTTGTAGTCGTAGAAGCCCTTGCCCGTCTTGCGGCCGAGATGGCCTGCGTGCACGAGACGGCGGAGCAACGGGCATGCGCGATACTTGTCGTCGCCGAGGCCATCCTTGAGCACATCGAGGATCGACACGCAGACGTCGAGGCCGATGAAGTCCGCAAGCGTGAGCGGGCCCATCGGATGGTTCATGCCGAGCTTCATGATCTCGTCGATCGCTTCGCGCGTGGCGACGCCTTCCATCAACGCGAACGCAGCCTCGTTGATCATCGGCATCAGGATGCGGTTGGCGACGAAGCCCGGATAGTCGTTGGCCGCGACGGGGATCTTGTTGAGCCCCTTCGACCACGTGAGCACGGCTTCGGTCGTGGCCGCGCTCGTGTCGTTGCCATTGATGACCTCGACGAGCTTCATCAGCGGCACCGGGTTCATGAAGTGCATGCCGATCACGCGATCCGCGCGCTTCGTCTTGGCGCCGAGCACCGTGATCGAGATCGACGACGTGTTGCTCGCGAGGATCGCGTGCTGCGGCATCGCGGCGTCCGCGGCCTGGAACACCTTCGTCTTGACGTCGAGGTTCTCGGTCACTGCTTCGATGCAGAGATCAACCTTCGCGAGGCAACCCATGTCCGTCGTCGCGACGAGCCGCTTCTTCGCAGTCTCCGCTTGGTCCTGCGTGAGCGTGCCCTTCTCGGCGAACTTCGCGAGGCTCTTGTGGACCGCCGCGACGCCGCGGTCGAGGAACTCCTGCTTCACGTCGACCATGAAGGTCTCGACGCCGCAGGTGGCGAACGTCTGGGCGATGCCGTTGCCCATGGTGCCGGCGCCGATCACGGCGACAGCCTTCGGAAGGGATTGGATCGTGCTCATCTTGGTGTCCTCGTTCGTGGTGCCTGCGGGTCAGATGCGCTCAACGGCCATTGCGACAGCATTGCCGCCGCCGAGGCAGAGGCCCGCGATGCCGCGCGACTTGCCATGCGCCTGCAACGCGTGCAGCAGCGTCGTCAGCACGCGCGCGCCCGAGCAACCGATCGGGTGGCCGAGCGCCACCGCGCCGCCGTGGACGTTCCACTTCGCGGGATCCATCGACAGCTGGCGCTGCAGGGCCACCATCTGCACGGAGAAGGCCTCGTTCATCTCGACGAGGTCAAAGTCCTGCGGCGCGCACTTCAGGATGCCGCACAGCTTCTTGGTCGCGACTTCGGGGGCCATCATCACCCACTCCGGCGCCATGCCGCCGGTCGCATAGCCGAGCACGCGCGCGATCGGCTGGATGCCGTGCGCCTTGGCCCAGTCTTCGTCGCAGACGACGAGCGCGCTGGCGCCGTCGTTGATCGAACTCGCGTTGCCTGCCGTCACGCTGCCGCCGTCCTTCTGGAACGCGGGCTTCAGCTTGCTCAACGCCTCCACGGTGGAGTCGGCGCGCGGGCTCTCGTCGGTCGCAAACTGCGTGACCTCGCCCTTCTTGCCCTTCAACTCGACCGACACGATCTCAGCTGCGAATCGACCCGACTGCTGCGCGGCGACTGCGCGGCGATGGCTCTCGGCGGCGTAGGCGTCCTGATCCGCGCGCGAGACTTCGTACTTCTTGGCAACCAGCTCTGCCGTGTTGCCCATGTGGAAGTTGTTGTAGTGGTCCCACAGGCCGTCCCAGACGATCCCGTCGATCGCCTGCGCGTGACCAAGGCGCATGCCCGAGCGCGCGGTCGGCAGGTAGTAGGGCGCGTTGCTCATCGACTCCATGCCGCCCGCGACCGCGACCTTGAGGTCGCCGGCCTTGATCGCCTGCGCCGCGAGCATCACGGTCTTGAGCCCGCTGCCGCACACCTTGTTGATCGTCACCGCCGCGGCGGCGTCCGGGATCCCGGCGAGGCGCAGCGACTGGCGCGCGGGGTTTTGGCCCAGGCCAGCTTGGAGCACGCAGCCCATCAGCACTTCTTCGACTTGGTCGGCCGGGACGTTGGCGCGGCGCAGGGCCTCCTTCACGACGATGCCGCCGAGCTGCGGCGAGGTGAACGAGGCGAGGCTGCCTTGGAACTTGCCGATGGCGGTGCGGCAGGCGGAAACGAGGACCGGACGACCCATGCGTGACGCTCTTTCGTGGGGAAAAGGGCGCGGGATTCTATGCACCCAGCACTCGCGGACGCCCCGGGAAAAGTGGCCAGTTCTGCAGGGAGACGCGGCTCACGGTGGCAAGGCTGCGACCAGCTCGACGCACACGGCAGAGAGCAATCCGCCGCGCCAACCATGGAGGGGCGAATCTCGACGGTCGCACTGCGCGTCAGAACGTGTCGATCGGCTGTCGCCCGCCGAATCCCGTGTGCAGCGGATGCCAGTGGTCGACCGCAGGTTCGCCATGGCGCCAGCACAGGTAGACCTCTTCGCCACCGCGCAGCGCCCGGAAGTCGATCAAGCCGGTGCGCGGATCCTTGAGCTCGACGCCCAGTTGGTCGAGTTCGGCATGCAGCTCCATCCACTGGTCGCGCAGCGGCTGCAGCCGGTCGTCGCGCTCTTCGAGCAGAAGCCCCGTCACGTCGTCGGGGTAGTCGGCGAGCACGGCGCCGATGCGCTCCGTCAGGCTGCGGATGTCGCCCACGATGCGCGAAACCAATGGCAGGCTTCGGTTTGCGAGTTCGGGCGTGTAGTGGCGGGGCACGGGAGACTCCTCGGCGAGAACGGCTGCCCGTCGGCTGGGCCCTTCGGCTGGGCGCTCGCCGGAAAACAAACCGCCTCTGATCGCCTTGCGGCGACCAGAGGCGGAATCTGGTGGAGTCGAGGGGGGTCGAACCCCTGACCTCTGCATTGCGAACGCAGCGCTCTACCAACTGAGCTACGACCCCGCAGATGGGGGCGCGGACCTTAGCGAGCGGGAGCAGCAGAGTAAAGAGGCTGCTCGCGACGGACTGGAACCAGCGGGCTCGGCCGCGGGCTCCCCACCGCCGCGAAGCCCGGCAAAGTCGACCGGCGCAGGGACGGAAGACGGCCCCCCGTGCAGACGAGGTTGCCGCAGTCGACGCCGATCCGGACCCCAGCCTTGTTGACGAGGACCGGACCGTGCACGAGCGCCTGCCGCGCCGCGACATGAAGCACGCCACCGCAGACGATGCCGGCGTCGAACTCCAACACCACGCCAACCTCCCGCGGCATGCCCAGGTAGACGTTGCCAGCACCTTCCACCGGGCCTTCGAAGCGAGCAGCGCCATTGCATGGCTCGCCATTGCCCCACCGGCCGTTGCCATCGAGGTCCGAGAACGCGACGCCACCCGCGTCGCACGTTGCGATCGTCAGGCTGCCACCGCCGCGCACGCGCAGGGCCCTGCCGAGGTAGGCGTTGCCCTGGACGACGATCGTCAGGTCCCGAACGAGGTGCAGTTCGAGCGGCGCACCGCCGCTGTCAACCCAGAGGTTGCCGTCGATGCGCACGACGCCGCTGTCGGGAACGCGCAAGTAGGCGCCCCCTTTGCCGGAGCCCAGCACGAAGTCCAGCCGATCGGTGCCCGCAGGCAACCGCAGCAAGGCAATGCCCGCGTCCTCGGCAGCGATGCCATCCGCTGCGTCGTGCTGCTGCCGCGGAGCAACGAGGCTCGGCAGGTCTTCCCGTTCTGCCTCGCCATCGTTGAGCCAATCGACCGGCACCGCAGCGTCAGGCCCCAGAGTCAGCGCGCGGCCGAATGCGAGCGGAGTGCCGCCGCCGAGCCGTTGGAATACGAAGTCGAACTGCATCTCCGCGGCTTCCGCACGGACGCGATAGCGCGACGACTGCGGCACGGGCACGACCGAGGTCTCGACGATGAGCCCGTTGCCGGCGTTGACCGCGCGCCGGACGGCTTGCCCATCGCTTTGCACGAACGCGAGCGCCGACTCCTCGGCCGCGACTTGCGCTGCCAGTTGGTGCACTTCACGCCGCAGCGTGGAGGCATCGTGCATCGCGGTGACTGCGCGACCGAGCACGACAGCAGCGACCGCGCCGGTGGCGAGCGAGCACAACACGATCGGCGATCGCCAGAACTGCAGCAGGCCAGTGTTCGGACGCAGCATCCGCTCGCGGATCGCAGTCATGACCTGCCTCCCTTCGCGCGGCCGTCAAACACGATCGACGGCCCCAACTCGGTGTTCACGCGCAGCAAGGCCCTGCCAAACATGCCGTCGAGTTCTTGGATCGGCCCTTCGGCGCCCGCATCGGGTCGAGCAACACAGTCCGCAAGCCGCCTTGCCTGTGCGCGTCGCTGCTCGTTCTTGCGGACCAGAGACTCGGTGCCCGCAGCGATCACGGCGCAACCGAGCGCAGTGAGCAGCAGCAGAACGGACAACATGGCCCGTTCGCGCCCTGGCCCGCGCGGCATCATGGACGCGCCTCCTCGAGAGTCGGCTCGCGCACTTCGTCCTCAAACGCCACGTCCACCACATCCGTGCCGGTCTTCGCGCCAGACGGCGGGTTGGTGTTGAGGTAGTCGAGGAGCTCGTTGCACTCCTGCGCCAAGCCTGAAAGCAAATCGCCGCGGCGCAGGCTCACACGGAATGCGAGGTCGCCTTTGCGCACGCGCCGCAGCGATTGGATCAACCGATGCTCAGGGCCTGCCACGCGGTAGGCCATGCGTGTGCCCTGCACGACGACGACCAGACACGCGACGAGCAAGCAGCAAGCCGCGGCGAGATAGATGGGAGCCGTGGCAGGTTGTGGCAACGCATCGGACGCAGCCGCGTCCAACGCGACATAGCTGGCCGCAGTGAGCGCGACCAACCCAAGCGCGATCGTGCCGAGCACGAGCAGCGGACGACGCGACGATGGATCCGTCGCAATGCCTTCGCTGCGCCGCCGTTCCCACGACCGTTTGCTCATCGCCCCATCCCCTCTCGAAGCACTCAAAACATGGCGTCGAATGCGACACTTTGTCGCGTTCTCCGACACGCGCGTCCATCGGCGGAAGCTCGCGTTCGATTGAGCGCGAAGAACGCAAGAGGTCTCGCAATTGGACGCAAGATGCGCCACGGCAGATGCCGAAGTTGGCCTGAGCACCGGGCACAAGTCCGGTGCGATCAGCAGGATCAACGCATGACGGACTCGGCACGGAACAACAGCAACGACGCGCAAAAAGGCGCGACCGTCTTTGCCGTGAC
>JBEELK010000351.1:0-2777 GCA_041168165.1 Planctomycetota bacterium | reverse complement strand
TCGCGAACTTCGCGCACCTCGATCGATGCAGTGCGCATCTCTTCTGCGCGCGTCGCGATGCGAAGCGAACCGCGGCCTTCCAGGCGATCGAGCGCAGGCTTGAGGATCGTTCGCTCGTCGTCGTCGAACACTTGCGAGAAGCGCTTCAGAGCCAGCAGCCCGCCGTCCTTGGCATAGAGCGACTCAAACGCCGCTTCGAAGTCGCTGCGCCGCTGCGCTCGCACTCGCTCGGGTTGCTTGGTCAACGCCGCTGCGCGCTCGTAGAGATCGCGCGCGCGGTCAGCGTCGCCGCGGTCCACCAGCGCCATGCGCGCATCGAGCATCGCTTGCTCGCCATCGCGCACATCGCCGCGGTCGTCGACGACGCCCGCGAACACCGCGATCGCGATCGCAGCGCACGATGCGCCGATGCTCGCGAGCACCGCGTTCTTGCGCCGCAACACGCCGTGCTGCGCGCGAGCGAACACCGACGGCAGCTTGGCCGCGACGCGATCGCCGGCGAGGAACGCGCGAAGGTCCGCCTCCAACGACTCCATCGCCGGATAGCGATCGTCGGTCGCCTTCTGCAGGCAACGATGAACAATCGCAGCGAGCGCGACCGGCACGTTGGGATTGCGCCGCCGAACGTCGACAGCATCGTCCGCGAGAATGCGCGCCGCGATCTCGGCGGCCGACGATCCCGTGAACGGCGGTTGCAGCGCAAGCAGCTCGTAGAGCACGGCGCCAAGCGAATAGACGTCCGCGCGCGCATCGATCGCGCGACTGCCACGCGCTTGCTCCGGCGCCATGTACGACGGCGTGCCGATCTGCTCGCCGCTTCGCGTCAGTTGCGCGCTGCGTTCGTCGCGCGCGAGGCCGAAGTCCACCACCACGGGCCTGCCGTCGGGATGGATCATCACGTTGCCGGGCTTCACGTCGCGATGCACGACGCCAGCGCGATGAGCCGCCGCGAGCGCGGAAGCAACGTCCGCGCACAGCCGCGCGCACGAGCGCACGTAGCGATTGCCTTGCCCCGAACTGCGTTGCTCGCGCAACGACGCATAGCGCTGCCCTTCCTCCACTTCGTCGACGAGCGATGCGTCGAGCCGTTCGACTTGGCGCGAGGCCAATCGATCGAGCCACGTAGCGAGCGTCGGACCATCGACGAACTCCATCGCATACCAATGGATGCCGTCCGCGAAGCCGGTGCCGTAGACCGGGACGATGCCCGGATGCGCGATGCGACTCGTCGCTTCCGCTTCGCGCCGAAACCGCAGCACCGCTGCGGGATCCATGGATGCAAAGTCGGGCAACGTCTTGAGCGCGACGCGTCGCCCCAGCGACTTCTGCGTTGCGAGCCAAACGACGCCCATGCCGCCACGGCCGAGTTCGCGCTCGATAGAGAAGTCGCCGAGCATGCGCTGGCGCGCGTCTCTTGCTGCGTCAGGTTCCGACGGGCTTCCGTTCACCGACAGGAGATCGGCATGGAGCTCCGCCTCGGTCCAATCGGATCTGCACATCGTCGCGGCGTTGGACGAAGGCGCTGCAGCAAGGCGCGAACCCATCCCGATGCGAGACCGCGAACTCGCGTTGCCATCGACACATCGCGATCACGCGATCGCGATGACGCCGGGTCCTCAAGTCCCATTCTTCCTGGTCCGACATCGGCGAGATGAAGCGATCCGTCGGGACCTTGTGCGCATCCATAGAGCGCGCTGCGTCGGAACTTCCGTCGCCATCGCGCGGATCGGAACGCGGCAGTGCGCTCGTGTGGGCGTTGTTCTTCGTCTCGCTGACGGTCGGCATCCTCGTTGCGCATAGCCTCGAGATGTCCGCCAACCGCAAGACGATGGACACTCGCTACCGCCGCGTCGATCTCGCGCAGTCGGTCGCGGAGTCGGGCCTCACCGATGCGGCCTCGTATCTACGGCGTCAGCCGACGCAGCCCGTGGTCGCGTTCGCTCCGCAACGCAACCTCGTCGCAGATCCACCCGTCGATGACACGCTCGATCCGACTGTCGGCCTCGTGCGCGAGTTCGAGGTGAATGGCAACCTCTGGGGCCGCTACGAAGTTCGCATCGACGAAGCGATCGACGTCTCCGCCGCGTATGGCGAGTCGCCGGGCACGGTGTGGGATCTCGGCGCGCGCGGCTACCTCTACGAGCGCGTCGACGCGGACAAGCCGTTCGACAAGAAACCCAATCGCTTGCTGTCCACGCAGACGCTGCGCACCGAAGTGCGTGGCATCACGCTGCGCTTGCCGAGCTCGTCGGCGCTCGTGGTCGGCGATCCGTCGGCGCTGCAACTGCTCGGGAACGCGACCGTCGAAGGACTCGGTTCGTCCGGCGTCGCGCATCTGAGCGGCAAGGGCAACGATGACGACGACGATGATGAGAAGGACGAGAAGGACGAGAAGGACGACGAGAAGTCGAACGGCTCCGCCAACTACGGCTCGTCGGTCACCGGCTCGCCATCGTCGCTGCCGCTCGCGGCGGGCAAGCTCGACGTCGCGTCGGTGTTCGGCATGCGCGAGGAGCAACTGCGCAGCGTCGCGGACCTCGTCGTGTTCTCGCCCAAGCAGTTCGCTGGCCGCGTCATGCAGGACCAAGCGGTCTACGTGCCAGATGGCCTCGAGATCAGTTCCGATGACTTCGCGCTGCGCGGACGCATGCTGCTCGCGGTGAAGGGCGACTTCGTTGCAAGCGAAGGCAACGACAGCGACTTCCGCGGCGTGCTCTACGTGAGCGGCAACGCGCTGATCGAAGGTCCGTTCCGCTTCGAAGGCACGATGATCGTCG
>JBEELK010000350.1:0-6309 GCA_041168165.1 Planctomycetota bacterium | reverse complement strand
TGCGTTCGCGGAACACGAGCCAACCGCCGAGCGCCACGAGCAACGTGATGAGGCCCGACAAGAAGCCCGCCATCGACGCCGTCGTCTGCTGCATGCCGTAGGTTTGCAGCACGTAGCCGAGTAGCAGCGCGAGGCCGGTCACGACGCCGCGCATCGCAGACTTCGTGAGCGCGTGGCGTTGGCGCATCGCGACCAATGGCATGAGGAACAAGCACGCGAGCCAGAAGCGCGCGGTCATCAGCGCAAACGGCTGAAGCCCGCGATCGAGCGCATATTTGACCGCCGAGTAGCTGACGCCCCAGATGAGGTTCATCGAGAGCAGCCAGAGCTGCGGGGCGAAGCTGCGTCGGTCGCTCATGCGGGCGCGGCAGCATAGCGGCGCGGGCTCGCTCGCCCGCGCATCGAATGCGCGCGCTTCAGCGGCCGCCGTTGCGTTGCCGCGCGGGGCCGCCGTTCTGCGGCGCTTGGTCCGGGCTCTGGAACTCGTAGGCCGGCAGCTTGAGCAGGTCCTGGTCGACTTCCTTCAGCGCCGCTTCGAGTTGGGCCAGTTGGTCGTCGAGCTTCTGCGCGCGCAGCATCGTGCGCAGCATTCGCGCGGTGTCCGACGCGGACAGGTTGAGGCCGTCAAACGTCGCCGTCGCTTCGGGCTTGGTGCGCAGCGCGGTGATCAGTTCTTGCGTCGACGGGACGAGCAGCCCCTGCTCAAGCAGCACGCGCGAACGGCCTGCGTGCGCCATCGAGATGTAGTGGTCCGTGTTGCCCGCAGTCTCCGGGTTGCGCACAACGCAGTCGCGGAAGCGGCCGATGGCGCGCTCGTACGCCGTGAGCGCCGCGTCGGACTCGCCGCGACGGCGATGCGACTCCGCGACGACGAGCGTCGCGTAGCCCGTGTACCACGCGAGGTCGGCGCTCGGCTGCTTCTCCAGCATGCGCGCATATGCGATCTCGAGCGCTTCCGCGCCTTGCTCCTCCAGGATGCGCGTGCGCATGCGTTCGTGCAGCGAGGACGACGCCGGGAAGCGCGCGATGCCGTTATCGAGGATCGCGTTGGCTTGGCCCTTGCCGCCGAGCGCCCTCACGAAGTCGTAGTGATCGACGAAGTGGTAGTCCTGGCCGAGTGGGTGCTTCTCAAGCACGGAGTACGCGGCGTGCAAGTCGGTGAGCCACTCGCGCTTCCATTGCGTCTTGTTGCGGATCGACTCGACGATTGCGTTCTGGCGCGCTTCGGCGAAGACCTGCATCGCGAGCATCGCGGAGTAGCTGCTCGCATCCTTGGGGACGAGCTTCGACGCAGCCTCGGCGGCGGCATACGCGGCGTCGAGGTCGCGCAACTGCCAAGAGGCCGCGGCGATCACTGCTTCTGCGCGGAATGCGCCGTCTTGCACCGCGTCGAGGCCAAGCTTCTTCGCGCGCTTCGCTTGCTCGCGCGCGTCCTCGAACAACAACTGCGCAAAGCGCTCCGCGTCGCGCGCATTGCGCGCCGCGTTGGGATCCTTGCGTACCGCGAGTTCGAGCGTCGATTCCGCCATCGTGATCACTTGCTCGGCAGAACGCGGCTCGCGCTGCGCCGCGTCCTCGGCGCGGCGAATGCGCGCTTCGAGCGCGTAGCTGTCGACGGCTTCGGCGGCGGGTTGCGCATCGATCGCTTGCGCCCAGCCCTTCACGTCGACGCCGCCATCGCGGCTCGCGAGGCCTTGGTGCACCAGCGCCAGCGTGCGCGCTTGCGGCGCGGTTTCGCCGAGGCGTTCGAGCGCGGCCACGAGCTTGTTGCGCTCGTCTTCGGGCAGCGGCGCCTTCAGCGCTTCTCCGATGAGGTCGATCGCGCCTTCTTGCTTCGATTGCGAGAGCGCGCGGCGCGCAGCGTTGGCGCGTTCGACGTCGAGTCCGAGCACGCCGAGGCGCAGCAAATCGACTGGCGCATCGCCGCCCATCGTCTCCGCGACCTTGAGCAGCGAATCCCGCATTTGCGGTTGGCCAGCGGCAAACGCTTGCTCGACTGCTTCGCGGTCGCGGACATCGCGGCTCTTCACGCGTTCGAGGATCGACTTGTCGCCGCGGACGATCGGCTCCGCTTGGATCGTGCGATCGGCGATGCCCTTCTTGATGCGATCAAACACCGAGTCCGTGTCCCACGCGTAGAACACGTCGTAGGTCTCGCTGCCGTCGAGCTCGACCATGATGTGGCGCGGCGCGATGCGACGGCCGTCCATGAACTTCTCGTAGAGCATCGGCTCGATCGCGATGTGCTCGCCGCAAGTGACGCAGCCAAAGCGCGGGCACGGGATGCGACGGCCTTCCTCGTCGTAGTCGCGCGGGTTGTGGCGATAGACCGATGCGATCACGCACACATACGGCTCGTAGAGCTTGGCGATCTCGGGCATGCGATAGCGAACGCCCGCGTAGTGCTCGCTCGCGATCTCGCCGTCCATGTTGACGCACACGAGGATCGGCCGCTTCTGCTCCTTGCTCAACGCGAGCGCGTCTTCCCACGTGCGCTGGAACGTCAACTGCACAGGCTTCTTCCAATCCTCGGCAGTCGGCGCGTACCACATCTGCTCCCGCGTGACACCTTGCGGCAGTTGCGCGGCGGCGGCGGTCGGCATCGCAAGCGCCGTGAGCAGCGCAGCGGTGAGGAGCGGGAGTAGACGTCGATTGGTCGTGGATGCCATGGCGGTCGGTCCGAAGGGGTCGGCAGGATACGCCGTATGCGCGTGCGGTGCGCAGCGGGATTTCGTCGCATGCTTGCGAAGCGCGCGACGAGCTTTGGGAAAACGTGGTGGGCCCGTAACGAAGCTGCTGCGGATGCGCACGATTCGCCTCTGGCATGCACAGGAACGCATGTTGCGCTGCGGCTCCGCGTCTGGTGCCGTTACCCCTTCCGCAATCGCCATGAAGCAAGCCCTCGTCTGCGTCGTTGTTCTCGCTAGTTGCGCCATCGCGCAGCAACCTGCGCTCACGATCTACAACCAGCGCTTCGCCGTCGTTCGCGAACGCATCGCGCTGGACCTCAAGCCTGGCAAGAACCTCGCGCAGTTCTCGGGCGTCACGTCGCAGGTCGAGGCGGACTCGGTCGTGTTGCGCGACCGCGCGGGGAAGGCTCAGTTCTCGATCCTCGAGCAGAGCTATCGCGCCGACACGGTGTCGCAGGGATTGCTGCTCGACCTCAATGAGGGCAAGGAACTCGACTTCCTGGTCTATGGCCGCGACGGCGCGGAGTCTCTTGTGCGCGGCAAGGTGATCCGGTCGGGTTACCAGCGCGGCGCGGCGGACGGGTCCGGGTCGCCGATCGTCGAGGTCGACGGCAAGCTGCGGTTTTCGTTGCCGGGCCAGCCGTTGTTTGCGTCGCTGGCCGACGACTCGATCCTGATGCCGACGCTGCAGTGGGCGATTCACTCGCCTGAGGCGGCGTCGTTTGAGGCAGAGCTTGCCTACGTGACGGGCGGCCTCGGATGGGAAGCGACCTACAACCTCGTCATGCCGGAGAAGGGCGACACGCTCGACCTCGTCGGGTGGGTGACGGTCGACAATCAGTCCGGGGTGTCGTTCCGCGACGCGTCGATCAAGCTCATGGCGGGTGACGTGAACAAGCTGCAACAGGGCCAAGTCGCGTATGGCCAGGATCAGTTCTATCTCGGCCTGGTTCGCAAGACGGAGGCACCGCAAGTCACGGAGAAGGCGTTTGACGAGTTCCACCTCTATTCCCTGCCGTTGGCGACGACGCTGCGCAACCGGGAGCAGAAGCAGGTCGAGTTCGTGCGCGCGTCCGGCGTCAAGGCCACGACGCTCTATGTCTATGACGGCGCTGCGACGCCCAACGTGCACGGTTGGAGCGCCGAGATGATCCGCAGCCAGCCCGAATACGGCACGCAGTCCAACAGCAAGGTCTGGGTCATGCGCGAGTTCGTGAACACCAAGGAGAACGGGCTCGGAATCCCGCTACCCAAGGGCAAGACGCGCTTCTATCGCCGCGACGACGCAGATGGCCGCATCGAGTTCACGGGCGAGAATCGCATTGACCACACGGCAAAGGACGAGCGCCTGCGCATCTACACCGGCGATGCGTTTGACATCGTTGGCGAGCGCAAGCGGATCGACTACCAACACGACGACAGCCGCAAGCAGATGGAGGAGTCGTTTGAGATCCGCGTGCGCAATCGCAAGGAGACCGAGGCCGTCGAGGTGCGCGTCGTCGAGCATCTCTATCGCTGGTCCAACTGGTCGATCACGCAGAAGTCGCACGACTACGCGAAGCAAGACGCGCAGAAGGTCGAGTTCCGGTTGCAGGTCCCTGCGGGCGGTGAGCAGGTTGTGACCTATCGCGTGCGCTACACGTGGTAGCGCACGGTGCGCAGAGGGGGAGTCGCGTGTGTTCGCGGCAAGCCGTTCCTGCGGGGTGCCCTACGTTCCGCATCGGGATTGCACCTCACATGTGCGCATGAATGCGTGAAGGCGAAACCGCGGCGATTGGCATGCGAAGGCAATGAGGAGGGAGCATGTGTCTCTGCATTGCGTCGGCTGCGACTGCTCTCCATCGGATCCCAACTTTCTGCGACGGATCCGGCCTACGAGCCTGCGTCGTTGCCCGACTGGCCGTCGCTCTGTGGGGCGGGTCGAGCCTCCAGCAGGTTGGCTCGGCGAGGGTTCGTTGCGATCAGGAGACTGGAGCGCACGCACCCTCGCTGCCTATGGTGAGGAGGTGACTCCTTACTCCGTGACCTACTGCTCCGCTCTGTGATGAACGAAGCGGAGCAGGACGAGCTCAAAGAGACGCTCGCTGAGGTGCGCCGCATCGCGGTGCAGAGCACGCGGCTCGCCAAGGGCGTGATGGCCGGCGGCTACGCGTCCGTGTTCCGCGGGGCGGGCCTCGAGTTTGACGAAGTGCGCGAGTTCGTCGAAGGCGACGACCCGCGACTCATCGACTGGAAGGTCACGGCGCGCGCCGGCCGTCCTTACGTCAAGAAGTTCGTCGACGAGCGCGAGCAGTCGGTGTTGTTTTTGCTCGATGCGTCGGACTCGATGCGCGCGGGCTTTGGCGCGCTGTCCGCGCGGCAGATGGCCGTGCGCTTGTGCGCGTGCCTGTCGTTTGCCGCCGTTCGCAATCACGACAAGACGGGCCTCGTCACGTTTGGCAAGCGCTCGATGCTGTCGTTCGCGCCGCCGCGGAAGGGCAGCGGCCATGCGCTTCGCATCGTTCGCGATGGGCTGATGGCGCGCGATGCCGACGGCGACGCGAGCGCGGCGAGCGAAAGCGGATCCGAGGCGGCGCTCGCGTTCGCGATGCGCATGCTGCGACGGCGCTCGGTGGTGTTCGTGGTGTCGGACTTCTTGGGCCCGCTGCCCGGCAAGTCGCTGTTTCGCTGCGCGCTGCGCCACGACGTCGTCGCGGTGCGCATTGCGTCGCCGGACCTGTTCCCGCCTGCGGGTGGTCTCGTGCGGCTCGCCGATCCCGAGTCGATGCGCACCGTCGTCGTCGATTGGAACAGCGAACGCGTGCGCAACGCATGGATCCGTCGCGTCGCGGCGTGGCGCGCCAAGGTGGATGCCGAGTTCGCGCGGTATGGCGTCGATGTGATCGACGTCGCGGTGCCGATGCGCCGCGACAAGGACGCAGTGCAGAAGCCGATTCTCGACTTCTTCCGCATGCGGCAACTGCGCGGCAGCAAGCGATGAAGCGCGCACGTTCCAAGTTGGCGCTGATCTGCGCCGCGGCGCTCGCCAGTTGCGGCGATGGCGGCGGCGTGGCGAATGGCGACGGGCCGCGCGCGACGGTGCAGCTTGCGACGGCGTCGCAGAGCGTTGTGTTCGGCCAGCCGTTTGTGCTCGATGTCGTGCGTCGTTGGCAGCGCGGGTTGCAGCCGTCTGCGTTTGACGAACGCGCGCTCGCGCCGCTTGCGGTTGCGGCATTGGACGTCTCGCGCCGCGAGGTCGATGGCTTTATCGAGGAGACGCGACGCTTCCGAGCGCAGGCGTTCGTGCGCGGCGAAGTCGACATCGGGCCCGTGCGCTTCGTTGCGGCCTCTGGCGCAAGCGCTGCCGCGGAGGCAGTGAGCGAGCCGCTGCGCATCGATGTCGCGTCAGCGCTGCGCGCGCCCGACGACCTTGCGATCGAGCAACCGATGACGCTCGCGGTCCCAAAGCAGGCGAGTGGTTGGTTTGGCGTGGCAATCACGTTGCTCGCATGCATGGTGGCGACGTTCGTTGCGCGCGCGTTCTTTCGCAGCAGGAGTCGCGTGGCTTCGGCGATCGAGCCGGAGTCCTTTGCGCAACCGCCGCGCGATGCGCGCGCCGATGCGCTGCGCGAACTGCAAT
>JBEELK010000349.1:0-2852 GCA_041168165.1 Planctomycetota bacterium | reverse complement strand
CAGGATCACGAGATCGAAGCCGACCTGCTTGCACTGCTCGATCGCCGAACGCACCACAGAAGGCTCCGCAGTTCGCAGGTGCATCATCGTCGGGTTCTCGCGCGTCCACGGCGCGAGCGTGCGATACATCCGCCGCAGCGCGAGCGAGCGACGATCGCGATCGGCGTTGCTGCCGTGGCACAGCGCCCACGCGCGACAGGACGTGAACGTGGCGCTCGGCGCGATCGTCTGCGCGGGGCCGAGGTCGGGCCGCACTTCGAGCAAGCACTGCGTGCGCTTCTCGTAGTTGACCTGCGTGTCGTAGGCGGGATCGGTGCGCCAACGAACGCAGTGCGCACTGGCGTCCGCGCCCGTCATCGCGTGGAACGCGAAGTCCGTCTCGACGTGAACGTCCGGCAACCGCACATCGCGTCGCTCGGGCTCGACGCGCGACTCCGCCTCGACCATCGCCCATTCGAGCGCGGTGAAGCGATCGAGCACGACCGGTTGGTAGCCGCCGTTGTGCAATTGGAACCACTGGCACACCAACGGCAAGCCGTCGTAGAGCTCGAGGTGCACCACAACGCGCAACGATGGCTCCGTGCCCTCAGGCGCCGCGAACGTCAGCACCGCGTGCACACCGCGCGGCGGCCACGCGACCTCGCCGACGATCGCTCGCGTGCGCGCGGACTCCGGCCACGCAAAGCGCGCTTCCATCGGCGCAAACTCACACGCGACGCAACGGAACGCCGCGGCATCCGCGGTCAACGCATCGAGCCACTCCGGGAGCAGGAACGCGCGGTTGCTCTGCCCCGCGAGGCCGCCGACCGCGTACGGCTTGCCGTCGATCTCAATGCGCGCCATCGGTTGCGCCGCGCGCAGCAACTGCTCGCGATTCGGCCCGTGCTCCAAGCTCACGAGCGCCGCGTTTGGCGTGAGCCGATACGTCGCGCGGAGGATCCCGTTGTCGAGCACGAGATCGCGGCCATCTTTGGACTTCTCGCCGCGCGCGACGAAGGCCGACGGCTCGATGAGCCAGTCGGCTCGCGGCGAAGTGCCATCCGTTTGCGCAGCACACGGAATGGCGAACGCGAACAGCACCACGAGAAAGGACCGCATCGCGTCATGCTGCGCAGTTCGCGCCGGACTTCCAGCGCACAGATCGACGACGCGAAGCAACCGATGCATCGCTAGGATCCGACGCCCGATGACCTCGTCGCGTAGGCTGCGTCCCGGTTCGCTGCTCTGGCTGATCGCGCTCGCCGCGATGCCATTCGTGCTGCTGCGGTGGTTCCCGGTTGGGTTGTCAGAGGTCGAGAGCCGCCCGCTTGCGCGCAGCGCCGCGCACGATGGCCCCAAGTTTCGCCGCGTCGCGAGCTCGGAGTCGGGCCTCGCGTTCCGCAACGAGCTGCGCAACGAGAACCGCTACACCTACCTCACGAACGGCGCGGGGCTCGCGGTTGGCGACTACGACAAGGACGGCTTGCCGGACCTCTACTGCGTGAGCCAGGACGGCCCCAACAAGCTGTTCCGCCAAACCGCGCCGCTGCGCTTCGTCGATGTGACCGCGTCCGCTGGCAACGTCGATGGCGGCGAAGCCTGGGGTTCTGGCGCCGCGTTCGTCGACGTCGACGGCGACTCGTGGCTCGACCTCTACGTCTGCAACACCGAGGCGAAGAACCGCCTCTATCGCAATCGAGGCGACGGCACGTTCGAGGAATGCGCGGCGCGCTTTGGCCTCGATGTCGCCGCCGCGAGCACGATGGCCGCGTTCGCGGACGCGGACGGCGACGGCGACCTCGACTGCTACCTCGTGACCAACCGCGCGCTGCACGCGGGCTGGGCGCTCGTGTCGGAGGTGCTCGATGCGATGCAGGTGCCGAAGGACACGCTGCGCACGGCGCGCCAGATGGTCCCCTCGCTTCAGGACACGGCGGACCCGGTGTTCCAACGACTGCAGCGCGGCGACATGGACCCGTCGCTGCAGATGCCGACGAAGTTGCGCGAGCAGTTCTTCTCTTTCCACGGTCGCGTCTACATGGCGGGCCAACGCGATCGCTTCTTGCGCAACGACAACGGCGTCTTCGTCGATGGCTCGATTACTGCGGGATTTGCGGATCACGGCATGGGCCTGTCCGCCACGTGGGTCGACTACGACCAAGACGGCAAGCCGGATCTCTACGTCGCCAACGACCTCGAGACGCCAGACCAGTTGTGGCACAACGAAGGCGGCGGCCGCTTCCGCGAAGTCGCAAAGGAGACGCTGCCGCACACGGCCTACTACGGCATGGGCAGCGACGCAGGCGACGTCGATGGCGATGGGCGCATGGACCTGTTCGTCGCGGACATGAGCGCTTCGACGCACAAGATGGCCAAGATCCTGATGGGCGACATGAACGCCCAGCGGGACTTCTTGATCCACGCCGATCCGCAGCAGTGCATGCGCAACGCGCTGCTGCTCAACACCGGCACGCAGCGCTTCCAAGAAGCCGCGTTCCTCGCGGGCGTCGCGAGCACGGACTGGACGTGGAGCGCGTTGTTTGGCGACCTCGACAACGATGCGCGGCTCGACCTGTTCTGCACGAACGGCATCGCGCGGTTCGACATGAACCCCGACATCGAGTTGGAGAAGCAGCGACTCTGGCGCGCAGGCAAGGAGGCCGAAGCGATCGCGCTAATCCAATCGGTGCCGTCGGTGGCCGAGAAGAACTTCGCGCTGCGCAACGCGGGCGACCTGCGCTTCGAGAAGACGGGCGCATCGTGGGGCTTGGATGCGGCGACGATCAGCCACGGCGCAGCGCTCGTCGACCTCGATCGCGATGGCGACCTCGACGTCGTCACCAACGACCTCGACCAAGAACTCGGCGTCTACG
>JBEELK010000348.1:0-49030 GCA_041168165.1 Planctomycetota bacterium | reverse complement strand
CGTTCGACAGCCGGAAGCAGTTCGTCGAGTCGTTGGTCGATCGCTTGCGTCGCCGCCTGCAAGAACTGGATGGCTTCGCGATCCACCGCGGTGCGCACTTGCTCTGCTTGGCGCTGTAGTTCGCGCGAGCCGATCCAAGCAAGGATCCCGAGCGGCACCAAGAATGTGCACATCGCGAGCAAGTTGCGGCGGACGGATCGCTGCGTGGACATCGGAATGCCGCGTGAGGGACGCTTGTAAGGGAAGAGGACGCTACTGCGTCGGTACGCAGCAGCAATTGGTCGCATGCATTGTGACCAATATGTGGCGACAGAAATTGTCGGTCGTCCATGGTATGCCTTGGAGTTGATGACCGTGCCTTTGGCGCGAAAGGACCGACGCTTGGCGCGATTCCCGCTACGGCGGCTCCGGCTCTCGCTGGGCGATGGCACCGTCTCCATCGTGCTGCCAGAGGGAACATCGGCGCTGGCGCAGGCTGGTGCCACGTTGGGGGGAGAACCGCCGTATTGGGCAGACATCTGGCCTGCCTCCGTTGCCATCGCACGCTGGATCTGCCGGCGACGGACGGCGGTTGGCGTGTGCGCACTCGATCTCGGGTGCGGGCTCGGCCTGCCTGGCTGCGCTGCTGTGCGGCATGGTGCGCATGTGACGTTTGCGGACTTTCATCTCGACGCGCTCGCGTTCGCAGCCTTCAACGCGGCACAGCAGATCGACGAGCACGAACGCGCCGTTGTCGCGAAGGATCGCATCCGCTGCGTCGAGCACGATTGGCACCGTGGGCCGATCGCCGGGTCGTTCGACTGGATCTTGCTTGCGGACGTCAGCTACCGGCCCGTTCACCATCTGCCGATCTTGCGCCAACTGCGCGAAGGGCTTTCCGAACGCGGTATCGCGATCCATGCGGATCCGGGTCGCAAAGAGTCGGATGGTTTCCTGGTGCAGCTTCGGCGCGAGTTCGCGGTGCGCGAAGTCGTGTCAGAGACCTTCTTCGACGGCGTTCGCCATCCCGTTCGGCTCAACTTCGCCGCACGCGCCGAGCAAATACTCGACGAATGGCTCGCACCATGCGCGCCGCGTCGCGACGACACTCCGGCTCCAATCGACCCGACAGCACCCCGATGACCGTCGAACTGCATGACGTTGTGATCCGTTACGGATCGTTCGTAGCCGTGCATGGCGTGACTGTGACGATGCCCACCGGCGCGGTCGGCCTGCTCGGCCGCAACGGGGCCGGCAAGAGCTCGATCCTCAAGTCGCTGCTTGGCCTCGTGCGCCCGACTTCGGGCCGCATGCGCATCCTCGATCTCCCGGAGGACGCGAGCCCTGCCGAGATCCGTTCGCGGGTGGGCTACATGCCAGAGCGCGACTGCCATCTCCCCGGCATGTCGGGCTTCGAGATGGTCAGCGTGCTCGGCCGCCTGAGTGGGTTGCCTGAGCGCGACGCCTATCGACGCGCGCACGAAGCGCTGTATCTCGTCGGACTGGAGGAGCAGCGTTATCGGCCCGTGTCGAGCTACAGCGCGGGCATGCGGCAGAAGGCCAAGCTCGCAGCCGCGCTCGTGCACGACCCGCAGGTCGTGTTCTTGGATGAGCCGACCAACGGGCTCGATCCCGATGGCCGCAGCGAGATGTTGCGCCTCGTGCATCGCCTCGCGCACAAGCTCGGCAAGTCCGTGGTGCTGTCGACGCACATCCTGCAAGACGTCGAAGCCGTCTGCGACGCAGCGGTGGTGTTGGAGAAGGGGCGCGTCGTCGCGCAGGGTCGCATCGAAGACCTGTGCCGCGCGTCGGAGCGCCGGTTCCACCTGCAAGTCGAGCCGGCCACTCTGGAGTTGCCATCGCAACCGATGCCTGGAATGCGCATCGAGTCGCAAGGCGCGGGCAGCTTCGAGGCGCTCGTCGAAGGCGACGCAGAACCGCAGGCGTTGTTTTCTCTCGTCCGCGAGCGCAATGGGGTGGTGCGCGAACTCGTGCCACATCGCCGTTCGCTCGAAGAGGTGTTCTTGGGCGCGGTGCGCGGCGAGGAGGCGAAGCAATGACCGTCTACGGACTCGACTACCGACCGAAGCCGTACGCGCCGACCAGCGCGTGGCAGCGGCTGTCGCCGCTCGTGCGGATGGAGCGCAACGCGCTGTTCCGCAGCAAGTGGGGCATTGGGCTGTTTGTCTTCTGCGTGCTCCCCGTGTTCGTCCGGCTCGTCATCATGCTGGGCTACATGGGGTTGTTGCCGTTTGCGGGCCGGATGCGCGAGGCAACCGAGGACGTGCCGCCGGCTCTGCGCATGTGGATCCCGACCTACATCGAGTTCTACGTCGAGCAGGTCGTGTCGATGGAGCAGGGGTTCTTCGTGTTCCTCGTGCTTACATCGATGGCGACCGCTCGCGCGATCGCGAAAGACCGAGCGACGAACGCGCTCGAGCTGTACTGGACTCGGGGCATCTCGCCGCGCGGCTACTTCCTCGGCAAGTGGATCGGGTCGTTGCAACTCGCGGGAATGGTCACGGTCGGCGGAGCATTGTTGCTGTGGCTCACCGGAGTGTTGTTCGCCGAGGATTGGGGCTACTTGCAGGACACGATCGGGTTCATGCCGCGCGCAATGCTTGCGCTGATGGCGTTCACCTCGATCCTGACGTTGTTGTGCGTGCTGGTGTCCGCGGTCAGCGCGTCCGCCAATCTCGCGACGATCGTGTGGTGCCTCATGCTCGGCGGCAGTTTCGCGGTGGAGCAAGTGCTGCGCGAACTGACTCCCGGCAACAAGAGCCACTCCGCGAGCGTGTGGGATGCCGCGGCAACGGTTGCGCGGGCGATCGCCGACGTTCCGGACCGCGGTGCTAGCCTGCCGGGCTCCTTGACGCTGCTTGGCGCACTATTCGTCTCGCTCGGGTTCTTGGCAATGCGCCGGTTGCGCGTCACGGAGGCGATCCAATGAGTGCCCCGAAAGCTGGCGAAGCGCTGCTGAGCTACCAGTCCGTCAGCAAGTGGTATGGACAAGTGTCCGCGCTGATGGACGTGTCCTTGTCAGTTGGCGCAGAGGTGGTGGGCCTCGTCGGGCGCAATGGCGCCGGCAAGTCGACGTTGATGAAGCTCGCGGGCGGATTGCTCAATCCGAGCCTCGGCGAAGTGCGCATCTGCGGCGCGGTCGCAGGCTCGCGCGACGCCAACGCAGCGCTAGGGTTCTCGCCAGACATCGAGAAGCTCTACGACCGGTGCAGCGGCCGACAGTTCGTGTCGTGGATGCTGCGCCTTCATGGCTACTCCGCGTCGGCTGCGCGAGCGCGCGCGGGCGAGACGCTCGATGAGCTGGGCCTTGGCGCGCACATGCACCGGCCGATCCGCGAATACAGCAAGGGCATGCGCCAGCGCGTTCGCCTTGCGCAAGCGTTGGCGCACCGTCCGCGGGCGCTGCTGCTCGATGAGCCGATGACGGGTTTGGACCCGATCGCTCGGCACGAGTTGTCGGAGCGCATCCAGCAGCTGGGCAAGTCCGGCCTCGGCGTGCTCGTGAGCAGCCATGTGCTGCACGAACTGGAAGCGATCGTCGATCGCGTGGCACTCGTGCATCAAGGTCGCCTCGTCGCGGAAGGCCCCGTGAGCGAGCTGCGCGGACAACTGAGCGAACAGCCGCACAAGGTGCGCATCGCGACCAAGGAGCCGCGCGCGCTGGGCAGCCGTTTGCTCGCGCTGCGCCACGTGCTCGGCATCGAACTCGCGCAGGACGGCGTCGACGTCGCGTTGAACGGCGAGCCGGGCTTCTACGCAGCATTGACGGCGATCGGCGCCGAACCGAGCGGCCTCGTGCACGAGGTGCGACCGCTCGACGATTCGTTGGCCTCGGTCTTCGGCTATCTGGTGGGCTGATCCATGGGACCCATTCGCACTGTGCTCGAGATCGCGCGCCAGACCGCGATGCTGCAACTGCAGAACCGGCTGTACCGGCTGCTGCCGCTCGCGATGGCCGCCGCTGCCGCGCTCGTGTTTCTCGTCGGCATGGATCCGCCCAGCTCGCTGAGCGGCCGCAAGCTGTTCGCAGTGGTGTCGTGGTGGATCGTGGCCAACGTGCTGTTGCCGTGGACCACGATGTACTTCGGCGTGCACGCCGTGCACGGCGACGTCGAGGATCGCACGTTCCAGTATCTGTTCTTGCGGCCCGTCCCGCGGTGGGCCGTGTATCTCGGGAAGTGCCTCGCGGTCGCGGGCCTTTCGTTTGCGATGCATGCACTCGGCGTGGCACTCGTGTTCGGCGCTGGCTCGCTGCATCCGGACATGTGGTCGGATGGGCTCGAGTGGAACCTGTTCTGGGTTCTGATCAGTGCCTGCGCTTTGCTGAGCGTCGCCTATGCGACGGTCGCCGGGTTCTTCGGCGCGTGGTTCCGCCGGCCACTCGTCTGGTCGGCCGCGTTCATCGTGTTTGGCCAGCTATTCCTCGCCAACCTTCCGGCTAAGGCCGGCATTCGCCATGCGACGATCGCCGACCCCGTGCGGCGCTTCGTGTTCGATCGCGTCGATCTCGGCGACAACCTGCAACGCGCGCTGTGGCCTGCGGAACGCAACTTCAAAGCCGAACTGATCGGCGAGCCGTTGTTCGACTTGTCCGTGTTCGTCGTCGTGGCGCTCGCGCTCGGGCTCTTGGCCTACACGCGCAGCGAGTACGACTCGCGCGAACGCGAGTGACGACGGGGAGCACACGCTGATGGCTGAGCCCGCGCCCGTCCTGTTCGTCGCCGACGCAGCTGCGAGCACGCGCGACCTGTTGACCCAGATCGCATGGTTCAATCGATTGCGCGTGTTTGCCGCGGCGGGCGTGATCTGGTTCACCGCGCTTGCCACGCATGCGCTCGGAGTGATCGACAACCCGTGGCCGCTCTATTCGCTCGGCGGGTTGATCGCGCTCGTCGACGGCGTCTACATGCTGTTCTTGCCGCGGCTGTCGCGGTTGCCGCTGCGCAATGTGCGCCGCCACGTGTTGCTGCAGATCACGATCGACCTCGTGATCCTCACGGCGCTGCTGCACTTCACCGGCGGCGCGACCAACCCGTTGGTCTCGTTCTACATCTTCCACGCGTTCATCGCGGCGCTCGTGCTGTCGGAGTTCGCGGGCTTTGCCGTCGGCGCGTTGTCGGTGGGTCTCGTCTCGTTGCTCCTGTTTGGCGAACGCTCCGGCGTGCTGTCGCATCGTCCGCTCGGGATTGGCCTTATGGACCTGATGGCCGCCGACTGGATGGGGGTTTCGCTGCTGTTGTTCTCGTTCGCGACGACGATCGGCTTCTCGGTCTACTTCGTGGCGCAGGTGCTTCGTCGCTTGCGCGCAGGCCAAGACCAGATCGTGCGCATGGGGCGGCACTTGGCCCTCAGCGAGAAGCTCGCCTCGATCGGAACGTTGGCCGCCGGCGTGAGCCACGAGATCAACAACCCGGTCGGCGTGATTCGCAACAAGGTGCAGGTGCTGCGCTACCGCGTCGAAGACGGCGACGGCAAAGATGCGTTGCTCGCGGAACTCGACGTCGTCGAGAAGCACGCGCGGCGCATCGGACAGATCACTGCGGGGCTGCTGACGTTCTCGCGCGAGACGCCGTTTGAGTTGCGCGCCGTCGACATCGGCCAGCTCGTGCGCGAGGCGGCAGATCTCGTGCGCGTGCCGTTCCGAACGGCGCAGGTCGATCTCGTCGTCGACGTGGGCCCGGTCGCGTCGGTGCAGGGATCGCAGAACCATCTGCTGCAGGTGCTGATCAACATCCTGCTCAACGCAAAGGACGCATCGGATGCCGGCAAGTCCGTGCGCATCGGCTGGAGCCTTGAACGTGGCGAGGCCGTTGTGGCGATTGCGGACCGCGGCACCGGCATCCCCGCAGAGTTGGTGCAGAAGATTTTCGATCCGTTCTTCACCACGAAGGACGTCGACAAGGGCACGGGCCTCGGCCTCGCGATCAGCCACGGCATCGTGGAACGGCATCACGGTCGCATCGAAGTGGAGTCGCGCGTGGGGGAAGGCACGACCTTCCGCGTGGCGTTGCCGCGGTCGGGTGCGCAAGCCTGATCGCGCGCTCGCAGTCGCTGCGTAGCCTTGTCGTCGTGCTCGCGACGCACACCCAGATGTAGTGGCGGCAAGTGTCAAAAAGTGCTTGCGGGGGAGCGCAGCGTCGTTACCTTGCGCGCCTGTGTTGGGCGGTCGCACCCTGGGAGGGGCCGACAGCACGAGACGCTGGGACTAGGCACCTCGGCGGCTCGGATCTGGAAACTCGCGTTCGGATGGCCAGAGCAATCTGGTCCGCGGCAGTCCCGGCTTGGACCCGGAATCGACTGGCAAGGCTGCTCCTCGCTGCCGCACTCCGACGTGAGCCTAGGTAACACGCGCCGCCGGGGTGCAAGCTCCGGCGGCGTACTTTTCTCCGAGGCGCGCGGCGAGATCTCGCCCGCTCGAGAAGACCCCCGCCACTGGGCGGAAGCACAGGCAGCGCTGTGTGTCTCCGGCGTCATCCATCCCCATCCACCGCCGCGAAGCTGCCGCCACAAAACAGCGCGGGCTGCCAGAATCGGCAGCCCGCAGTTCGTCACCGACGACGCGCGTCGGTGCGTTGGCGTTCAGGCTCGGTCAGAGCTTCACGTCGACGACTTGGTCGACGCGGAAGTCGAAGCTGATCTCCTCATCGACGTTGATCAGGCGACCCGTGCCCTTGAACTCGTTGAAGATGATCGCGCCCGACATCGAGCGGCCGTCTTCGAGGCACAGCTTGACCCAGTCAGCTTGACGGGCATTCATCAGGAGGTCGTAGACCTCTTCACGCGTGGGGCGTGTGGCGTTGCGATCAGCCATTTTCATTCCTCTCTGCTACTTCCGGGCGCGCCGCCTCTGGCTGCTGCGACCGGGAAACCGCTTGGTGGCCGGGCCCTCCAACTTGGTGGGCTACGCCGGCTTGGAACAGCATCCTTGACCAGGATTCGAACCGGGCGGGATCTTGCCACAGGTTTGCCAACTCAGCAAGGTGCCTAAAGCCGCCGGCCATCTTGGACACCTCGCGCACGGTCACGATTGCAGCGCGGTCGTCCGCGAAGTCGATCGCATAGACGAGGCCCACATGGACGCTGCCGACTTCGGTTGCGTCATCGTTGAGTAGGCCAAGCAGCTTCGGGCGTGCCTCGTGCTCGTGCGCCGCAGGCAGAAAGAGCTCCTCGTCGAGTTCCTGCTGGAGTGCGGCCGAGAGGAACGCAGATCCATCCTGTTCTGGCGCCACGGTCTGCGGATTGACGTGCCCGCCGATGCCGATCGACATCAGGTTGTGCAGCCGGGATTCGGTCTGCGCCTTTTTGCGTTCGACGCAGAAGATCTGCCCTGGCTTGCGCAGCACGCAGTAGGGGATCAGTTGCTTCCACTGCGGGTTCTTCTCGGCGGCCGGGCGGTCCACGAAGAACCCGCGCCGGCCGAACTCAGCCAACAGCCGCGCCGCATCGTCGCCGAGCGGCACGTAGCCCTGGGGCCAGTTGCCTGAGAAGAAGTCGCTCCGCTCGACGACGAAGACCTGCTCCGGCTGCTGCATGACCTCAGCTCTTCGCGTCGTCCGGCTTGCTGCCCTTCGCGAGCAGGCTCTTGAGGCCGGCCAGCGACGTGAGTTCGCCGCGGAGGCCCTTCTGCTCGGCTGCCTCGCGTCCACTCTCGATCGTGAACACGCGCGGATCGCCGCCTTGGCCACGGCTGCCGCGGTCGTCGCGACCGCGTCCACCGCGATCGTCCCGTCCGCCATGCCTGCGGTCGCCGCCGCCGAAGCCGCCGCCGCCGCCGCCGAAACGGCCACGGCCGCCGCGGTCGTCGCGGCGCTCGCCGCGAGCGCCCTCGGGGCCCGCAGCTGCCGCGGGCGCGCCGCCTTCTGCAGGCACGCCTTCCTCAACGGGGAACCGATCCTTCTCGGGCTTGCCCTCCGGGGTCAGCGGAGCTGCGCGGTTGCGGCCCTTGCGGCTCTCGGGTGCGCGCGCGGCGCGCGACATCAGCGGCGTTGCGGGCTCGTCGCGACGCGGGCGGCGTTCGCGGCGGCCTGGGCGCTGCTCCATCTTCTCGCCGAGCGTCGGCTGCCGGCCTTCCTGCACGTGGCGCGGCGGCTGCATCGACAGCGAGATCTTGCCCTTCTCCTGGTCCACGTGTGCGACCCAGACTTGCACGACTTCGCCGACGCGCAGCATCTGGTGCGGGTCGCGGAGGCGATGGCTCGGGATCTGGGAGATGTGGATCAGGCCGTCCTGGCCGATGCCGAGATCGACGAACGCGCCGAACTCCGTCAGGTTGGCGATGCGGCCGCGCAGTTCCATGTCGGAACGCAGGTCGGCCAGCGTGTGCACGCCGGCGTTCGTCGTCGCGGTGAGCTCGCCGCGCGCGTCGCGGCACGAGTGGCGCAGCGCCTGGATGACGAGCAGGACGCGGTTGCGGTCCGTGTCTTCCCCCGTGAACGCGTCGAGGTCGACGTCGCGAAGGTCCTTGCCGAACAGCTCCTCGATCGCGACGCCGCGGGCTGCCGCGATCTTGCGAGCAAGGTCGTAGTCGCACGGCTGCATCGGGGTGCGATCGAGCTGCTCGGTGCCGCCTTCGATCAACAGGTAGGGGCTGCACCACGTCGCGGTGTCTTCGCTGATGCCCGCCACTTCGCGCAGTTGGGCGCGGTTCTGGTAGCCGCCGAGCTTCTTCTTGTGATCGAGGATCGCCTTGGCGCGATCCGTGTCGAGCCCGGGCACGTGCGCCAGCAGGTCCTGGTCCGCCGTGTTGAGGTCGACGCCGGTCGCCGCGACGCACGAGCTGACGACGCCGTCGAGTTCGCGCTGCAGCATGCCCTGGTGGACATCGTCGAGAGTCTGGCCGAGGCCGAGCGTGCGGAACTCCATGCCGAGCAACTCGCGCATCGGATCCTGCAGGCGGCGACCCAACGAGATCGCCGTTCGCACGCCGACTTCGACGCCGGGCATCGCGCGGCGGCCGGACGCACTGGTCGCGAAGATCGCGGATGCGGCCTCGTCGACGGGGATCAGCATCGGCAGTTCTTCGGCCGTCAGCGCTTGGCGCAGCGACTCGACGAGCTTCTCGGCCGCTACTTGGCGCTTGCCGTGCGGCAGCGCGATCGCCGCGGGCTTCTCGGCACGGATCAACGCGCACAGCTCGGCGATCATCGCCTGGCGCTGTTCATCCGACTCGCTGTGCAGCGTTTTGTGCTGCGCAACCGAGCCGTCCTCAGCGAGCAACGACAGCCATACCGTCTTGCTGCTGTTGCGCAGCGCGAGCACCTTCTTGTGCCCGAGCGGCGGCGCCATCAACTGCGAACGCAGGTTGCGCGCGTAGGTGCGCACGGACTCGCGGTCGGCTTTCTCCTTGATGCGGCGGCGCACGTCGCGGCCGCAGCCTTCGCGCAGCCCGCTGTTCCACGCGTGGTCGAACACGACGTCGTAGAACTCGCGCAGCGCAGCGCCTTCCGGCAGATCGGCGGCGTGGACCGAACGCAGCACTTCGCGGTGCTCCATCTCGGGCAGGCCGAGTTCGAGTTCGAGGATCTTCTCGCGCTCGGCGCGGCGCAGCGCGAGCATGCGGCCCGCGGCGATGCGGTGGATGGGCTCGGCGAAGTCGAAGAATTGCTCGTAACGCTCTGCGCCGCCCTTGCCGGGGTTGGTCGCCTTCGCGCGCAGGATGCCGCGGCGCAGCTCGTCGCGGCACTTCGCGCGCGTCTCCGGATCGTTGACGATCTTCTCGGCGAGGATCAGCGCCACGCCCTCGAGCACAGTCTCGACCGAAGGCAGGCCATTCTGTTCGTTGATGTAAGACTGCGCGGCTTCCGCGAGGCCTTGCTCGCCGAGTTGGCGGTGCTGGATCGCCATCGCCAGTGGCAGCAGGCCCTTCTCTTCCATCTGCACGGCCGTCGTGCGGCGGCGCGGACGCATCGACTGGTAGTAGTCGTCGACGAGGTCTTGGTCGAAGCACGAGGACAGTCGCTCGGCCAATGCCGCCACGTCGCGGCCGCGCTCCTTGGCTTGCTCCAGGATCGCTTCCTTGCGCTGCTCCAATTCCGTGAGCAGGTGCAATCGGTCGGCGATCGCGACGAGTCGCTCTTCCTGCATGCCGCCGACTTCATGACGGCGATAGCGGGCGGCATAGGCGGGCGGCGCGCCACGTTCGAGCAACGCGACGGCGGCGCGAATGTGGTCCTTGTCGCTATCGAATTCGGCGCAGAGACGATCGAGGGTGGCTTCGGTTGCCATGGGGCGTAGCCGTGGGGGATGCCCAGGCTGGCTGACTGTCGTGGGATGTCCTGGATGCTTTGGGGTCCGGCTGCCTTCGATGCAGCATGCGGCACGGCGCAGGGTCGCCGAGCGGCGCGGAAACGGCGCGGGACCATAGCAGACGAACGCGGATGGCCACAGGGGGGCTGGGTCCCGTTTCGTTCTCCCCGCACGAAGCCTCGGCATGCCGTCGTTGCGTGCGCTGCATCGCACCTCCAAGATCCCCGCCCCTCATGGCGAAGGCCCTCGATCTGTCCGCGACCCAGCGCATCTACGTCCGGGCGCCCAATTGGGTCGGCGACTTCGTCATGGCGACTGCGTCGTTCGCGCGCCTGCGCAAAGCGTTTCCGGCGGCGCACATCACGCTCGCGGCGCGGCCGTTCCTCGAGCCGATGTGCCGCGGCAGCGATTGGTTTGACGAGTTCTTGCCGACTCCCCAGGCCAAGGGACTCGGCGGATTGCTGCAGCAGGCGCGCGACCTGAAGGCGCGGCGCTGCGACCTCGCCGTCGTGATGCCGAACTCGCTGGAGACTGGCTTGGTGCCGTTCCTCGCGCGCGTGCCGGTGCGCCTTGGCTATCTGCAGGGGCGGTCGTGGCTGATGACGCACGGCGTCCGCGCCGTGACCGCGCGCCACTTCTGGCAGAAGCGGATTGGCCCGCGCCGCATCCCGGTGCCGATGCCGAACTACTACCGCGACTTGCTCGACGTGATCGGGATCCCCGGCGACTCGCTGCACCCCGACCTGCCGATCACGAACGACGCACGCGCATGGGTCGATGCGCACCTCGCGCGGCTCGGCATCGGCGCGCAAGAACGGATCGTGCTGTTTGTGGTCGGAGCCAACTTCGGCGCGAGCAAGCTTTGGATGCCCGAGCGATTCTCGGAGATCGCGCGCCGCTACGCGCAGAAGGGCTATCGCTCGATCGTGACGGTCGGCCCCGCCGAGGTCGAACTCGGCAAGCGCATCGCCGAGGACGCCGGCGTGCTCGCGCTCGTCGATCCCGTGTTGTCGCTCGATCGGCTGTCCGCGCTCGTCTCGCGCTGCGCATTGATGATCACCGGCGACACCGGCCCGCGGCACCTCGCCGTCGCGTTCGACCGTCCGGTGGTGTGCCTGATGGGGCCGACCGACAGCCGCTACACCGACTACTGCCTTGAGCGCACGACGCTGATCCAAAAGAAGCTGCCCTGCATGCCGTGCCAGAAGAAGGTGTGTCCGCTCGGCCATCACCAGTGCATGCGCGACATCAGCGTCGACGAGGTCGAGCAGGCCGGCGACGCGCTGCTCGCGAAGTTCGGCTGACAGGCGCGCGCAGGTTCTGCTGCGAAGTCCAGGGCTCGGGGGTCGCCGTAGCGGCGCGCGTCGGCTAACAAGGTCGCACACGGCCGCGACCCCTCGACCGCACCATGTCTTCTGGAACCTTCCTGTTGCTCGTGGCCCGCGACGGCCAGACGGAGACGCACGCGTTCCGTCAGGACGTCGTGACGATCGGTCGCTCCAACGAGTGCGACCTCGCGCTGCCCGATCGTCTGATCTCGCGCATGCACTGCCGCATCGAACGCGTCGACGGCGGCTTTGCGCTGGTCGACCTCGGCGCGCAGAACCCGGCGCGGCTTCGCAACCGGCCGGTAGTCCGCGCGGAGTTGCGACCCGGCGAGTCGTTCTCGTGCGGCGGCTACGAGATCACGCTGTCGGTGCCCGCGGAGGAGCACGCCTCCGTCGAGGACACGCGCCTCACCGGCGACGCGCGCAGCTCGCACGACCTGTCGACGTTCTTGTCGATTGCGACGGCGCTCAACGAGCAGCGCGAACTATCCCGCTTGCTGACGCAGATCGTCGACGCGGCGATCGAACTGGCCTCCGCGGAACGCGGCTTCTTGATCCTCGGCGCTGGCGACGAGCAGAACGTCGAGGTCGCGCGCAACTTCGCGCAAGAAGAGGTGCTGTCGCCGGAGCACAAGGTGTCGCGCACGATCGCGCGCCGCGTGCTCGCATCGGGCCGAACGGAGCTCACGACGAACGCGCAGCAGGACGACCGATTCCGCGACCTTCAGTCTGTCGCCGACCTGCGGCTGCGTTCGGTGCTGTGCTTGCCGATTCGGATCCAGGGCAAGGTCGGCGGCGTGCTCTACGTCGACAATCGACTGCAACAGCAAGTTTTCGGCGAGCGCGAGAAGCAGTTGCTCACCTCGCTGTGCGACTATGCGGGCGTCGCGATCCAGAACGCGCGAGGTCGCGACGAACTGGAGCGCCGCAGCCTCGACTTGCAGCAGGCGTTGTCGCGCGTCGACCAACTCAATGCGGCGTTGCGCGGGCAACTCCAGCAAAAGACCGCCGAGCTCAGCGAGATCCGCGAAGAGCTTGCGATCGAGTCGAGCGGCGTTCGCACCAAGCACGACTACAAGTTCATCGTCGGCCAAGGCCGCGCGATGCGCGCCGTGTTCGCGCTGCTCGACAAGTACATCGACGCCGAAGATCCTGTGCTCATCACCGGCGAGTCGGGCACCGGCAAGGAGCTGGTGGCGCGCGCGATCCATTCGCAGAGCCGACGTGCGCAGAAATCGTTCGTCAGCGAGAACTGCGCCGCGTTGCCGGAGTCGCTGCTCGAGTCCGAGTTGTTCGGCTACGTGAAGGGCGCGTTCACGGGCGCCACGGGAACCAAGAAGGGACTGCTGGAGCGCGCGGATGGCGGCGTGCTGTTCCTCGACGAGGTCGGCGACATGACGCTCGACCTGCAGAAGAAGCTGCTGCGCGCATTGCAGGAAGGCGAGGTGCGGCCGCTCGGCAGCAGCGAGACCAAGAAGGTCGATGTGCGCCTGATCACCGCGACCAATCGCAACCTCGAAGAACTCGTGCGCGAGGGCGACTTCCGCGAGGACCTCTACTACCGAATCTCGGTGCTTCCGATCACGCTGCCGCCGCTGCGTGAGCGCCGCGAGGACATCCCGCTGCTGACGAAGCGCTTCCTTGCCGAATCGCTGCATCCGCAACACGGCCGCGTTCGGCTGGATCCCGCGGCGCTGCAACGACTGCTCGAATACGCATGGCCGGGCAACGTGCGCGAGTTGCAGAACGAACTGCGCCGCGCGTCGATCCTGTGCGATGGCGTGATCTTGGAGACGCATCTCGCGCCGCACGTGCTCGCGGGCGGTCGCGAGGTCGCGCCGGTGTTTGCTGACGACGGCAGTGTGCCGGCCGAACGCGGCACGACGTTGCCCGACATGGTCGTGGAGTTGGAGGTGCGCGAGATCAAGAAGGCATGGGCGAAGTCCGGCGGCAACAAGAGCCGGTCCGCGGAGATGCTCGGCCTGTCGCGCTTCGCGTTGCAGCGCAAGCTGGAGAAGTACGCGATGGATCCCGAGGCCGGCGCTGCGCCGTCCGCGCCAACGCAAGGGGACCCCGAGCCGACATGAGCTTCGCGCAGCCGTTCCGCGACTACGAGATCCTCGATCGCCTCGGCGCTGGCGCGATGGGGACCGTGTTCAAGGCACGGCACCTGAAGCTGTCGCGCATCGTGGCGCTGAAGGTGCTGCGGCCGTCGCTCGCGCGCGACGCTCGCTACGTCGAACGGCTTCGTCGAGAGGCGCGCATCGTTGCGGCGTTGAACCATCCCAACATCGTCACGGGCTATGACCTCGGCGAGGAAGGCGGTTACCACTACTTCGTGATGGAGTTGGTGGAGGGACGTTCGCTTCGCGCGCTGCTCGCGGAGTGGGGCATCTTCGCCGAAGACCAAGTTCGCAACGTCGCGACGCAGGTCGCGTCGGCGCTCGACCACGCGTTCTTGCGCAACGTCATCCATCGCGACATCAAGCCAGGCAACATCCTCATCGATGACGCCGGCGCCGTGAAGGTGACCGACATGGGGCTCGCGAAGGGCCCGGCCGATCTCTCGCTCACGCGCGATGGATCGACGGTTGGCACGCCGCAGTACATCTCGCCGGAGCAAGCGCGGAACCCGCAGGACGCGGACATCCGCAGCGACCTCTATTCGCTTGGCGCGACGCTCTACCACATGGCAACGGGGCAGCCTCCGTTCCAAGGTGCGTCGATGACCGAGGTCATTCTGCAGGTGCTGCACGACACGCCGGTGTCGCCGCGCGTGATCAACCCGGAACTGTCGGAAGGCATGTCGCTGGTGATCCGCAAGCTGCTCAGCAAGAGCCCGCAGCTGCGCTACCAGACGCCGCGAGAACTGCTGGATGACCTCGAGCGATTGGCTCGCGACCAGCGGCCGCAGGTCGACGAATCGAGGCTCTCGGTCGGCGAGACCGGCAGGCCGCCGCAGACGCGGAAGTACCTAGCCATGATCGCGATCGCGTCCGCGCTGGTTGCGGGCGGGTTCTGGCTCGGATCGAGCACTGCGACCAAGGTGACGGAGCCGATGGTCCGCGCCGAGTTTCCTGCATCGGTCGAAGCCGAACTGCAGACTCTGGCGAGTCCCGGCCAGCGTTGGTCGCGGTTCTTGGCGCGAACGAAGGACGCGCCCGTCGACGCCGCGGAATGGCGGCAGCAAGCGCAGCGTCGCTTGTCGTTGGAACTGCAGCAGGATCTCGATCGCTTTGTCGCGGAGTTGAGGGCAACGGGTTGGACTGCGCTCGCCGCGGATGCAGAGGATCCGCAGCGTTGGTCGTCAGGGCCGATGCTCGCGAGGGATCACGCGACGGGGCCGCTTGCGCAGAGGATCGGGATCTCGCGCGATCAGTTGCCTTCGTCCGTCGACACGCGCGCGCTCGATGCGGCTCTGACCGACATCGAAGAACTCGCGCGTCATCGCGACCAATCGCTGCTCGAGCAAGCGCGACGCCATCTCGAAGTCGACACGCCGCTGCGCGCCGACGAGCGCGTGCGCCAAGGCGATTACGCATCTGCCGAACGCGTGTGGCGCGAGGCGTTCCTCGGGTTCTTCGATGGACTGCGGCGGCCGTTGCCCGATCGACTCCCGCAAGCGGTGCGCGCCGCGTTGGAGGAGCGCTTCGAGAAGTTGCGCGAGCAGGGCCTGGCGCAAGTTGACGCGGCGGAGCGGCGCGCGGCGGAAGCTCTGCGCAGCGAGGCGGAGGCTGCGTTGGCAGGGCTTCGCGAAGCGCCTGCAACGTCCGACGCCAGTCCCCGCGCGATCACGACGCGCATGGCTTTGGTGTCGTCGCTTCGCGAGCAGCTGACTGCGGCGTATCCGCCAGCCTCTCGGTTTCGCTCGGCCAACGATCCATGGCACGAAGTGAGTGCGATGCTTGCTGGCGCAGAGCGCCAACTGCAGGCCGCGTTCGCCGATGCCGAGCGCGCGCATGAGGATCAGATCCTCGATCTCGCATGGCGCGCGCTCATGGATGGGAACTCCGACGCGGGGCTCGATGTGTTGCGTGGAGCGCGATCGCGAACTGCCGACGAAGCAGACCCGATCGAGCCGCATCGCGAGGCGATGCGGGCCGCGGACTTGGTTGCGCGCGCTGTCCTGTCCGCGCTCGAGACCGCGCCGCCGCCGATCCCGGGCTATCCACGCAATGGCGGCGTCGCAGTCGAGTTGCGGGCTTTGGTAGGCGGCCGGCTCGAAGCGCGCATCGGCGCAGGCCATTGGCGGCAGGCGCAGTTGCTCGAGTTCCGGTTCTCAGACCTTTGGCAGCGCGCGCAGGAGTCTGGAAAGAGCGCATTCGCAGGGCTCGATGCGCGGTTGTTGCGTATCGGCAAGACGGCGCTGGCGATGGCGTGCGATCAACTGGATGCGGTGGCAGACGGACTGGGCGATCAGGATCGCGCGTTCTTGCGCGACGAGGTCTGGCCGCGGTTGTTGCGCGTTCGGGCATACGCGCCAGGCTCTGGCGAGGATCGTGCGATGGCGTTGCAGCGTCTGCGCGAGGCGCTTGCGCGCGGCAGAGAACGCAACGACCCGCGCGAGGTCGAGATGGCGGTTGCGCAATGGCAGGCAAGTTCTGCGCTCGCCGCATCGGACGCTGAGCGTGCGTTGGCGCGAGAGGCAACGGACTGGATTGCACGCGAGTCGCGGCGGCAGGAGTTGGCTGAGGAGTTGCGCCGCCGTGCGCCGTTTGGCTCCGTGGTCGCGGTCGATGGCGAAGTGCCATTCCTCGCTTCGGTGCAGGTCCCGGCCTCGAGCATGCGGAGCGCGGGAGAAGGCTGGCAACTGCGCGAAGGACGCATGGAGCACGCTGGCTCCGCGCAGTCGTGGAGCGATGCGCAGAAGAAGCGGCTAGTCGTCGACGCTGGGCTGAGCAGCGACGGTCGGCAGGCTTCGCTGTCGTGCGAGTTCGCGTTGCCAGCGAGCGTCGATGCAGCTCCGCTGCATGTCTTCTCGTTCCGTTCTGCGGCGTGCGTCGTCTTCGCCACCGGCGATGGACAACTTCGCGCCGCGATCGTGCCGGATCTCGACAAAGGCGAGCCTGCGATTCGAGCCGCGATTCAGCGCGCTGTGCATGCTGCGATGGATCGGCGGACCGTCGGGCCTTCGGCGATTCCGTTGGCGCTGCATTCCTTGCGGTTCTCGATTCAGTCTGCGCCGGGCCGCCGCGCGTGCACGACCGTGGTTTCGATCGATGGCGTCGAGCTTTGCCGATCATTCGTGGATGGCGCCGATGCATCGCCGCCAACCTTCGCGGTCTACCCGCTGCAAGACATCTCCGTGCGGATGGTGCGGATCGAAGCAGCTCAGTGACGTCCGCGCGCTGCTGCGCGGCTCAGCGAACGGGGGCCGCGACGGGCGCGCCCGCGCGCAACGCATCGTCGAGCATGCGCAGGGCCTGCGGTGAGAGCGCGCTGCGTGCGTTCGCTAGCGCAGGCGATTGCGTGCGTGTTTCCGCGCGTTCTGCGAGCTGGCTGTGGCCCGCTGCTACGAGCGCGTTTGCGAGCAACCGATCGCCGATGGCGCCCGCGCCATACTCGCGCAGCAGCAGCGCCGTGCCGAGGGAACCGCGTAGGTCGTGGCTGAGCGCCTGCAGCTGATGCCGCAACGCGAGGTCCGCGACCGGATCTGGAGCTTCGGCGCTCGCTGCAAGCGCAAGCGCTCGCGCGGCAGCCACGTCGCCGCTCGCAAGTCGGTCTGCTGCGCGCGAACGTAGCGCAGCGCCGTCGTTGTCGCGCATGCGATGGAAGGCGAGATTCGCATCCTCTGCGTCATGCGCGCGGGCAAGCGGGTCGCCTGCGAAGCGCGAAGCGATTGCTAGCCGATCGCCCGCAAGTTCGTCCTGGCCGAGTTGGAGGTCGAGATGGGCGATTGTTTCGTTCCACTCGCCGCGCATCGGCGCATCCGCGCGTGCTCGCGACAGCGCGCTGCGCGCCGCAACGAGGTCGAGCATTTTATGATGACGCATCGCTGCGCGCAGATGCGCTTGCGCGCGCCACGGCGCATGCGCAGTGCAGCACGGCCTTGGTTCGCTGTCGTCGTTTGCCAGGCTGGTGGCAAATGCGATCGCATCCTGGATGTGCTGCGCGGTCAGTCGTGCGTTGTTGGTCGCGCTGTCGCAATGGACAGCGACGCCCAGCGGCGTCGCTTCGACATGGATGACGAACGACGCGGCGAACGATCCAGCTCCCCGCATGCCAGTGGCGGGCGCATACGCAGCAGTTGCAGGAAGTGCGCCGTCGAGCGGCGCGGTCACGCCGATGCGTCCGTCTGCGCGCGGGCTCCAGCGACCATCGTCACGCTGTTCGTAGCGGATCTCGAACGATCCATCCTTGCAGCGCGTCACGGGCGCCATGCCGTGGTAGGGCAGTGGATCCGAGCCAGTGAACTCGGTTCGAGCCACGTCGGCGCACAGCCACGCGACGAATGCGGCAGGAGGCCCGCTGGCCTCGATCGGGCGCAGCGGGGCCGTGCGACAGGATGCCGCAGCCAGCGCCATTGCGAGCGCTGCATTTGTCCGTGGTGAAAAGAACATCGACGCCGGCTGGGATCGGGCGCGATTGCCGACAGCTTGAGTCCCGCGATAGCGCAGTGCGTCGAGATTTTCCGCAGGTGCGAATGCCTTGTCGCCTGCGCGCCGTTGTCAGCGCGGACTTGGTGCGCTCTCGGCAACTGCGAACGCAATCGCGCGCGTCCCACTGTGGGAAATGCTGATGTGCACGCGGTCGATGCCGCGCGCCGTCGCCACGTCCATTGCTGCTCCGTGCAAGAGGATCCGCAACGATCCGCTTGGTTCGCGCACGACTTCGATCGAGCGCGGCGTGACGCCGGATCCAAAGCCGGTGCCAAGGCATTTTGCGACGGCTTCCTTCGCGCACCAACGAGCGGCGAGCGCCGCGTGCGGCCGTTCTTGTCGTTGGCAGTCCTCTCGCTCCGCGTCGGTACAGACGCGCGCATACACGCGCAGCGATCCGTTGTGCAGAAGGCGCGCGAAGCGCTCGATCTCCGTCTCGTCGACGCCGACCGCGAGGATCATGTGCGATCCTCGACGCACACTTCGATCTCGTGCGACAGCGTTCGCATGTGGGACGTGGCGTGGATGTGCTCGAACCAGAAGGCCCGCGCGGTCACGCCGTCGGTTGCCGAAGGCGCGACGATCAACTGCACGCTGCCTGCATGACCGCAGTCGCGATCTTGCTTCGACATCCGCGCCGTGCCGCGTGGATGGCTGTGCGCGTTGCCGATGCAGTGCATGCCATGGCCCGAGGCCGCAAGGTATGCGTTCATCTGCTCGATCGGATCGGCGGCGAACTGCTCGCGCGGGTTGGCCGCTGTATTGCGCAGCGGTCGCACTGCGTCGATGTGGGCCTCGTCGCCATCGCATCTGCCAAACAGCAGCCACCCGATCTCCGCTGGCGCGGCGTCGCGCGCTATGCGCTGCATGGAATCCAACAGGTCGCCTCGAACGCGAACGCGCACAGGCGTCACTGCGGCAAGGCTCGGGTGGGATGCGGGCTGCGACATCGGCGATGGCGGAGCATATCGAAGAGGCGCACGCGCGCGTCGACGGCGCGCCACGGCGTCGCTACCGTCGGCACGCTGCCCTAGACCATGGACCAACCCCTCTACGGAACTCCAACGCCGCACACGACGCCTCTCGGTCCGCTGTCGCCGCCGCTGCATCGCGCGTCGTCCGCTGCGCAGACCGACGTCGAGACGTTGCGGCGCCTTGGCGCTGGGCTGCAGAGCGGCGACTTCTACCAGCGCATGGGGCACCCGAACTGCCGTCAGTTCGAGTCGCTCGCGGCTGCGCGCGAAGGCGCGGATGGCGCGGTTGCGTTCGCGAGCGGCATGGCGGCGATGAGCGGCGCGATCCTGGCGCTGGTGCGCGCCGGCGACCGGATCCTCGTGCCGCACGAGGTCTATGGCGGCACCGCCGCGTTCGTGACGCAGGACCTGCCGCGCTTTGGCGTGACGGTCGAACGCTTCTACGCGCTCGATGCGAACGACCTGCGCCAACGGCTCGCGACGCCGGCGAAGCTCGTCGTGTTGGAGACGCCGATCAACCCGACGTTGCGGCTCGTGGATCTCGCTGCGTGCGCGTCGCTGTGTCGCGCGCATGGCGCGCTGTCGCTCGCCGATGGCACGTTTGCGCCGCCGCCGATCCAGCGTCCGCTCGCGCTCGGAGTCGATCTCGTCGTGCACTCGGCGACGAAGTTCTACGGCGGGCACTCGGACGTTCTCGCGGGCGTCGTGTGCGGGCGGCACGAGCACATGCGCTTGGTCGAGCAGTTCCGCCGCCGCACCGGCGGGATCCTCGCGCCGGACCCTGCGTGGCTGTTGTGCCGTTCGTGGCCGACGTTGGATCTGCGCATCAACGCACAGCAGGCATCTGCGGCGGAGTTGGCAGAACGACTCCAGGCGCTCGTGCGCGCGGGCCTGCTTGCCGACGCGATCTATCCTGGATTGGCGAGCCATCCCGACCGCGAACTTGCGCAGCGGCAGATGCAGGGCGGCGGAACGATGGTGAGCTTCGTTGTGCCTGGCGGACTCGATCGATCGCGGCGCGTGTTCGATGCGTTCGAGTTGATCGCGCGAGGCCCGTCGCTGGGGTCGGTGGAGTCCTTGGCCTCGTTGCCGGCCTACACGACGCACGCGCCGTTGACTGCCGAGGAGCGCAAGCAAGCGGGCATCCCCGATGGGCTGCTGCGTATTTCGGTAGGCCTGGAAGGCGCCGATGCGCTCGCGCGCGACATCGAACAGGCTGTGCGGCGGACCGTCTGAGTCGGGAGCGTCGCGCGGCGGTTGCGCATGGACCGCGCCCGCGCCAATCTGCGCGGATGGCTGAGATATTCCGTTCTCCGCGCGGCAGCGCGTTGTCTTGCGCGAACTGGCAGATCGAAGCGGCCTATCGCATGGTCCAGAACAATCTGGACCCTGACGTCGCCGAAGATCCCGCCAATCTGATCGTCTACGGCGGCCTCGGCAAGGCGGCGCGCAACCACGAAGCTTTGCACCGGATCCTCTCGACGCTGCGTCGGCTGAAGCCGGACGAGACGATGATCGTGCAGTCCGGCAAGTGCGTCGGCGTGATGCGCACGCACGAGAACGCGCCGCGCGTGCTGCTCGCCAACAGCAACCTCGTGGGCGACTGGGCGACGTGGGACGAGTTCCGCCGCCTCGATGCGATGGGTCTGATGATGTATGGCCAGATGACGGCCGGCAGTTGGATCTACATCGGCAGCCAGGGAATCGTCCAAGGCACGTATGAGACGTTCGTTGCCGCGGGCAAGCGGCACTACGGCAGCGACCTCGCGGGCAAGCTCGTCATCACCGCCG
Source organism: Planctomycetota bacterium (assembly GCA_041168165.1). Classification (GTDB taxonomy): domain Bacteria; phylum Planctomycetota; class UBA1135; order UBA1135; family UBA2386; genus SXPK01. Next base: position 28,093 of record JBEELK010000348.1, on the reverse strand, counting down.
GTCTCGGCGGAATGGGCGGCGCGCAACCGCTCGCGGTGACGATGGCGGGAGGCGTGTGCCTCGGCGCCGACGTCGATGGTGCGCGCATCGATAAGCGCCTTGACACGCGCTACCTCGACGAGCGCATCGATGATCCCAAGAAGGCGCTGCAGCGCGCGCTCGAGATGCGCGCGCAGAAGAAGGCATGGTCGATCGGCGTGCGCTGCAATGCGACGGAGTTGCTCGCGGTCGTGCGCGATGCCGGCGTGGTGCCAGACATGCTGACCGACCAGACGTCGGCGCACGACATGTTGATCGGCTATGTGCCGGACGAGATGTCATTGGAGCAGGCCAACGATCTGCGCAAGCGCGACCCGAAGGCATACCTGAAGGAGTCGCGGCGCACCGTGTGCAAGCACGTGGCGTTGATGCTCGACCTGCAGGAGCGCGGCGCGATCACGTTCGACTACGGCAACAACATCCGCACCGAAGCTCGCGACGGGGGCGTCGCGGAAGCGTTCCGGATCAAGGGATTCATCCCCGAGTACATCCGACCGTTGTTCTGCGAAGGCCGTGGGCCGTTCCGGTGGGTGGCGCTCAGCGGCGAAGCGTCCGACATCGCGCGCACGGACCAGTTGGCGCTGTCGATGTTCGGGCACAACGAGTCGCTTCGCACCTGGATCGAGAAGGCGCAGCAGCGGATTGCGTTTCAGGGTCTGCCTGCGCGCATCCTGTGGCTTGGCTACGGCGAGCGCGCGGCCTTTGGCAAGGCGGTCAACGACCTCGTCCGAAAGGGCGAACTCAAGGCGCCGGTTGTGTTCGGTCGCGACCACCTTGACTGCGGTTCGGTGGCGTCGCCCTACCGGGAGACCGAGGCGATGCAGGATGGCAGCGACGCGATCGCGGACTGGCCCCTACTCAACGCGATGGGCAACGTCGCGGCGGGCGCGACCTGGGTGTCGCTGCACCACGGTGGCGGCGTTGGCATCGGCAAGTCGATCCACTCCGGCCAGGTGACCGTGGCGGATGGCTCGCCAGAGGCCGAGCAGCGGCTGTTGCGCGTACTGACCTGGGACCCGCAGTCAGGCGTCATGCGGCACGCCGACGCTGGCTACGAGGCGGCGCAGGATTTTGCAGCGGAGCGCGGGATCGACCTGGGCGGCTGAGCTCCGGCGCGGCCGAGCGAGTCTGGGTCTCCCCAAGAGCGGGGGACCTAGGCCCGATCTGGGACGGATGGCAGTTCGGTTTGCGCAGGGCGGAAAAAGTCTTGGTGCGGAGAAGTCCGACAAGAAGATGCACCGCCGCCCATGTTCCGTTCACGCAAGGCCAAGACCGAGGATCCCGCGACCACCAATGGTGACGACATGCTCGTCATCGTGGATCGCGCGGTGAATCCGTATCTCGTGATGTTCCACGACCCTGCGGGTTACCGCGCAGAGCAAGTGCGCGCGCTGCGCAACCGGCTCGTGACGATGAACACAGACGGCGAGCCGAAGACGCTCGTGGTCACTTCGGCTGGGCGCAGCGAAGGCAAGTCGGTCACCGCGATCAACCTCGCGATGGCACTGTCCGAGTTGGAACGCCAGGAAGTCCTGCTCATCGATGCCGACCTGCGCAGGCCCTCCGTCGAGAAGTATCTCAACCTCAACCCTGAGGCTGGCCTTTCGGATGTGCTGCTCGGCAGCACGCCGCTAGAGAAGGCGATTCGTCCGGTTGGCCGTCGCCGTCTGATGCTGCTCGGCGCAGGCCAGCGCGTCGCGAATCCGGCGGAAGTGCTCAGTGCTTCGCGGCTCGACGAGTTGTTTGCGCGCTTGAAGGAGCGCTACCAATACATCGTCATCGACACGCCGCCTGTGCTGCCGTCGACGGATGCTGGCGTGGTGTCTGCGCGCGCAGACGGAACGCTGTTCGTTCTGCGCCTCGAGCACACGCTGAAGGGCAACGCGCGCGAAGCGCTGCGCAACTTGCAAGACCTCGGCGCCAACGTGCTCGGCACGTTCGTGTCCGAGATCCGCGGTCGCGATCCGGAGCACGATCCGGAGTTGCGCTACGAGTCTTCTGGAGACTGATTCGTGGCATCCGGTTTCCGAGAGTCCCTGAAGGCCGCGGTGCGCCAGATCGCATTCCGCACCGACGTCGACTCGCTGAAGAAGCAGGGCATCGAGCGAGTCAGCGTTCTCGGCATGGACCGCATCGTCGGTCTTGTGGAGGAAGCAGTTCATCGAAGCCTCAAGAGCCGATTGGTCGGCCTCGAACGCGAAGCCGTGGCAGACGCGACGAAGGCGGAGTTCTTGCGTTTGTTGCGCAGCAACCAAGAGCTGCAGCGCGAGAAGTCCGAGATCGAGCGCCACAAGGAGCGCGCGGAGGAAGAGGTCGACCAACTGCGACGCCAACTCGTAGCAGAGAAGCAAGCACTGGAGACGCGACTGCAGCAAGGCCAGTCCGCGATGATGGCGGCGCACGCAAGCCAGGATGCTGCGCTTGCCGATCGCGTGCGCGAGGCACTCGCAGCATCTGGTGGCGGCGCTGACGAGGCGCAGGAATCCCGCGTGCTCGCGTTGGTGCTCGACGCAGTGGGGCAGGAGCGAGCCACGGCTGAGGAAGCCAAGAGCGCGCTACGCGACCGCGAGGTCGAGAACCTGCAGCGCCGCATCGAGAAGCTCACGCAGAGCCTGTCGACTACGGAGCATCGGCTCCGCCAAGTCGCCGCGATGAAGAACATCGACGACGGCATCTCGTCGATCTACCGCGAGGTGCAGGGGCTCGACGAGCACGCATCGGACGGGGGCAAGAAGAAGGAACTGATGTCCGCGATCTTCGCGGCCAACATGCGGCTCCAGAAGAAGGCCTGATCGCCATGCCTTCCGCTGCATCGAAGACGAATCCTCGCCCGACTCGCGCGCGCTGCGCAGCGAAGGAAGGGCCTGACAGCGAGAGACTCCTACTACCCACGCTCACGACACATGACTGCAAACGAACTTCCCGGTGACGCCGTCAAGAAGGACCACGGCGTCCTCTACATCGGCATGGATCTCGGCACCTCGCGCACTTCGGTGAGCGCGAGCAACGGCGTCCGCGAGACGGTCTACTCGTATGTCGGCTACCCCAAGGACGTAGTCAGCCGCAAGCTGCTCAAGAAGGACGTGCTGTTCGGCAAGGAGGCGCTGGAGCGTCGTCTGTCGGTCAAGTTGTACAAGCCGCTCGAGAAGGGCGTCCTCAAGTACACCGGCGACGGCAGCATGAGCGCCGAAGACAAGGCCAACCTGCAGGCGGCCAAGGACTTGATCGGCGAAGCGATCCGTCTCGCGCGCCCGCGCAAGGATGAGCTGATCTACTGCGTGATCGGCGCGCCCGCAGAAGCGTCGATGAAGAACAAGGAAGCGATCATCGAGGCCGCGCGAGCGCACGTGGACTCCGTGATGCTCTGTAGCGAGCCGTTCTCGGTTGCGTACGGACTCGACTGGCTTGAGGACGTCCTCGTCATCGACATTGGCGCTGGCACGACGGACCTTTGCCGCATGCACGGCACGATGCCCGAGGAAACCGACCAGGTGATGTACGACATCGCCGGCGATGCGATTGACGCTGAGTTGGGTCGACTGATCCGCGAGACCTGCCCGGGCGCGCAGTTCAGCGACATGATGGTCAAGGACATCAAGGAGCGTCACTCCTTCCTCGGCGAGGCCGCGGAACGAGTGATCGTGGAGTTGCCCGTCGACGGCAAGCCGATGCCGTTCGACCTGACCGACCAGATTCGGAAGGCGTGCTACGTGCTCGTGCCGCCGATCATCGAGGGCGTTCGCAAGCTCGTCTCGACGTTCGATCCGGAGTTCCAGAACCGGCTGAAGAACCGCGTCCTGCTCGCAGGCGGCGGCTCGATGATCAAGGGACTCGACACCGCGATCGAGAAGGCGATGAAGGAGCAACTCGGCGGCGGCAAGGTGATCCGCATCGAGGAGCCGATCTACGGCGGTGCGAACGGCGCGCTCAAGATCGCGCACGACATGCCCGAGGACTTCTGGGAGAAGCTGAAGTAACTCCCGCGAGTTCCGGCTAGCTGCGAGGCGTGCTCGGCTGTGCCGTGCGCGCCTCGTTCGTTTTCACTCGATCCCGAACTCGCGTCGCAGGATCGCCTGCAACTCGAAGAAGTCGCGGATCTCCCAGTGGGCATTGGTCGCACCGTTCTCGTTCGCGTGCTTGCCGCTACGACGAACTCGCACTGTGTGCCAGCCCTCGTGGTTGCAGGGGTCGATGTCGTGCGTTGGGTGGTCACCGACATAGAGGCAGCGGCTTGGGTCGAGGCGCAGTCGCTGCAGGATGCGGCGGTAAAGCTTGGGGTTGGCCTTGCTGAAGCCGATCTGGTCCGTGAAGAACACCGCCGATGGCGTGACGAACTCGACGAGCTGTAGCCGAACGAGCTTCTCCGCCTGCTTGATCGTGATGCCGGCGGAGATGATGCCGCGGATCAGTTGCGTGCCCGCGAGCCACTTCAGGACCTCGTAGACGTCGTCGTGGACCTGCAGCTCGCGCCATTTGGTGTCGTGGTAGGCCACGACGCCTGCCGCGACGATGACGGCCTTGTTGACGCCCTGGCCTGCTTCTGCGGGCAGGCGGTCGATAACCTTGTCGAAGTGGTTGCCGTAGTTGCTGGTGAACTCGGCCAGCACCTCCTCGAGCTCGCGCAGGGCGGTGTTGCGGTCGGTCCGAAGGCCTGCGCGGATCATCGCGTCCACGGCGGCGCGACGCGCCTTGTCGGCAAACACGGTCGTCGAGAACAGCGTGTCGTCGATGTCGAAGAAGATCGCGTCGAGTGGCTTGTGCACGTGCGGCGTTGCGGTTGGTGGGGGATCGGCGCAGCAATCTAGGCGCTGCCGAAGGATGGCGACAAGCGCCCATGCTGCGCGAGGAGTGTCTGTCAAACACAACCGGCCGCCGTCGCATCGCTGCGAGGGCGGCCGGCGTCAGCTGCCTGCGGGGATCTGAATCAGCTTCCTACAGGCGCCGAACTCGGCAATCACTTGCCTTCGGTTTCGCGGATGTCCGTGATCCACGCGCGGACCATGACCATCAGGCTGCGGTTCTCGTCCGCTGCGCCTTCTTGCTTGAAGAAGAACGAGATCAGCGGGAGGCGCGACAGGAGCGGCACCTCGGCGCGGCGCTCGCGCGTCAGGACCTGACGCAGGCCGCCGAGCAGCACCGTGCCGCCATCCGGCACCTGCACCGTCGTCGCGAAGCTGGTGACGCGCAGGTTCGGCAACTGCAGCGTGACCGGCAGCGTCGAACCGGCGAGCGACGTCGTGAACGTCGGAATCGGGCGGCTGAGCTCGGCGATGGTCGGGGTCAGGTTCAGGATGATGTACTTGCGGTCCTGTTGGATGACCGGCTGCACATCGAGGACGATGCCGTCCTGGATGATGTCGACCTTCGGGTCGGCGATGAACGACGCCTGTGCAACTTCGACGTCGAAGTCGCGGACGTACGCCGTCTGGTTGATCACCGCGACGTGGCCGCGTTCCTTGTCGAGGACCGACAGGTATTGGCTGTTGACGACTTCCGCGTCTTCCTGCTTCTCGACAGCGCGCAGGATCATCTGCAGCTGCGTGTCGCCCAGGTAGGCCCAGCTCGCCGTGAAGCCGCCGTTCGGCGTCAGCGACTGGCCGAGGCCGGTCGTGAAGAAGTTCTCCGTGCGACCGCGAACGTCGCCGTCGCCGCCGTCATTGAAGAACGCGCCCGAGACCGGGTTGGCAGCCGGGTCGGCCGTGCCACCGTTGTCGGTGCCGCGCGAAGCGTTGTCGTCGAGGCCGCTCGTGACGTCATCGAGGGTTGCCGTCGTGCCCTTGTTGCCCGAGCCACCGAGGCCGCGGAAGTCGACGCCGACTTCCTGAAGGAAGTTGCGCGTGATCGTCAGGAACTTGCTGTCGATCGTGACGACCGGCGTCGCGAAGCGGCGCATGTCGGAGAGCACGCTCGCGACCTGCTTCTGCATCGAAGGGCTGGCCTTGACGATGAGGTAGCCGGTGTCTTCTGGCGTGATGCCGACGCCTTCCGTGCCCCAGTAGGCGGGGTCCGTCGCGTCCTGGATGTTGGTGACGAGGTCCGCGATCTCGATGAACGAGACCTTGTCGTCGCCCTCACCGCCAGCGCGCGGCGCATCGTCCGAGCCCGAGCCCTCGCTACCGGGGATATCGCGGATGCTCGGCGGCAGGAACTGCGTGCGCTTAAAGACGAGGTCCTTCACGTTGTAGACCTCGCTCTGGATCGTGCCCGAGGCATCGGACTTGTTGCCGATGAGCACGACGCCGTTGCGGACCGTCCACGCGAGGTTCGTCGACTTCTGGACCATCAGGTTCAGGAAGTTCTCGAGCGTGACCGAGTTGACGAGCTCGATCTCCATCTTGAGGCTCTCGCCGTCGATCACTTCCTTGCCCGTCGGCGTGATGATGATCGAGACGTTGGTGACCAACTGCAGGTTCTTGACGACCTCGGTGTAGTCACCGGTTTCGGCCGTGTAGCTGAGCTTGCCAACCGGCGCCGAGCGCACGAGCTCCCAGACGGCCGCGTCTTGCGGATCCATCTCCTGCTGGCCGCCAACCGTGCCGCTGCGCTTCTGCGCGCGTTCCCAGGTGGCCGAGTCCATCGACAGCACCTTGGTGTAGGGGACCTTGAGTTCTTCGCGGCTTTCGACCAACGCGCGGATCTCGCGCGCCTTCGCCGAGAAGTAGTCCTCCGACATCTGGTCGCGAGCGGCCTTGGTCGTGACTTGGACCATTTCCTGTGCAACCGCGCTGGTCGGGTCGGCGTCCAGTGCCTTCATCGCGAACTCCTGCGCGCGACGGAACTGGCGGCCTTCGAATGCGACCTGCGACTGCTGCAAGAACAGGTCGAGGCGCGCGCGGCGACGCGCTTCCGACTGGCGGCGCTCTTCAGCGAGTCGCTGCGACAGCTGCTCGTTGAACGACGTCTGCTCGGTGTGCTTTTGCTCTGCGAGCTTTTGCTCGGCGTCGCTGAGCAGGCCATCCACCGTCTGAGCCATGCCCATCCAATCCACTTGATCGCGGGCTCGCGTGATCACTTGCGCATGCGAAAGTTCGCTGACGGCGCCCGCGTAGTTCTGCGCCGCCAACATTTCGCGGGCGCGCTGCAGCTTCTCCGTGACGGTCGCGCGCGAACGCTCTTCAGCGATGCGCTGCTGAGCCATCTGCTCCGAGTGGAAGTCCACTGCGCCGCCAATTGGCACGCCGCGTTCCGCTTGCACGGCCGCGATCATGCTGAGGACCTTCTCGTTCTCGGGCTGGAGGTCCTTCGCCTTCAGCAGTTCGTGCAGAGCCGCATCAAGCTTGCCCTCGAGGCGCAGGCTTTCGCCAACTTCGAGGTACTTGGCGACGAGAGCGGCGCGACGTTGCTGATCGAGCGTCGAACCGCCTTGCTGCGGATCCTGCGCAGTGCTTGCGGCAGACTGACCAGCAGCGCTAGGCGCCAACGGATCGGTCTGGACATCAGCATTCGACGTTTCGCTCGAGGTCGAGCACGAAGCGCCAGCGAGAGCGGCGGTCAGAGATGCGGCGAGAAGGCGCGGATGTTCGAGGGCCATCGGTTCACGCTCAGAGCTTGTGGGGTGCGAGCACCCACAAGGGTTTGGGACGGGTCTCCGGTCCTTGCGTGCGAGCTTGTCATGCTGCGAGAGGGGGTTTGCAGCTTGAGCACGGACGAAGGTGGAGTGCCAGGGCTACGTCGACGCCGCGGCTGCAGCCGAAACGCCGATGAAGTGGCGAGAAGCTAGCCTCGGCTCCACTTGTGTCCAGCGGATTCTGCGTGTGTGCAGCGCACTTCCTGATGCATCTCAGCGGGGAGATGCAGCTGGCTCGTGTGTAGCGAGCGAAGACGGGATTCGGATGCGCTGAAGCGCAGTGACTTGGGGGCGCTGCGCGGTCGACTCGGTGGACACGAACTGCACAAAACGCAGCGACCCCGCTGCACATTGTGCCGCGGGGTCGCGCGTTGGCCTACGACTCCAGCCCCAGGGGCAGGACTGTCAGATCACTTCTTGCCGGGCTGCGGGCCGAGGCCGCCGCCGAAGTTGATCTCCGTGAACCCCGCCTTCTTGACCACGTCGGCGGTCTTCGCCGCGTCGTCGTAGAAGGTGCCCGGGTGTGGTTCGATGACAACCGGCATCGGCTTCTTCTGGCCGGGCTTGTCCTTGTCATCCTGCCACGTGTCGCGGTTGTTGTAGATGCGCTGGAGCTGGCTCAGCAGGTCCTCGCGGTTGTTGACCGCCGTCGGGCCGACCATCCACTTGATGGAGTGGCCTTGCAGGGCGTAGCGGTAGGGCCGCTTCGTCTGCGTGTTGATCAGGTTTGGCCCACCGCCGCCCGGGAAGAGCTGCGTGCCTTTGTTGGCCACGATGACCGCCACCGACAACTGCTCCTGAGGCTCGACCTTGGCGGAGCTGCTGCCCTTGTCCTTGGGGAGGTAGGCCGGCAGCTTCGCTTCGAGCGTTTTGAAGTCGATGCAGATGAAGAAGATGATCATCAAGAAGACGCAGTCGATCATGGGGGTCATGTCGGGCTTCGCTTCTTCCTGAGCTGCTGCGAGAAGGTCGCTCATGGGTGCCTCACTTCTTTCCCTTGAGGATCGCCTCTTCCTTGTCCTTCTCGGACATGGCGAGCTCGATCTTCCAGAACGCAGCTTCCGGCATGCTGCACTGCTTCATGACTTCGCCGACGTAGTGCCACTCGGTCCACTTGTCCGCGCGGAGCAGGATGGGATCGTCGACAAGTTCTACGTCGCGGCCAGCCAAGTTCTCCGTCTTCATCTTCAGGTTGCCGGTCTGCTTGATCAACTTGAGCATCTTGAGGATGCCCGAGTAGTCATTGGCGTGGACTGCAGGGTCGTACTGCATCTTGCCCTTGTAGTAGACCGCGCCGTTTTGGAGCAGGTTGATCACCGGACGGTTCTCCGGCGGCGTGTCATCGGGTTCCTGATACTCCGCCTTCGGCAGAATCAGGTCCTCGAGGTTGGTTTGGCTCAGGTCGATGATCAACACGAAGAAGATCATCAACAAGAAGACGCAGTCGATCATGGGCGTCATGTCCATGTCGGCGGTTGTCTGCGCTGCTTTTTGAAGTTCGGACATCGCTCAACTCCTAGCCCGAAGAACGGGCCAAAGGGTCAGAGGTTCGATCACTTCTCCTTGCGGAAGCGTTCGAAAAGGTCCTCGGCGATGGCATTGACTTCGGTCGACATGCGGACAACGCGGTTGCGGAGCATGAAGAAGAAGACGCCGACGGGCATTGCGACCGTGAGGCCGAAGATCGTCGTGATGAGTGCCATCTTGATGCCCTTAGCGAGCACTGCCGGGCTCACCGAGCCACCGGCCGATGCGATCGTGCCGAACGTGACGAACATGCCCGTCACCGTGCCGAACAGGCCCATCATCGGCGCCGTTGCTGCCATCAGCGACAGCCAGCCGACCTTTTGGAACAGCTTCGTCGATTCCTCGGTCTCCATCTCGCGGATGGTGGCCTGGATCGTCTCGAACGGGTGGCCGAGCTTGCTGAGGCCAGCACCGACGCAGCGCGTCAGGTAGACCTTCTCGTTCTCGCAGAGCTCCACGGCGTCCTGGAAGTTCTCTTCGTCGAACAGCGCGCCGAGTTCATCGATGAGTTCCGGCGGCGCAAGCTTCTCGCGCTTGATGCTGACGAAGTTCTCGATGATCAGCGCCAGCGAGACGACCGACATCACAACGATGATCCAGCCAACGAGGCCGGCGTTCTCGTACGCGAACATGTCCGCGAGTGCGCCTCTCGGCTGCTCCGCGGGGGCCGCAGCGGGATCCTGGGCAACTGCGAAACCGGTGAAGAGCAGGGGCGTGGCGACTGCGAGAAGGCGCGTGAAAGTGGAGGAAAGGTTCATGGAGCAGCGACTCCGAATGCGGGAGCTAGGGCTGATTCAGGGAAGAGAGGGGGAGTGGGATCAGGGCGCAGAGTTTGCTACGTCGGGCGACGGAGCGAAAGGCCCTGCACCGGGAGCGAACAGAGAAAGTTGGGAGTTGGCAGTCCGTTACTTGGTGAGTTCGGCCTTCGCCGAACTAACCCAACGGCTGCTGGGATAGGACTTGGTCACCGTCGTGAAGTAGGCCTTTGCACGAGAGCCCCAATCCTGGCCTGCGCGGTCCCCGAGTGCGGTCAGCACGCGGCCGAGGTAGTAGTTCGCCTTCGCTGCCGTGTCGCCAGCGCCGGTGTCGAGCACGCATGCTTCCGCAAGCGCAATCTCCGCGCCACGCAGTCCGTTGGCGTCGTTGGAAGCGGACGCTAGGTAGAACATCGCTTCGCCTTGGCCCGCCTTGCCGGCGGCCGCGAGCGACATGTCGTCGTTCTGCGACAGCGTGCGGAAGAACTCGGCGGCGCGGTCGTAGGACTTCTCCTGGATCAGCGACTCGCCTTCGCCAACGCGCGCGTTGACCTTGATCGCGGCCATTTCGTCGGTGCGTGCGCCAGCCGCCATTGCGGTGTCTGCGGCGCCGCCAGCGCTCTGGAACGCGCTGCGCGCATCGAGGGCCTTGTTCTGCTCGAGCAAGCAGAGAGCGAGTTCATACTTCGCGCGTGCATTCCACATCGCGCCCCAGCCGTCGCGGCCGGCGCGCTCATCGAGTTCCTTCAGAGTGGTCTCCGCGTCGGAGTGGGCTTGGCCCATGCGCAGGGATCGACCGAGAAGGTAGGTCGCTTCCGGCAGGCGCCAGTTGTCAGGGAACTCGCCGATCCAAGCGCGCAGAGCGCCCGCGGCATTAGCTGCCGCAGCAGGATCGCCGGCCCCAGCGAGTGCCGCAGCCTTGCCTTGCAGCAGGCGAGCCTCTGCCTTCAGCACGGCGCGGTCCGTCTTGTTGACGGCCTCGCCAAACTGCTGGCGCGCCGTCTCGTAGTCGTTGCGCGCAAGAGCCGCCATTCCGCTGGTGAACGCGTCTGGAACGCCGCCCCATTGGATGTCGGCAACTTGGTGCGGCGGCAGTTCGACCTCTTCTTTGTTGCGGAGGAACTTCACCGAAGTCAGCGAGAACGTGGTCACGCTGACGCCGCGCACGCTGGCGCCATCCTGCTTAACGATGGTGTCCAGCGCTTCCTGCGCGTGCAGGAAGGCCGTGAGGAAAGCGAGCCCGAAGAGTTTGTGCATGCTCATGGCTGTGGTCCTGTGGATCACGGGCGGTTGAGATCGAAGAACGTGAAGAGGGCCATGCCGTCCTGCCCAAGCGCCTTGAGTCCGGCGAACTTGTCGATCGCTCCCGTCACTCGGTAGATGGACTCGGCATAGGACTTGTACTTGCTGTCCTTCTCGCCAGCTTGCTTGGCGAACCAGTAGCACTCCCACTGGAAGCGATACCACTCGATGCTGTACTTGGTCACTTCAGGGCGGAGGGCCCACGTGCGGTATTCGCTGTAGTACTTGTCATAGGCCTCCTGGAAGCGACCCAGTGCTGGCTCCTTGACCGGGCGCCCCGTCCTGTCCAAGTAGAACCAGCCGCCGAGCGCCTTGCAGATCAGGCGCTTCAGCTCGTACTGCTTGGGGTTCGCCTTCTCGGCTTCGACGAGCATGTCGAACGCCTGCTGGAACTGACCCTGCTGGAGGAGCGCCTCGCCGATCTTGGGGCGAACACTCATGTCGATGACCTGCTTGGTCTTCGCTTCCGTGTCCGTGCCGAACAGCGCGAGAGCCCGTTGTGCGACCTCGTCGACCTTCTTCCAGTCGCCGAGCTTCTCGTAGGCATTCATCGTGTTGACCAGGATGCCGAGCTGCGGCTTCTGCGACGCGCGCATGTACTCGACGCCGAGGTTGCACATCCGCGTGCGGACCTGCGTCAGCTCCGACTTCAGCTTGTCGATCGCAGCCTTGTCCTTCTGCTCGCTGACGGCCGCGTCGAGTTCCTTGTCGAGGTTGCCCGCGTGGGTCAGGTAGGCGCCGAAGACGACGCTCGCGAGCTTGCTCGCGCGCTGCTCGTCGAGCTCCTTGATCTGCAGGTAGCTAGCCTCAGCCTTCTCGAGATCGCCCATGTCCGCATACATGCGGCCTAGGTTGTCGATCGCGCGGGTGACATCGCTCTCCTTCGACTTGCTGTGGTTGGCAAGGAAGGCCTGCATGCGCTCAATCGCGGCAGGATACTTCGCCATGTCGCGCTGGACCTTCAGAGCGCTGTCGCCGACGGCTTGGACGTAGGCGATCTGCGCTTCGGTGTAGTCGAGCGAGCGAATCGCGACCTCGCGAACCTGCGCCTTGTCCGCTCGCTTGGGATCGAGCACGGCTTCCTTGGTCGTGAGCCAGGAGCGGTAGTCCGCGATCGTCTTGTTGGCGTCGTCGAACTTGCCTGCGGCAACGAAGGCCTGCGCTAGGCGCGCCTTCGACATCTCGTATTGCAAGAAGTCGGTGGGCACCTGCGCATACGCCGCTGCGGCCTCGTCGTACTTGCGCTCGGACATCCGGTCATTGCCGTTCTTCCAGTGCACCTTGCCGGCGCCGGCGGTGGAGTAGGCCAGCACGATCGGCTCGGCCGCAGCGAACACAGGCTGGAGGCCCGCGTCATTCTTGCTCGCGGACTTCAGCGCGGTGACTGCGCGATCCAAGCGATCCGCAGTCTCGCTCGCCATCGCGGCTTCGTTGCCGTCCGCGCCCTTGCCAAAGCGCTTGAGGCCCTGTTGGAACGCGAGGATCGCTTCCAGCGGCCGCTCGGTCGCCATGAAGCTCTTGCCGAGCATGTCATAGGCCTCGAGCCCGATCTTGCCCTGCTCTTCCGCGCTCATCGAGGCGATCGCCTTGCGGAGACCCTTGATGCCTTCCTCGAAGTTCTTGTTCTGGTATTCGCCCTTGGCGACCTCGAACAGCAGCGAACCGGACACGAGGTTGGTTCGCGCCGACAGGATCTGGCTCAGCACCGCCTTCGCCTTGATGCCGACGTAGTCGCTCGGGTGCTTGTCGTTGATCTTCTGGGCAGTGTCGAGCGCTTGCTGGACCTTGGTCGCGTCGCCGGACTCTGCGAGGAATCGGCACTCCGCCAAGAACGTGAGGTGGCCAAAGCGCGGATCGCAGACCTCCAACGGGTCCTTGTCCTTCTCGCCATACTTCGCGAGGTTGTCGCGGAAGGAGGTGAAGAGGGCTTGCGAAGCCGCCGCGTCGCCTTGCGCGAACAGCAGTTCGCTCAAGTGCGCGTAGACCTCCTGCATCATGTCGAACAGGAAGGCGAGCGTGTCACCGCTGAGCTCTGACTCCTCGCCGGACAGCGTCGTAGCAATCTGTTCGATCGTCGTGCTGTAGCTGCTGATCGCGTCGGCCGTGTTGCCTGCGACTTCGCGGCACTGCGCAATCTCGAAGAGGCCGCGCAGGCCGAGCGCAGTCTCTTCGCCGTAGGACAGCACCATCTCCTCAAGTTCGGAGATCGCGCGGCCCGTCTGGACTTCGCGGTCTTCCTTCACCGCGCGGCCCATTTCGCGCATGAGCACGCCCTTGCGCATCCAGGTGAGGCCGTATTCGAGCTTGACCTGTGGGTCCTTCTCCGACTCGGCCCTCTGCGCCTCCATGACCTTGTCACAGGACTCGATGCCGAGGAGGAACACTTCCTTCGCGTCCTTCTCGAGGTCGGCGACCTTGTCGGGCGACTCCGTGCGAGCGATCTCCAATTCCTCGTTCAGGAACTGGCCGAACTCTTGCGCAGCTGCGGCCAGCGTCGCGCGCGTATCGCGCTGCACGACGGCATCGCTCGAGCGTTCGAGCAGTTCCTTGCTCTGGTCGAGCGCCTTCTTGTAGTCGGCACGCTGCTCGACGCGGTTGTTCTTGATGCGCGCGCCGAACAGCGAGACTTCGACGCGAAGCTGCAGGATGCGGTCCTGGTCACTCGCGTTCTTGTAGTCGCGTTCGAGTCGGGCGATCTCGCCTTCCGCGAGCGAAACGAGTCCCATCTCGCGAGCAAGGCCGCGGACGAACGTCATCTCGCGGTCGATCTTGCCCTTCTCTTGCGCGGCGGTTCCTGCCGCCAACATGCAGAGGACGATGGGGGAGAGGAGCGATCGGACGCCGAAGAGGCGCCTTTGGGTGCTGCCGATCACGGGCGGACTCCGGAATGCAACAGGGCAATCAATCGAAGGAACGCCGCTGGCGCGCCAATCGGGCGCCAGACGGACGAGTGCCGGCGCAGTCGAGGGGTCGACAGACGCGCCGGACACAGAACGCGCACAGTAGCGATCGGTTCAAAGAAGCCAATCGCAGGCGCGGCGCACGGTTTCCCGCCGCGCGCCGCCAAAGAGCAGGGCTACGACAGCAGGACTACTTCGCTGCCGCGGCGACCGGGCTGTCCGACGACGGCATCGTCTCGGGTTCAAGTTCCCCCATGATCACGATGCGAGCGTTGATCAGGATGAGGATCTTGCGGTTCTGCAGCGACGAGCCCTTGCGGCTGAACAAGAACGAGAGGCCGGGGAGATCCTTGAGGATCGGCACTCCCGAGACCAAGTTCTGGCGCTCCACGAGGCGCATGCCGCCGAGCATCATCGTAGCACCGTCCGGCAGCGTGACCGTCGTGCGGACGCGCTGCAGGGCGACTTCGGGCAGCTGAATCGAAATCGGCTGACCGACGCCGAGCGTCGTCGTGAAGTTCGGGATCGGGCGGTTCAGCGTCATCACGGTGGGGCGGAGCTCCATCGTGATGAACTTGAGATCGCTATCGACCACGGGGCGCACGTCGAGCGAGACGCCGTCGTAGATCGTGCCGATCACCGGGTTCGCGACGCCGGCGGCCTGCGCGATTTCGACCTCGAAGTCCTTGATGTAGCTGACTTCGTTGAGCACGTGCATGCTGGCTCGCGTGTTGTTGTAGATCAAAAGGCGCGGGGCCTCGATCTGCTCACTGCGCTCCTGCTTGCTGACTGCGCGCAACACCGCCTCGACTTCCGTGTCATCGAGGAACGCATACTGCAGCGAGAGGCCGCCAGCGTTGTTCATCGACGTGCCACCGAGCGTGCGATCGAACAGGTGTTCGGCGCGCGCCATGTAATCGCCGTCGTTGCCGTCGTCGAAGAAGATGCCCGGCTCGGTGCCGGTGCCGACGAGGCCCGGGGTCGCCGGGTTCTGCTGCTGCGACGGACCGAAGTCATCGAAGCCGGCGTTCGGACGCGTCTCGAGGCCGCGGCCAGCGACGCCTTGCGACGCCTGGTTGCCAAGGCCGCGGAGGTCGACGCCGACATCTTCGAGGAAGTTGTCTTCGACCTTCAGGAAGCGCGATTCGACGTCAACTTGGATGCCGACGTTGCGGCGCAGGTCGCGCAGCAGCTTGAGAACGCCTTCGTGCGTGTCCTTGTCCGCGCGGACGAGCAGCATGCCCGCCTGGAAGTTCATCGTGAACGGGCTGCCATCCCAGCGGCCGGCTGCGATGGCTTCCTTCAGGATGTCCTGCAAGCGGCTGTCATCGACAACCGCGGGTGCGGGATCTTCATCCACCTCCGGGAACAGCGGCGTGTCGTCATCCGGGGCCTTCAGCTTCAGGTCCGCACCCGGCTTGCTGCGGAAACCCGTGACGAGGTCGCTGACGTTGTAGCGCTCGAAGTAGAGGTTGCCGATCGCGTTCTCGGGCGTGACGAGCTGCACGAGGCCATTGCGGATGCGGTAGGCGACGCCCGTCTGCGCTTGGATCACCTTCAGCGCGTCCGAGACCGAACGACGCGACAGGCGGAAGTCTGTCAGCGTGGTGGCCGCGGCGTCCATGCCTGCGACGTCCGGACCGACCACGAAGGTCACGCCCGTCAGGTTGCCGTAGTAGGTCGACCAGTCCTGGACCGTTGCGCTCGGGAAGTTGTGCTCGAGCACTTGCTCGTCCAACTTCTTGGCGATCGCGCGGTTCTCGGGGCTGTCGAGGTCCGTGACCGACGTGAAGCTGGCCTGCTGGCGCTGCGACACTTCGGCCCAGCGGATCGGGTCGAACACGACCGTTTCCGTCTGCGGCACGTTGCTCTGCTGGTTCTCCAGGATCGTGGCGTTCCACTCCTGGCGCCAACGCTCGCGGTGCATCTCCATCGCGCTGTTGTGACGAGCGCGGTCCGCAATGTCGCGGAGGTCGATGGCGGCCTGGTTGGCTGGGTCGATGGCGATCGCTTGGTCGATGCGCTCCACGGAGCCCGCATACTGGCCAGCGAGGAACTGCTTGTTGGCGTCCTCGAGCAGGCGCTTCACGCGGTCTTCCTTCGACTCCTGCTGCTCCTTCGCGAGGCGGTCCAACTCCGACTTGCTCGCCGATTCCATGTTGGCGAGGTTCTGCTTGTCTGCATCGACCTTGCGCTGGCTCGCGGCCTCGAACTCGGCCTGCGTGCGCAGCAGCAACGGATCGTTGGGCTGGAAGTGCGGCGAGAGGCGCAGCGTCGCGAGCGCGCGCTGGTAGCTCTCGATTGCGCGGCCGTAGCTGCCCTGCTGCATGTGCGCGTTGGCCTGCTCGAGTTCGCGCTCGACCAGCGTGCGGTCGCGTTCTGCGGCGATGCGGTTGCGGAGGATCTCGTCGGCGAAGCGACCGCCGACCGTGGCGACGCGATCACCCAAGACTTCGTTGCAGCGGCGCAGAATGTCGCGCGCCTCCGCGTTCTGGTTGTCGAGTTCGAGTGCGAACGCCGCTTCGTTGCGGGCGTCCTCGAACAGGCGAGCTTCCAGCGAACGGCGTGCGTTCTTCAGTGCTCCTTCGAGCAACGCCTGCGTGCTGGGCCGCTCCTGCGGGTCCTGCTGCTGGTCGTAGAAGAAGGCAGCCAAATCGTTGGATGCCGGGTCGCGCGACGGTTCGCCCATCGCCTGGCCAGAATTCGTCTGCGTGCCGGAACAAGCAGCCAGAGCGAGCAGCGAGGACGCGCAGAGGCCACGAAGGCGCAGGGTCTCAACCTTGATCATGACAGGCCTGCCCAAAGAGGGGTTAGCAGAGAGGGAGTAGCAGTCCGAGGGGTGGACGAGCGGGAGTCCTTCGTTGCTACGCCTGCCGCAGGGGCAACGGCAGCGCGCAAGCAACCAAGGATTGCATCAGCAGGGAACGACGAGAAAGAGCACTGCGGAAACGCGTTTCGTATGCGCGATCGTGGGCTTGCGACGGGTGCGAACCGAACGCATGCGAGCGGGCAAACGGGGTCGTTCGAGCAGCCTCCGAACGGTTCGAACGCACAGTTCGGACCGCAAGGGTCGGCGGACGGTAGCGATGCCGCAACGCACGGTCAAGAACAGCCAACCGTCGAAAACAACGCGATTTCAGGCCTCGGTCGACTTGGCCTGGCGAGGGTCTTCCGGACGGCCGAGCATGCGGTTCACGCGCTTGATGTCCTGCCACGTCTCCGGCTTGCGGGATGGGTCGCGAAGCAAGAACGCGGGATGCCAGGTGACGACGACTGGAATGCCGTCGTAGCTGAGTTCGCGGCCGCGCAGCGCGCGCATCGGTTCCTCGGTTCCGAGCAGGTTGTGGGCGGCGACTCGGCCGAGAGCCACGATTACTTTGGGCTGCAACAGTTCCACCTGCTGCCGCAAGAACGGTATGCACGCCGCGACCTCGTCCGGTTCTGGGTCGCGATTGCCCGGCGGACGACACTTGTTGATGTTCGCGATGTAGACGTCTTCGCGCCTGTATCCCATCGCCCCGTCGAGGATCTTGTCGAGCAGCTGGCCGGCTGGCCCGACGAACGGGCGGCCCGTCTGATCCTCTACCGCGCCCGGTGCTTCGCCGACGAACAGCACCTCGGGGCGGCGAGTTCCTTCGCCGAACACGACTGACTTTCTCGTGTCGCACAGTTTGCACTTGCGGCAAGCCATCGCCTCGGCGCGCAGGCGCAGCAGCGGGTCCTCCGCTTGGACCGTCGCGGCGGTCGTTGCAGCGGTTCGCGCAGGCGCTGCGCTTGCGACTTGGGTTGTCGCGGCACGAGTCGCAACTGGCGGAGGAGCTACTTCTCGCTTCGGCGACTCATCAACCGAAGCGCTCGTTTGACGGTCCGCGCCGCGTTCCCACGGCATGCGCCTCGGTTCGGATGGGGCCGACACAGATCCCAAGGGCTTCGCGGCCAACTCGCCCGCGGGCTCGCTCTGGGGCTTAGTCGTTCGGGCCGGGACTTGGAGCAGCAAGTCCATGCCATAGCCGAACGCCGCGTTCTGCAAGTGCAGCAGCAGGTCGTGTCGTTCGGCGCCCATGGCGAGCGTTCTAGCCGCGTTTTCCGCGCTTGGCTACCGGCCCGACATCGCGAAGGAAGATGCCATAGCTGTGCGCGAGGCTCGGCCGATCGCCGAGCGCGATCACCGAATGCCATGCGCAATCGTCGAATGCTTGCGACGGCAGCAGGATCGAGTCGCCTGCTTCGAGCACGTAAACCGCACCATGCGCCGACAATTGCTGCGCAAAGGACTCGTCGCGGTTGATGCACTGCCACAACTCGCGGTCCTCGCCGCGGTCGAGGCGCTGGATCGCAAGGCGTTCGTCTTTCGCCGCGCCGTTGCGAACGAGGATGCGCGCGAGCCGTCGCTTGCTGAGCGTCAGCCATGCGGTGCGGCCTTCGAGTTGGCTGAAGCAGACGCCCGACTGGCCGGGCTCTGCGTCGTGATGAAACACCGCGCCGCCGTTGGGCGCGTTGTTGTAGAGGATGCGTTCGGACAGCCGGAACGGCCGTCCGAGCAAGCCAGCGAGCATCGTTTGCAGCGGCGCGCACTCGTCGATCGCCGCGCATTCTGGGAACGCGCGGCGCGCAAGATCATCGACGGCGCGGCACGCGCGATCGGTGGCGCGGAGCCAGCCATCCGGCGCGCCATCGCCGCTGCTGTGGCGAATGCGCATCGACATGTCCGTCTCGTCGTTGGCGATCCAACTTGCGCGCGCCCACAGGTCCTGTTCGCCCGCGAACTCGCCGCTCTCGGCGCGGAAGAAGACGGCCTCGACATCTCTCGGGTCGTCGCTCTCGCCGCTGCTGCCGGCGTAAGCGAAGTCGAGGTCCTCGCTCATGCGAGACTCCAGTTCGTCGAGGAACTCGCCGCCTTGGCGCAGTCGCTCGAACATCGCAAGCGACTCTTCGATCGCAGCTGCGCATGCATCGAGGCCGGCGCCGAGGATGCCCGGCAAGAACACGGGTTCGCTCGTGTCCCATGTCGCCTTCGCCGCCGGAAAGCTCGGGAGGTCGCGCCGCAGCGGCATGACGTATCCGAGCTTTGCATTGCGGCGCTGTAGCAACTCGACGCGGCGACCGCGCGCCGTCCAGGCCGCGGCGATCGCGGCATCGGCGAGCGGGAGGATGCGCGCGGTCGGCATCTGAGGCGGTCGGCGCAGGGTTGGGTTCGAGTGCACGGCGCACACGCTACCGCGCTCGCGAACGTGGTCACGCGGCGTGTGCTGTGGTGGACGAAGCAGAATCGGTGTGCAACAGTCTTGCGCCCTTCCCCGCAGCCAGCCCGCCGCGAACTGATGCACTCCTCTGCAGCGCCATCTGCGCAACCTTTGCCCGCCACGCACTCTGCGCCCGTTCTCGGGCGCGCGTGGATTGCGGCGATCGCGCTACTGGTCGTGACCTTGGTCGCCTACGGGCCGAGCCTCTGGCGCGCGCAGTTCCTCAACTTCGACGACAACTTCTACTTCGGCCCCGACAACGCGGTGTTCCGCGCGGCGAGTGCCGCGGCTGAGGAGCACGGCCTGCTCGCCGGCCTCGGTGTCGTGCTCGACCCGAGCGCCATCGTCGCGGACGTCTGGTTGCCTGTCGCGCATGCGTCGTTGTGGATCGACGCGTGGTGGGGCGGGGGAACGCCCTTCTTGCCGCATCTGCACGCGGCCTTGCTGCACGCGCTTGCTGCGATCCTGTTGCTGCTCACATTGCGAGAACTGCGCCTGCCGCAGTCGGTCGCGATCCCGGCCGCATTCGCGTTCGCGCTGCATCCCGCGCTTTGCGAGTCCGTCGCATGGGTGAGTGGACGCAAGGATGTGTTGTGTGGCGTGTTCGCGTTCGCGGCGTTGTGGCGGACGGTTCGATGCGTGGAACGCACGACCGTGAGAGAACTGTCGCTCGTAGTGCTGCTATCCGCGCTCGCCATGTTGTCGAAGGCGACTGCCGTCGTCATTCCAGCCGTTGCCGTGCTGCTGCTGTTGCTGCGCCGCGCACCGCGCAGGGCCTACCTTGCTACCTTGGCGTCGATCGCAGCCGTCTTGCCGCTCGCGCTCTTGCACCAACACAACGCAGCGCTCGCAGGCACCATGGCGCAAGGCAACGTGGTGGATCGATTGCCGCAAGTCGCGGGCGCGCTGCTCCACTATGTTTCGGTGGCGGCATGGCCTGCTGGCCTCAACGTGCTCTATCCCGAAGTCGCCACGTTGGAGCGCTTTGTCGCCGCGAGTTGGTGGACGTGGCCTGCGCTCGCTGCGATCGCCCTCTGCTTGCTCGCAAGCATGCGCAGCGCGCGGCTCCGCGGGCCAGCATGCCTGTTGCTCGCGTTCTTTGCGGCGCTGGTGCCGTTCAACACCGCATACCCAGCCTCGGTCATCAGCGTCGCGGATCGCTACCTCTACCTCGCGTTGCCGTGGCTGTGGGCTGCTGCATTTGCGCTGATTCCAGACAAGGGTCGCACTCGCATCGCGGCCGCGTTGGTTGCGTGCGTTGCGTTGCTCGCTGCGACGTGGTTGCGCGCGCCGGCGTTTACTTCCAGCGAGCGGCTGTGGACCGCGAGTCTTGCCGCCGCAGAGGACAATGCGGTCGCGTTGCTCAACCTGCTGCAAGCGCGATCGGCAGCAACCGCGGCCGCCAAGCTGCCGTCGGAGGACGACAAGCAACTCGCGGAGCGAGCGGCGAAGGTCGCTCGGTATCCAGAGCACGAACGTCGCGCGCAGTTGCAGTTGGCACAGTTCGCGCTGCAGGAGAACCGGTTTGAAGCCGCAGTGGTTGCGATGGCTGCTGCGGTAGAAGCGACGGAGCGAGTGCGCGACAGCGGCCGCGTTCCGCGCGCAATCGGAGAGGCGTTGTTGGTCGAGACGTTGCTTTCGGCGCTGACGCCGCTTCGTCTCGCGGGGCGCGAACTCGATGCTGACCGCGCGCTGGACCGTGCGCGTTCGCTGCGCCCCGACGACGCGCGCGTCGCCGCCGCCGAGGTCTTGCTCGCAGTCGAGGCGCTCGCAAAGGAGCTGCGCATCGCGCCGCTCACTTCCGAGGCCCCGGAGATCCAGCGCATCGAGGAGCGGCTTGCCAGCGCGCGCCGTGCGGCGCCGCACGACGCGCAACTCGACTACGCCGCGGCAATGCTCGCGCGTTTGCAGGGCAAGTCGCTGCTCGCGATCGCCAACTTCCGCCGTGCTGCATCGCAGCGACCGGATCTCGCCGAAGCATGGGTGGGGGCCGCCGAGGTATGCCTCGATGCAGGCCTCGCAAAGGAGGCCGAGGACTACGCGCGCCAAGCGATTGGGCTTTCGGTGCAGTCGGGCCGAGTGGCAGACCCTCGTTTGCGGCTCGCGCTCGCTCGCGCGCTGCAAGGGCAAGGGCGACTCGACGAAGCGATCGGGTCGTTGCGCGATTACTGCGATCAGACGGGATTGCGCGACCGTGAGGCTGCGCGGCTGTTGTCGGGTCTATGGATGCACAAGGCTCGCCAACGCATTTCCGAGCCAGACGTCACGCACACCGAACTGCAAACTCTGATCGATCGCGCGCTGCACTACAACCCGAGCGAGCCTGCCGTCGATCTCGTTCGGGCTCGGATCCTGCGCGACCAGCGCCAGTTCGCGGCGGCGATCGAGTGTCTGGAGCGCCTGTCGCGTTCGCTGCCGGACCTCGAGGACACCGGGCCGATGCTCGCAGAGAACCTGCGCGACCTCGGCTACGAGCGGCTCTTTGCGAAGGACGACAACGGGGCCGCGAACGCGTGGCTGCAGTGTGTCGCGAGGGCCCCAAAGGACTTCGCGACCGATGCGATCCGCATGCAACTGCAGGCGGTGTGGCGGCGGCAGGAGTCGCTCGGCATCGACGCGCGCAAAGCGGGCGACGAGCAGAAGGCGCGCGCGGCATTCCGGCTGTGCCTGCAGATCGATCCAGACAATCACTGGCCTGCGTGGCTGCTCGCCGCGGGCATGGTCGAGGACGAAGCGACCGATCTCGCGGAACTCGACGAGTTCAGCCGTCGCGCGCTCGAAGGGCAGCGATTGAGTGGTTTGGAGCACAGTCGGCAGGTCGCGGTGCGCGCGTTGGCGCTGCGCAGACTGGGCCGCACCGGCGAGGCGAAGTCGCTCGTCGATGGCTACCTGCAGTCGCCGGATGCGGAAGCGCCGGCCGACGTGCTGCGCGCACTGTCACGCATTCAGCAAGAACTCGCGCGCTGATCGTTCGCGCGCCTTGCGTTCCTTCGTGCTGCTGCTACGGTTCGGCGACTTCCGGTCGGTCAACCGGAAACGGTCACGAGAGCGATTTCCCAGCGCCGCAGCTATCGGTGCAGGAGGGTGCTTTGGCACGCAGGTCAGGCGATTTGATGAGTCTTTTGGCGCACCGGGGTCCCGGTCGTCGCCGTTCCAGTTCTGGCGTTTTCCACCAGGTTTCGTCGGCGGTCCGTTCCTTAATGGGCGGTCGCGAGGATGGTGGTGGTTCGCGCCGTGGCAAGTCGTCCGGCGGCCTAGCGGTCGCTGGCGCAGCCATCTTCTGCCTCGGCATCGGCTACGCGCTCGGCAACGTGTTGCCATGGCAGCGCGACGATGCCAACCAAGGCGGTCTCAAGGCCTCGATGTCGGCGGAACGCAATGGCAACGGGCGCAACGGGATTGCCCCCGGGCCAATCGGCGAGCAGGAAGACATGCGCCCGCGGTCGCGCACCTTCTTCTTGACGGCGAGCTACGGCGAACTCGCCGCTGCATCGGCAGCTGCTCGCTCGCTGCGCTCCGCCGGCCTGCTCAATGCACGGTTGCGCGAATTCCAACTCAAGGACTCCTCGGTGTCCTACGGCCTCGTCGTCTACTTCGATGGCGATGCAGATCGCAAGTCGGCGCTCGAAGCTCTGCAAGCGGTGCCGGCACCCGACTCCACGTTCGATAGCTTCAGAAAACAAACTCAGGGCTGGCCTCTCGTGAGGGAACTCCGCTAGACTGCTCGGCCCTTTGAGCGCCCGGCTAGTCCCGGGCCGAGAATTCGCAGGTCATGTCCATCCACTCCAGTCTCAAGCTCTCCGGCGCCGGCGGTGGCCAGCGCAATGTGTGGTCGCGCGTCGAGCGCATTGCCGCCCTCAAGAAGGCCGGCCGTTGGAAGGACGGCGACAAGGTCGTCGGCCTCCCGAAGGTCCGCACCAAGTTCAAGGCCAAGGCCGCCAAGAAGGCTGCGCCTGACGCGAAGGCCGACGCGAAGCCTGCGGGCAAGAAGTGATCTACAGCCTCGCGCTGTAGTTCGCGTGGCTCGCCGAGTCGCACCAACACCCGCTCTGCAGCGCGATCTAGGTCGCGCTGCTTGCATGTACGGAGTCCACTAGCAGGAGGCGTTGTCGTGCTCGCAGAACGCATGGGTCGCATCGAGCCGAGCGGCATTCGCCGCATCTTCGAGCTGATGTCGACGATGGAGGACCCGATCAACTTGTCGATCGGGCAAGCGCACTACGACGCGCCGCCTGAGTTGGTCGACGCCGCATGCCGCGCGATGCGCGCGGGCTTCAACCGCTACACGGTGACGCAGGGATTGCCGGCGCTCAATGCGCGCATTCTCGACGACGTGGCGTCGCGCTACGGCAAGCGCCCGGAATCGAGCATCGTCACCGCCGGCGTCTCGGGCGGCATCGTGCTGGCCTTCCTCTCGTTGCTCGATCCAGGCGACGAAGTGCTGCTGCCGGATCCGGGCTTCATGATGTACCGCAACTTGGCGACCGTGATCGGCGCCACGCCGCGGTTCTATTCGACCTATCCGAAGAGCAACGGCGCGCGCTTCTCGATCGATGCAGCAGAGATCGAGTCGCTGATCACAGAACGCACGCGCGTGCTGTTCTTGAACTCGCCGTCGAACCCGACCGGCGCGGTGATGACGCGGCAAGAAGTCGAAGCTGCGTGCAAGATCGCGGATCGGCATGGCCTCGTCGTCATCAGCGACGAGATCTATGACTTCTTCGTCTACGACGGCGCGTTTGCGTCCGCAGTGAGCTGCGCCGAGCAGTGCGTGCAACTCGGCGGCTTCAGCAAGACCTATGGCATCCCGGGTTGGCGCATGGGCTACGCGACCGGGCCCGCGAAGATCCTCGACGCGATGAAGACGCTGCAGCAGTTCAGCTTCGTCTGCGCGCCGGCCCCGTTCCAACATGCGATGCTCGAGGTCGCGTTCGACCTGGACCTGCAGCCGCACTTCGTCGACTACAAGCGCAAGCGCGACCTGCTCGCGCGAACGCTCGACGCGTCGTACGGGCTTCTGCCGCCTGATGGCTCGTTCTATGCGTTCCCGCAGTTGCCGCATGGCAAGAGCGGCGACGAGTTCTTGCAAGCCGCGACCCTGCGCAAGCTGCTGATCGTGCCAGGCAAGTCGTTCTCGTCGCGCGATACGCACTTCCGCCTGTCGTTCGCCGCCGATGACGAGACGCTGCTGCGCGGCATCGGTGTCCTCAACGAACTCGCGCGCACCTGAGCGATGGACGCGGTTGCTTCTGTAGTGCGCGCGCCGCTCATCGAGATGTTCTGGTCGATCCAGGGCGAGGGTCGGCACATCGGCGAGTCGATGGGATTCTTGCGCGTCGCGACGTGCCCCTTGCGGTGCAGTTACTGCGACACTCCGCACAGCTACGCGGCGTTGCCGACGTTCTCGGTCGATGCCGCAAGCGGGAGGCTCGAAGAGCGCAATCCCGTGACCGCGCTGCGGGCCGCGGAGCTTGCGCGCATGTTGCGGCCGCAGACTCACCGCGCGGCGCCGCGCTTGTCGATCACCGGCGGCGAGCCGTTGGTGTTCCCATCGTTCGTTCGCGACGTGGGCGCGCTGCTGCGTCGCGATGGTTGGCGCATGCATCTGGAGACGGCCGCGATCGATCCCGCAGCACTGCGCGCATGCGTGGAGCAGGTCGACCATCTGTCGGCGGACTACAAGCTGCCCGAAACGATCGGCGGCGCAGACCATGGCGATGCGCACGCGGAGTGCTGCCGCATCGCGCTCGAGCGCGGCGCCACGGTGGACGTCAAAGTCGTGCTGACGCCGTCGTGCACGGAAGCGTCGTTCGCGCTCGCGTTGGAGCGCTTGTCGCCATTTGCCGATCGCATCGTGTTGGTGCTGCAGCCGGTGACGCCGTGCAACCTCGAACGCGACCCGTTGCCGCAGCAGAAGCTGCTGGCCATGCTCGCGCGCGCAGAGGCGGCCAAGTTCGACGTGCGCGTGCTGCCGCAGGCCCACAAGGCATTGCAGGTGCCGTGAGCCTCGCACGTCGTGGGCGGACCGCATGCGAGCTGCTAGAGTCGCGCGAATGACGTTTGCTGCACTGCGTCGCTTCGTTGCGCCGATGGCATCGGCCGCGATCCTCGTCGTCGCATGCGCGTCGTTGGTTGCGCCATCGCTCGCGCAAGCTCCGGTTGCGACCACGTGCCGTTCATGCGGCAACCACGGCGTGATCGATTGCAGCAAGCACAAGAAGGGGATGCTGGAGACGGAGCGCAAGGTCGCGTTCTGCAGCGCCGCGGAGTCATGCAAAGCGTGCTCCGGCGCGCTGAGCGTCGATTGCAAGCAGTGCACGAACGAGACGGCCCAGTCCGAGCTGGCGAAGCGCGTCGAGACCGTGCGCGCATGGCGCGAGGCGTTGCGCGGCAAGGTCGACGCGCACAGCAAGGTGGAGCCGATGCTCCATCTGCAGACTGCGCACTGCGATCTCAGCTTCGGCGTTCCGAAGCTGACCGTCGGCAAGGACAAGCTCGACACGCACGAAGCCATGCACCTGTATGGCGATCGCATCGAGGCGTTGCGCGCGCTCTTCCTTGAGACGCTGCATTGCGAGGATAAGGAGTTCTCGGCCCGGTTGCTGGTCTACATGTGCCGCGACAGTCGCCAGGCCAACGACCTCGGTCCGCGCGTCACGGGGCTCGGCGGCAACTTCGCAGTCGGCACCAAGCTCATGGGTCTCGACGCGGTCTACTGCATGTGGCAAGAGCCGCGCGGGCTACCCGACGACGAAGCGCTGCATCGCAACATCGTTCACAACGTCGTGCACTTGCTCACTGCCAACCTTCAGCCTGCGGGCTACTTCGGCAACCCTGCCAACGGCTGGGTCGACGAAGGGCTCGCGCATTGGTTCGAGGACAAGATCGGCGGCAAGTGCACCAACTACTGCTTCGAAGAAGTCCTCACGCAACAAGGCCAGACCTACAAGGGCGGCCGC
This sequence comes from Planctomycetota bacterium, assembly GCA_041168165.1. GTDB lineage: Bacteria > Planctomycetota > UBA1135 > UBA1135 > UBA2386 > SXPK01. Next base: position 1,801 of record JBEELK010000348.1, on the reverse strand, counting down.
TGGCGGCCCGCGGTGCGCCTGTTGCTCGACACCGGCGGCATGCAGAGCCTTGCTGCGATCGGGCCAAAGAACACGGACCAACTGACGTTCCCCGAGCACGCGCAGTCGTTTGCGATGGTGGACTGCCTGTTGACCAAGCACGGCGGCGAGAAGTTCAAGGCGTTCTTGAAGCAGCTCAAGGCCAAGGTCGAGATGCGCGATGCGATGCAGGCCGTCTATGGATTTGGGCCGCTCGCGTTCGACAAGGAGTTCCAAGAATGGGTCGCAGCCAACTACTCGTCTGTGGATTCGCCGCGCTGAGTCTCGCCACTGCGTCGCTGTGCGCGCAGGGACCGTTCTATCGCGAGCGGTGGGCGGACTTGCACCTGGAACTGCTGCGCGAGCGCATCGTGAAGGAGTGCTCGGGCCGCGATGACGACACGGTGCGGACCGTCGCCAACCTGCTCGTCAATGTGGATGACTCGATCCCGTTCCGACCAGCGGCGCACGCTCTCGCGCGTTTGCGCGGAGTCCCGTGTGACGATGCGTTCTTGCTGCGGTGCACGGTCGGCGCCTACGTCTTGCCCGAGGTTGTCGATCCTGAGGCGTCGAAGGAGGAGTGCCGATCGCTGCACGTCACGGTGCTGCTGCCTTACGTCGTGCCGTTGCCGAAGGACGTCCGCTTTGACCTAGAGGTGTTCGATAGCGCGGGTGCGCGCCAGTTCGCGATGGACTTCGGCGCGGGCCAGGCGATCGAGGACTTGCGCATGGGCCACGTGCACGTCGAGGCCCCGGCGAAGGATCTCGCGGACGGGACCTACGTCGCGCGGTTGTCGGTCCTCGTGGATGGCAAGGGGCCGAGCGCCAACGACTACGTCGTCGAGCACGCGTTTTCCGTGCTGCGCGGCTACCAGCAGCGGTCGGAAGCGGCGCAGGGCAAGATCCTCGCGGTCGAGAAGCAGCTGATGCCGACGGATCGCGCGCTGCTGCATGGATTGCTCCTCGAAGTCAGCCGCGCGTACGCGGGCGAAGCGTTCGATGGCGCGAGCGACGCCGTGGCCGACTTGGTTCGCGCCGAGAAGGCGCTCGCCAACCTCGCCGCCGAGAAGCCGTTGCTCGATGGGCTCGAAACGCTGCTGCCGACGGCGCTGCCAACGGGCGGCGATCAGACGTTGCCTGCCGTGGTGCGCTGGCCGGTGCGCAAGGAAGCGGATGCCAAGCTGCCGCTCGTCTGCGTGCTCGCTGGCGCCCCGTCGTTGGATCCGCGCGGGCGTCGACCCTCGGCCCCCGATGCTCGCTCTGGCCGCTGGCTCTACCGTCGCGTCGGCGACTTCGGCCTCGGCGCAGAGTGGCCGATCGCGTGGGTGCAGTCGCAGACGCAGTCCGCGCCCTTCGCCAAGTCGCTGCCGTCGGCAGTGGCTGCGCTGCACGAGCGCATGCCGACGGATGGCACGACGATCTTTGTCGCGGAACTCGAGTCCGCAGTCGCCTTGTGCTTTGCCGACTCGTTGCTCGCGTCGGCTCGCGGCGTGGTGCTTTGCGGCGCAGGCGCGCTCGCAAAGCCGCAGCTCGAACGCATCGCAAAGCTGCCAATCCTCGGCATTCCGCTGACTGGTCACCCGAGTTCGTCGAGCCTGCAGTTCACTTCGTTCACTGCGGACCGATTGCGCGAAGCGGGCGTCGAGTGCGGCTATCGCATCGCGCCCGAGCGGCCGCGTCCGTGGATTGGCGGCCTGTCGGTGGCTCGCGCCGAAGTTGCGCAGTTCGTGCGCAGCGTGACCGCGGCAAAGTGAGGTTCGCCGCGGGCTCGCTGCGGTAGCGC
>JBEELK010000347.1:0-7230 GCA_041168165.1 Planctomycetota bacterium | reverse complement strand
GACGACGGCGCAGTCAGCAATCCATCGCGCGCGCGCGGTTGGGCCTGGTCGTAGCCGAACTGCAAGTCGCGGCACCACTCGGCCGCGTTGCCGTGCACGTCGAACAGTCCAAACGCGTTGCTCTGCAACTGCGCGACCGGAGCAAGCGCGGAGCCAAACTGCGCGGCGGCGCCGAGGCTCTCAAGCGAAGTCCCAGTCCACCAAGGAGTCGTGGTCCCCGCGCGGCAACTGTGCTCCCACTGCGCCTCCGTCGGCAGGTCCATGCCAAACGCGCGCAGCGCTGCGCAGGCTTCGTCCCAGTCGATCTCGGTCTGCGGCAGGTTCCTGCGGCCCTCGATTGGGATTGCGACGAGCCGCGCCCACTGCGCGCGCGTGAGTTCGGTTTTCGCGATGAAGAACTCGTCGAGCATCGTCGACTCACCGCGCAACTCGTTGTTCTCCGCGTCAGCGTCGAAGCGCTCCATGCCTTGCTCCGAACGCTGCGCGCCGAGCCGCATGGTGGCTCGCGGCAATAGCACGAACACGATGCCCGTGCCTTCTTCGATCGCGATCCTGCCATCGGTGCCGCGCGTCGGCAGCGGCGCGTTCTCGTCGTGCGTCGCGAGATCCAAGAACTCGAACAGCCCCGTGTTTGGGTCCTTGCCGAGCGGCACGAGCCCCGGTTGCGGCGGCAGCGAACTCGCAGAGCGCTGCAACTCCACGGCAGCCGCGCGCCACGCATCGGCGTCGCGAAGCAGCGCGGGCGCGACGCGCTCTTCGGCAAATCTCAGTCGGCGTTGCACGCGCGCTGCTGCGCCGCTCGGTGAGACGAAGGCTCCGATCTCCTTCTCGATGCGAAGGAGCGCCTGCGCAAGGTCGACGCCGTGCGTCGCTTCTGCAGTCGCTGGCGTGCGCGATGTCGATGGACTGTCATCAGGGCGCAGTTCCATCAATGCGCTTCGCAACGGAGCTTCGTAATCCGCGAGCCAGCGACGCATCGCGTCGATGCGGTTCGGCCACGCGGGCACGAGGCTCGGCTCCTCCTCGATGCCGCGCAGCAGTCGCTGCTGAGCGGCGAGCAGCCGGAAGCCCTTCTCCGACTCTTTTGCGAGTGCATCGAGCGCGTTCGCAAGCTCGCTGCGTGCGTTGCGAGCTTCGTTCCATTGGTATGAGCTGACGAGCGTCGCGCTCAACACGAGCGCCGTGGCCACCGCCGCGAACGCAACGCGCGCGCGATGGCGGCGCGCGTACTTGCGCAGCAAGTACCAAGCGTTGGTCTGGGCCGCGAGCACGGGCTCGTTGGCGAGGCTGCGACGCAAGTCCGCTGCGAACTCCGCCGCGGAGCCGTAGCGCTCGTCGCGGTCCTTCGCGATCGCGCGCATCACGATGCTGTCGAGATCGCCGCGCAGCGCTCGTCGCACACGCGGCGGCGCCACGGCGCTCGGCGGCTCGGGTTCGTGGCTCCGCAGCACGTCGGCAATGCCAGCCGGGCCTTGCGCGCGCAGCTGTTCGCTCGGGATCGGCAGTTGGTCCGTCAGCAGTTCGTAGAGCTGCACGCCGAGCGAGTAGACGTCGGTGCGCGTGTCGATCGCGCCGAGCATGCCGCTCGCCTGCTCCGGGCTCATGTATTCGGGCGTGCCCATCAACGTGCCCTGGAACGTGAAAGAGCCGCCATCGAGCAGCGGCGCATCGAGCGACTTGGCCACGCCGAAGTCGATGATCTTGGGCTGCGCGTCTTCGCCATCGCCGCTGACCAGCACGTTGTTGGCCGACAGGTCGCGATGCAGGATGCCGCGCTGATGCGCATGGGCCACTGCGTCGAGCGCGCGCAGAAAGATGCCGACGCGCGCGCGGATCGGCATCGAGAGCCTGCGGCAGTGCGCGAGCAGCGTGCCGCCGGGCACATACTCCATCGCAAACCACGGCTTGCCGCCCTCGGTCTGGCCCGCACCGACGTGGCGCGCGATGCCAGGATGGTCGAGGCGCTGGAGAGCCTCGCGTTCCTTTTCGAATCGCCGCAGCACATCGCGCGTGGAGAGGTCGTCGCGGAGCACCTTGATCGCGACGGTCGCGCCGCCCGTCGCGGGCTCGGCGAGGTAGACGCTGCCAAAGCCGCCGCGACCGAGCAGGCGCAGCACGCGCCAGGGGCCGATGAGAGTCTGTGGACTGGGCGACGTGGAGGGCGCGTTCGCCGCCGGCATTGCGCCAGAAGCCTGCAGCCACCGCCGGATCTCACTCGCGTGCTCCGGCGCGCGAACGAGGATCTGCGCGATCACTGTGTCGCGCGTCGCGTCGTCCTGTTCGAGCGCTGCGAGCACCTCGTCTTCGAGGTCGGTCGGCAGCTTGTTGGCATCGCCGTCTGGCTGCCGCGCGTCGCTCATGCACGGCGATCATGCGGCGAGCCTGCGCACGCCGCAACGCGATGGAGTGCTATGGATCAGGCGCTGCGGAACTTGCGCAGCAAAAGCGTCCCGAGCGCGAGCCCGAGGACTCCGCCGATCCACGCGAGCGGGCGAAGCCTGCCGCCCTGCTCCGAGGCCGTGTCTTCCGCGGGTTCCGCGGTTTCGTCGCCGACCACAACGGTGTCCGACTTCTCGCAGCACGAGGCCTTGGCTTCGCGTTCGACGCCATTCTCGTCGGTGATCGTGGGGACCACGGTCGCGACGCGGCGGCTCTCTTCTTCGAGGTAGACCAGGATGTCCTCGGCGTCCTTCGCAGACAGCCGCATGTTGGGCATCGGGACCTTGTTGTAGGCCTCGAACATCTGCATCGCGATCGGGTCCTTCTCTGCGAGCATCACGTCTGGCTCCATGAGCCAACGTTGCAGCCACGGGCGTTCGCGGCGATCGACGACGCCAAACAGGTTGGGGCCGAGCTTGGCGAGCGCCGCATTGGTGCCGCCGACTGCATGGCACGACGAGCAGCGCGTGCGGAAGAGGCTCTCGCCGTCGCTGATGTTGCGCAGCTTGGGCGCGGTCTTGTAGTCGAGCTCGGCGGTCGGCGGCAGCTTCCAGTTGTGGAGCCAATCGCCGATCTGGCGCGCCAGGACGTAAGGGTTTTCGAACGGGCCAGAACGCATCCAGCGTCCCGTCGCCTGATTGCCAATGATGATGTTGAGACCGTGATCTTGCAGCTCGGTGCCCTCGGTCGGGTCATAGAGCCCAAGCTTCATACGGAGCTTGGCGATCTGCGCTTCATTGCCGGTCAAGAATTGCCAACCGGGGCCAGCCTGATAGCGCTGCGCGTACTCCTTCAGCACCTCGGGCGTGTCGTTCTTGGGGTCGATCGTGATCGAGTAGAAGTGCACGTCCTTGCCGACGCGGTCACCGAGGATGCCCTGGACCTGAGCAATGCGCGCGGTCTCAAGCGGGCAGGCGTCGGGGCAATTGGTGTAGATGAAGCTGATCAGGACGACCTTGTCCTTGATCATGTCGTCGAAGAACTTGAGCTTTTGGCCGTCCTGGGTCGTCAGCTCGTAGTTCGGGAAGTAGTTGGCGCCCCATTGGTCGCCACCAGTGACGATGCGCGTGTGCTCTTGAGCGCGCGCAGCGTCTTGGGGCGCTGCCACGGCAAAGGCCACGGCGAGCGCATAAGGAATGGCAAAGGGGAGTCGCATAGCTGCGGAACCGCAGGAGGAGTGCAATCGGGGGGCGGCGCGCGAATAGGGCGCGCGCCGAGTCAAAGGGGTCCGGAGGAAGATAGCCCTGGTCAGCGGGTCGGACCAGTGCCGTCGCCGGTGCGAGCGGTGGGAAGGGCGGATGAAGGCACGGTTGCGCAGCCGTCCCATTGGGGGATGGGGCATGCGATGGGCACAGTCTGCCCAGGCTTCGTTGCGTCCCACCGCAACAGCATCGCCGTGTCCTCGTGGGTGGTGTTGTGGCAGTGCTCGACATAGGTGCCTGCGAACTCGCGGATGCGGATTGCGATGTCCATCTCAGGCACGCTGTCGATGCGATTGCCGATGCGGAACATGTCCTTGCGGGCCCAGCGCTCCCATTCCGGCGGGATACGTCCGCCGCGAGTCAGGATGATCGCTTCCTCGAAGTGCACGTGGACGGGGTGGCTCCACCCGTTGCCGCCATTGCGCAGCGTCCAGATCTCGAGCGTGCCGACCTCAGGCGCTGCAGACACGACGGCGGGATCCGCGGTGTGCGCCTCGCCGCCATCGACCTTGACCGTCCACGGCTTGTCGTCGCTGCCGCCGCTGCGGCCGAATTCGAAGGTGCGATGGCGTGCATTGGCGAGTTGGATCGGCGCCGGGCGGTGGAGCGGGATCATCTTCTGACGGCCAGCCACGTAGTTGGCAGGGTTCATGCTCAGGTCGACGCCACTGTAAGCCTGCACGCGGAGCTCCAAGATCCGGCCGACGCAGGGGTCACCGCCCTCATAGAGGTCGGCTTGGCCGTCATTGTCGATGTCGCGGGCGACCGGGCGATACGTGCCGCGGACGATCTCGTCGAGGCGCAGCGAGCGCTCAGGGCGGCGGCCGTCCTTGTGCTCGAGCAAGTTGACCATGTAGATGCGCTCGCCCGGACGGAAACGACTGAAGTCGACGACGATGTCGTAGCGCTCTGCGATTGCCTGTTCAGGCAGGATGCCGGCTTGCGTGCCGAGCGTGCCGTCGAACGCGACAGCGTGCTCCATGATGTTGCCGTCGTTGGCGATCATATGGAACGGCACTGGGCGGCCGCGGCTGTCGACGAGCGCGAGCTTGAGGTAGCGCGCCACCGAGCCATTGAGGATGCGGAAGCGATACTTGCGCGAGCGGACGTCGAGGTAGGGCTTGTATTGCCAGTTGACCATCAGATGGTCGCCGAGGAATCCATCCGTCTGGAAGGGGTTCATCCACAGCTGGCCGCTGCGATCCCATGCCTTGTCGCCGATCACGAGGTTGACGTCGTAATCGCGGTTGCCCCAGTCGAGGGCGGAGCCGCTCGGCAAGCGCAGGTTCACGCCGTCATTGAGCGCCTCATTGCCGCGGTCGAGCGAACTGTAGTAGTTCATCATCGCCGAACTGCCCTTGTAGACATTCTGCGACGTGAAATCGAGCATGTGGTCGTGGAACCAGTGCGTGCTCATTGTCTCGCGCCAATCGCCGCGCAGATTGATGATGCCGCCATTGCCGTCGGGCGCGCCGCAACGCGGGTCGGTGGCCGCCGTGTTGATGCTGTCGTAGCCCGCGTGGATCATCGGCCAGCGGTAGTCCCAGAATTGCCCTGGGAAGAAGAAGCCGTTAGCGAAGCCATCGCTCTCGGCCGGATTGTGGCCGTTGTGCTCGTGCGTGCTAAGGGTGTGGAGGCCAAACCCGCGATTTGCCGCAGGGTCGATCGGCAGCATGTTGTAGTGGCGGAACAGCACCGTCTCGCCATAGCGCGCCATCAACAACTTCGGCGGCAACGTGCCGTCGAACGTCCATACCGACAGCGGGTCCTGCGCCGGCATGTTGGGGTGGAACTTGACCGGGATGCCGCGGTTGCTGCCGGCGATGCCAGCCGCATTGACGTGATAGAGGCCGCCAGGTCCGAACTCGCCATGCTGGAATCCGTGCATCTGCAGCGAGTCTCGGAAACCGAGGCCAGTTCGCGCTCCCGTCGTTGCCGACTGGAAGACCATCTGGGGGCCGAATTCCTGCCAGCGCTGGTGGGAGAAGTCGACGCCTTCGGGGCGCCCCTCGCACGGCGGGGTCTGCAGCGCTCTACCGAGGAACTGCTCGATCTTGGTCTGCCAGGGGTTGGATTCGTGGCAGTTCGATTCGCAATACGCTTCGGGATAGAGCGGCTGTGACAGGAACTCCTCGATGGCTGTGCCAGCGGGCATGGACTGCGCGTCGGCGGTGCTGGGGAACGCGCAATTCTTTGGCGCGCAGTGGTTCGGCATCGGCGTCGTGCCGAATTCCTCGAACATCATCATCTTCTGCGTGAACGGCTGCGCGCCAAACAGCGGGCTCGGGTAGCCGCCGGTCGGGATGTCGAGGTTGGTCTGCAGCAGCGGCGGCAGGACGTTGTTTTGGCGGTTGTCGACGGGCGCGCCTTGCGGGCCTTCCTTGGCGCCATTGTTGGCTTCCGAGGCCGCCTGTTGGAAGACGCTCCATGCGGGAACCGCGAGCAGTCCGGCCGCGACCAGGGACCACAGCAACGTGGATTCCGCGGAGCCGGCGAGCTTCCGGCGCTTTGCTATGGAGAGAGACGTCGAGGAAACGGGACGAGGTCCAGTCGGCATGGCAGTGAGGAGAAAGAGCAATCGGCCAGCGCTGCATGGGCGCAATGCGCGCCACAATGGAGGCGCGGGCCGTTGACCGAAGACTACCCCCAGTTTCGGTCGAGGGAGCGGCCGCTTGCTCTGGACCGCGTTGAAGCTGCGGTCAAGCGGAGGGAGCTGAGTTACTCAACGTCCGGTAAACCAGACGGCGCAAATGCTCGGTGATGCGCGGCCGGTAATCCCCAAGCGCCGGCTATCGCCCTTGCCATGGGCGCGCTGCGTGGCGGACCCGCTGCTGGTCCGCCGCGCGCGCCTTCTGCTTCAGCGGCCCGGGCCGAAGCCGTCGCCAGTCATCGCGGTCGGCAGGGCCGTGGTCGGCACGCGCTCACAGCCGTCCCAACGCGGGATTGGGCACGCGATCGGCACCGTCTGGCCCGGACGCATCGCATCCCAGCGCATCAGCATCGCGAGGTCTTCGTGCGTCGTGTTGTGGCAGTGCTCGACGTAGGTGCCCGCGAAGTCGCGGATGCGGATCGCCACTTCGGTCACGTCCGCTCCCTCGAGCTTCTTGCCGACGTGGAACATGTCCTTGCGCGCCCAGCGCTCCCACTCCGGCGGCGTGCGGCCGTCCTTGGTCAGCATGATCGCCTCTTCGAAGTGCGTGTGCACGGGGTGGCTCCAGCCATTGCCGCCGTTCTCAAAACGCCAGATCTCGAGCGTCTCGACGGTCGGGCACGCCGACGCGATCGTCGGATCGGCGCCAAGCGCATCGCCGCCATCGACCTTGATGGTCCACGGCTTCTCGTCCGTGCCGCCACTGCGGCCAAACTGGAACGTGCGGTGACGTGCGTTCGCGAGTTCTGCCGCCGTGGGGCGGTGCAGCGGGATCATCTTCTGGCGGCCAGAGATGTAGTTGGCCGGGTTCATGCTGAGGTCCTGGCCGGTGTAGGCCTGGACGCGCAATTCCATGAATTGGCCGACGCAGGGATCGCCGCCTTCATAGACGTCGAGTTGGCCATCGCCATCGATGTCACGGGCCGTGGGGCGGTAGAG
>JBEELK010000346.1:0-2921 GCA_041168165.1 Planctomycetota bacterium | reverse complement strand
CGACCTACACGCTGGGTAACCTCTACGCCGCGCAGTTTGCGAGCGCAGCGAGGCGCGACATCGCAGATCTCGACGATCAGCATGCGCGCGGCGACTTCGCACCATTGCTCGCGTGGCTGCGCGACAAGGTGCATCGCCACGGCCGCCGCTTCGATCCGGCGGAACTGTGCCGGCGCGCAACGGGTTCTGAGTTGTCGGCGGATCCCTTCGTCGCCTACTTGGAGAAGAAGCTCCACGCGGTCTACGCATGATCCGCCTTCTGTTCTGCTGCATGGCGATGGCGCTGCTGCTGTGCGGCGTCTGCGCGCAAGAGCGCATCCCACTCGATGGCGCATGGACGATCGAGCGCACAGAGCCGGAGATCCCAGGCCCGCCCGCGCAGATCACGCTGCCAGCGGCTACCGAAGTGGCGCTCGGCGATTCCTTTGATGGCATCGTCGTCGTCTCGCGCGCGTTGCCGCTCCGACCCGAGTGGAAGTCTCGGCGCGTGTGGATCGAGTTCGACGCGGTGGCGACAGACGCGACGGTGACCTGCAACGGCGTCGAATGCGGCGCGCATCTCGGCGGCTGGACCCCGTTCTCCTGCGAGCTCACGCAGCACTTGCGATGGGATGGCAGCGACCAACTCGCCGTGCGCGTCGACGAACGAGTTGGCCACAACACGCAAGGCTTCCTGCCGATCATCCAGCCGCACTTCGGCGGCGTATGGCAGAACGTGCGCCTGTGCATCGACGACGGGGTTTCGATCGATGCGACGAGGACAACGTGTTTTGGCCGCTTGCTCGAAGGCAACCGCGGCGAAGCGCTCGCGCGCATCGCGCTGCGCGTCGGCAATGGCGCATCGATCCCCGCCGATGCCGAGTGCATCGTGCGCATTCGCGATGGCGCGGGCCGCATCGCGGAAGGCTCCGTCGTCCTTGCTAGCCAAGCGACGGCGGAGCTTCGCATCGAAGCCAAGTCCGTGCGGCCGTGGTCGCCTGCTGCGCCCCATCTCTACGCCGTGGAATTCGAGCTCCGGAGCGGCGGCGCGACGCTCGCTCGCCATGGCGCGCGCATTGGCTTCCGAAGCCTCGTCGCCGATGGATCCACGATCCTCTGGAACGGCGCGCCGTTGTCCGTTCGCGGAGTGCTCCATTGGGGCTGTGGCAACGGCGAGCTCTCGCCGCCCATCGATGCCGCGTGGTGGCGCAAGCAGATCGAGGGCTGGAAGGCGCTCGGCTTCAATTTGCTGAAGTGCTGCCTGTTCGTGCCGCCGCCGTGCGTGCACGAACTGTGCGACGAACTCGGCATGCTGTGCTGGCAGGAGTATCCGACGTGGCATCCCAAGCTAGACGCCGCGCACCAGGACGAGTTGCTCGCGGAGTATCGCGAGTTCTTCGCGCAGGATGGCGGGCACCCGTCGGTCGCGTTCCGCAGCATCACGTGCGAGACCGGGCACGACGCGGATCTCGCGGTCGTGCGCACACTGTTCGACGCGTGCCATGCTGCGGTGCCCGACACCTTGGTCGTCGATGACAGTTCGTGGATCGGTTGGCAGCGCGTGACGGACTTCTGGGACGAGCATCCGTACGGCAACCATCGCTGGCTGTTGCGCAGGCTCGCTGACTTCGAAACGCACATGGCGTTGCATGGCCGAAAGCCTCTCCTGCTCGGCGAGTGCATCGCTGCCGACACTTGGGTGGACCTCGCGCAATGGGACGCGAACCCAGATGCGCCGCATTGGCAACGGCCGCTGTGCCTCGACGACCAGCGCCGGTTTGAAGCGTGGGTCGTGCGCGAGTTTGGCGACGATACGATGCGCTCGATCCCCGCGATCGCGAAGGACCACGCGCTCGTGCTGCGTCGCGCGCAGATCGAAGTGCTGCGGTCTGAGCTGCCGTATGCGGGCTACGTCGTCAGCGTGGCGAGCGACATCCCAAAAGCGCGCATGGGATTGCTGGACGCATTCGGCAACGAGAAGTGGGCGCCGCGCGACTTCTCGTGGCATCGCGATCGCATGCTCGCGCTGAAGGGTTTGCAGCGCGCATTCGTCACGAAGCGGGGCGTCGAATTGCGGCTGCCCGTCGTCGCATGCGGCTTCGAGGCTCGCGACCTCCAGACCACACCATTGCCGATCGTCGACACACCGCAGCGAGTGCGCGTGCGCGCATCCCATGGCGATGTCGCCTCGCATTGGGATGTGTGGGCGCTGCCTGAGTTCCTTCGCGAGCGACCGAGCGATGTGCTCGTGCTCGATCGCCTCGACGCGGATTCGATCGAAGCGATCCGCCGCGGCGCGTCCGCGTTGTTGCGCGTCGGCACGCAGAAGGGCTGCTTGCGCGCGGAGCCCATGTGGCATCTTCGCGGAGCGCCGTTCGCGCCCCACCATCCGCTGCATCGCTCCGTTCCGCAGCAGATGCTGATCGACCTCATGCCGTTCGATCTCGACGGCGAGCGCATGATCCCGTGGGAGCCGTGGCGCGATCAGGTCGATCCGGTCCTCGCCTACTGGGAGACGCACGACATCGCAGACGTGCGGTCGCACCTGCTCGCATTCGAGACGCGCATGGGCAAGGGCCGACTGCTGGCCTCCACCTTCGATGCCGCGACGGACGCAGGTCGCTACGTCGAAGCGAAGATGCTCGAGCACTTGCGAGACGGGCCAGCGCCCAAGCGAGCGTTGCGCGACGAGACCGTTGCCGCACTGCTCGCGCTTTGTGACGAGCGAACGATCGCGCTTGATACGTTCCGCTTCTGCACGGATCCCGACGACCGCGGAACGGGCGCCGGTTGGTTTGCGACGCAGCACGACGACCAACCCGCGCCATGGCGCGACCTGCAGGCAGGCAAGCACTGGGAGAACCAAGCCGATGACCTGCGCGGCTACACCGGCATCGCGTGGTATCGCATCGCCGTGGACATCCCCCAGGATTGGGCCGGCA
>JBEELK010000345.1:0-7471 GCA_041168165.1 Planctomycetota bacterium | reverse complement strand
CCCGTGCTGTGGTTGACGTGGCGATAGCCGTGCTGCTGCACCGTCACCGGCACTGGGGATCGATCCGCGCGACGCAGCAGGTCCTGCGCGTATTGCTCGGTGACGTCGACCGGAATCGCGCCGAGATGCACTGCCGCGCCGTTGCGCTCAAGCACGCGCCAGATCGCTTCGAGACGCGGTGACAGGTCGCGCACGTCGTCGAGTCGAACGATCACTTCGCGTTGCATGCCCACCTCGCTTGCAGCGCCGCGTCGTAGACCTCGGCGCGCGCGCGCCAGCTGTGCTTGTCGATCATGTGCTGCATCACAGCCTCGTCGCGCGGCTTCCGCTTCATCGCTTCGAGCGTCGTGTGCGCGAGCGCATCGAGGTCGCCATAGGTCGCGACGCCGCCGTGCCCGGTGTCGCGGATCACGGATGTGTTGGGCACCGAAGACTCGGTGACGACGGGGAGGCCGCCGCGAAGGTAGTAGTAGATCTTCGACAACTCGGACTCGAACGGGTGTTCGCTCGGCGCGAGGCCGATGCCGACATGCGCGTTGCGCACGTAGTCCCACGTCTTCTCTTCGTCCACGGGCTCGTGGATCGTCAGTAGCGACGGGTCGAGCGGCTCGCTCTCGCCGGCGTAGTGCTGCAGGCTGTTCTTGCCGAGGAAGTGCACTTCGATGTCAGGCGACGCGGCGCGCAGCCTGCGCGCAAGGCCATTGAGCGCGCCGGGGAATCGGTGCGAGGTCAACGATCCCATGAACAGCACGATGCGCTTGTCCTGCGGGAACGGGTTTGTGCCCTCTTCCGGCAGCTGCTCTGGGCAACCGGTCGGGACGATCAGCACTTGCTGCTTGTCGCCGTAGCGGTCGCGCCAGCGCTGTGCGTTGACCTCGTCGTTGAACGCCACGATCGCCGCGAGGTCGCGGATCTTCTCTTGCTGGCGCAGCATCTCGTCGCGGCGATGGTCGTCGCGCTTGGGATACTCCTCGTCGACGACGCGGCACATGCGGGTGATCAAGTGCGGATGCCCTTGCGGGATCAGGTCGATCGACGCTTGGTAGCACACCTTCACGGCGTCGCACTCGGTCCAGTCCATTCGATCCGCGCTCGTCAGATGAATGCGATCGAGCCGATCCATGCCGCGGCGGCGATCCGTGACAAGGCGCACCTTGTAGTCGAGCCAGCGAAAGCGGTGGCCCATCGCGACCCAGCGGATCATGTCCATGCCCTGGATCGGGCGGGTCGGATTGGCGGAGTAGGCAAGTGCAATGCGTCGCATGGATAAGTTGCCTCTGAGCGTGTCGAGGGTGAGAAAGAGTAGCTTCTAGGTGCTTTGCCCTCGGTGTGCGCATCACGCATTACATTCTTTGCTCCATGGCATGGGCTCATCATTGTCGCGGGACTCTCCATGTGTCAGCGAGATGTATCTTCTTGAGACAGCCGTGACTCCCATTCACTACGGCGGCGCCTCACAGTGGCCGCCTTCACGGCAAGACGAACTCCCTTATCACTCCGAGACTCATTCCATGCTATCTCTGATCGGGCGAGCCCCCGCGCTCGCGTGTTTGCTTCCTATCGTTGGTTTCTGCTCCTTCGCTTCTGCTCAGGCTTCGCAAGCTGTGCTCGCAGACGGTCGTGTGCTGACCCAGATTCTTCCCATCAAGATCTTCGCTACCGAAGGACCGATGTGGAACCTCGACCTCGCTAATCAAGGCATCTACGTCACGGGTCGCAAGATCACGATTCCCGCGACGCTGGATGGAGTCCCCTACTACATCGCAGGCTCGTCCGTGTTCGGCGGCGACGGCACAGCGGCTACCGGTATCGGCGGCTCCAACTTCCATAAGATCCTCGACAGCTCTGCCATCGGCGAGGACCGTGACTTCACGCGCGAGGGCGACTTCCTCGGCCCGCGTCGCCTCGGGGCAGCGCGCAGTCTGTTCAGCACCAGCGAAGCGCGTCGCGTGAGCGACTCCGTGGATCTCGTCCGCTCGCCGCTCGCGCAGCAGCAGATCGAGCAGAACTACTTCCAGATGGTCCAAGCGTGCTACGCCGTTCACGACGACATCCTCCCGCCTGACTTCCTCGATCGCGCGGGCCTTCGTGGCGCGGATCCGGCCAACTGGGTCTATCCGTCGATGACGGGTGGCACGCTCAAGTCGGCGGGTACGCACTACCAGGATGAAAACGGCAACGAGTACCTGGTGCCTGGTGGATTCGAAGATGCCGAAGCGGTGATCGAATTGTCCGAGAACGTCGCCACGGGCGTCGTGCGCTCGATCGCGCGCGGCAATGCGACGCGTCCCGACTCGTTCGTCATCGGCGACATGCTGGTGATCTTCAGTCAGGATCCGCGCTTTGGCGCCGAGGTGTTCGGTGTCGCGGACTCGCACATCCCGCGCGAGTTGTTCTTCCGCCAGATTCAGGAAGGCCAGACGTCGCTCGACACGATCGGCCACCTCGTCGGCGACCACGTCATGTTCGTGCACGAAGTGCTTACGGAGATGGTCGATCGACAGGCGCCAATCGTCGTGACTGCCGACCGCATCCAGTTCCGTGTCGCCGGTGCGCGCGGTGAGGCGCGGTGGCGCGGCGCGGTGGACAAGCCTGAGGACGTCGACCAGTTCTTCGCGGTGCTCTACTCGCCGGGCCCTGGCGGCACGGAAGTGCGCAACGAGTTCCCGATCGCGTTGTTGCCAAACATCGACGCTCCGGGCGCGACTTACAGCGTGCGCCTGCGTGCGGTTCCCGGCGTCAATCTCGCTGCGGTGACCCACATCCAGATGGAAGCGCGCGCAAACGTCGGCGAAGACCCGGACACGGGCCTGCCGATCTTCGCGGTGGTGGGTACGAGCGAGCGGATCGACGTCGTCCCGTTCCGCCTGTGATTGTCTGAGTGCATCGGCCGCGGCGTCTTGCACGCCGCGGCCCTGCGATCGCGAGGTGCGCTATGTCCCTTGGCAAGAACCCCCGATCGAAGCCCTGGCTGTCGCGCAAGTGGCCAGGGCTCCTCGCGCTCGCTGCTGGGCTCTGGATCAGTTCCGCCACAAGCGAACTCCCTGCTCCTCCGGGCGGGGCAGAGCCCAGCGATTGCTGTGTAGATACCGAGTTTGCGACGCCAAGCCAATCCTTCGAGCGCGAAGCGCAGATTGGCGAAGCGGTATCAGAACTCCCTGCTGCGCGCAGCGTGGTGGAGACTGCGCCGATCAAAACCGCAGCGCTGGTTCTCGATCCGATCGATGCCGCGTGGTTTGACTGGGAGTTCGATTCGATCGAGCAACCGTTGAGCAGGTCGAACCCGCTCTACCGCCGCAGCGGCGCGTCGCCCTTGCGAAGGGGCAACGTGCGCCGCTGAGGTGATTTCCGGCTTTGAGTTTCCGGCGCAGCCGTTTTCACTCCCTACCGATGATCCTCTTCGAGCCCACCCTCCCGACCGTGATGAGCGTGGTCGGTGCAGTGTCCTTCTTTCGAGCGAAGACGAAGTCCCGCACGCTGGAAGAAGTGGTCCACGCGCTGCGCACTCACTTCCGCATCCAGGCCGCGGCACTCGCGCTGCATGCCGTGTCCATCGTGGTGCGCGTGCGCAGCCAAATGCTGCCAGCCTTCAGAGATGCGATTGGCGCCGGAAGCGACGCCGGCGTCGCGAACGCGTGCGAGGATGCAGTCAAAGGCATCTCCTTCGGAATGGCCGCGCTCGCGGTGACTTTGTGTGCTGCGGTGCTTCCTCTGATCCCCTTCCTCACGTCACTGCGTGAGTTCGTCACGGCGCATCGCCTCGATCTCGCAGCGCGCGATGCCGCCCGCGACGCAGCGCAGCAGGCGAAGTAGCTGCGCCGCGGCTTCTTCAGGCTGCCTGCTTCTTCGTTCCGTCTTCGGCCTTCGGCGCGGGCTTCTCAGACTTCTCCTTCGCGTCTGTCGCTTTCGACTCGGCCTTGGCTTTTGCGCGTTCGCTCGCTGCATCGAAGAAGTCGAACACGCGTCCGATCATCGCCTCGTTCTGCGTGATGCAGCGCACGTGGTCGCCGCCGGCGATCTCCTCGTAGGTCACGGGCGTCTTGAGTCGCTTCATCTCGTCGACCCATTGGCGCACGGTGGCAACGGGCACCAACTTGTCCTTGTCGCCCATGACGACGTAGACCGGCGTGTCGCCGAGTTGCTTGAGCAAGTCCATCGGACCGCCAAACGCGGGCGCGAGCGGCGCAAGCCCAGCCCACATGCCGTTGCGCGTTGCGCCGAGGTAGACCGATCCTGCTCCGCCCATGGAGTGTCCCATCAAGAACCGCCGCGTCGGATCGATGCGCAGGTCCTTCTCGACGATCGCGAGCACGTTGAAGACATCCTTCTCGCTGAGTTCGCCGAGGTTGTCGGGGTCGCGCTTGGTGCCGAAGAACGGCCCTTCCTTGCCTTTGCCGCGGCTGCCATACCAGCCTCGCTCGTTGAACCCATACGGCGCGACGATCGCGTAGCCGCGCTTCTCGGCCTCGTCGACCACGCCGTCGTAGCCGATCACCTGCTTGGGGTTGGAGCCAAGCCCGTGCAGCAGCACAACGAGTGGCAACGCGCGGCCCTCGTCATACGAAGTCGGCACGTAGAGCGCGTAGTCGATGTCCTTCTTCGCTTCCTCCATGTGGTAGCTGCGGATCACAACTTCGCCCTTTTCGATCGCGGCGACGGGCGTCGCTGCGGTATCCGTTGGGCCAGTGGCCTTGTCTTGCGCGCGCGGCGATGCGCACAGCACGGCGAGGATGCAGAGAAGCAGCGCGAAGGGGCGGAGCGTGGACATGCGGCGGCGCAGGATAGCGCGCGTGCGGCGTGGTCCAGCAGGCGGCTATGTTCTTTGGATGCACTCGACCCGGCGCGCGTTCCTCGGCTCTTGTTCTGCAGCGGCGATTGCGGCCGCATTGCCATGGTCCCCTGCGCGCGCGTCGCGCCGCGCCATTCGCTGGATCGATATCGCGGACTTGCCGATCGAAGGCCGCGCGTTCCGCGACACGAAGGCGCCGTTCGATCGATTGCCGTCGCGCGCCGAAGGCGTCGTGCGCGAAGAAGTGTGGAACCTCTCGCGCAATAGCGCGGGCATGTCGCTGCGCTTTGCGACCGCGAGCCCTGAGGTGCGAGTTCGCTATCGGCTGTCGTCCAAGACGATCGCTCTCGCGCACATGCCGGCGACCGGCGTCAGCGGCGTCGATCTCTACGGCTACGACGGCGCGCGCTGGCGCTGGCTCTCGGTGGCGCGGCCGAGCAAGCAAGACGTTGAGGCGACGTTGCTCGAAGGGATCCCTGCGCGCGAGGCCCCGCGCTCGTTCTGGCTCTACCTGCCGCTCTACAACGGCGTCGAGTCGATGGAGATCGGCGTCGAGGAGGGCTTCGACGTCACGCCGCTGCCGCCGCGTGCGAAGGAGCAGAAGCCAGTCGTCTTCTATGGCACGTCCATCATGCACGGCGCGTGCGCATCGCGCGCAGGCATGGCGTGGCCGTCGATCGTGGGCCGCGCGCTCGACCGCGAGATCTTCAACTTCGGGTTCTCCGGCAACGGGCGCATGGAGAAGGAAGTCGCGCAGTGTCTCTGCGAGATCGATGCCGCCGCGTTCGTCGTCGACTGCTTGCCCAACATGACGGCGCAACTCGTCGCGGAGCGCGCGGCGCCGCTCGCGAAGCAGTTGCGCGAGGCGCGCAAGGACGCGCCGATCCTGTTCGTCGAAGACCGCACATTCGCGAGCGCGTGGTTTGACGAGAAGCGAGCGCGCGATCACGAGAATCGACGCAAGGAGCTGCGCGATGCCGTCGCGAAGCTGCAGCAAGACGGCATCGCAGGCGTGCACTTGCTCCCTGGCGCAGGGCTGATCGGCGACGACGACGAGGGCACGACGGACGGATCGCATCCCAACGACCTCGGCATGATGCGGCAGGCCGACAAGGTGATCGCTGCGCTGCAGCCGTTGCTCTCGCGCTGATGCGCTGCGGGATGGACAGGTCGCGCGTTTGCGCCGAGGATCGTCGTCACCAGCCATGAGCGACTTCCAAGCACGCATCGACCTGCACGGGATGGACAGCGAACGCGCGACGGCCGAGATCCTTCGGTTGATCGAGCGCGCGCAAGCAACCGGCACGATGCGCATCGAGATCGTGCATGGCCGCGGCAAGGGAGTGCTCGCCAACCTCGTGCGCGAAGTGCTGAAGGCGAATCCGCGGATCTCGGACATCGGCGCGCTCGACAACAACGCGGGCGGCGGCGTGTGGGCGCGCGTCAAGAAGCTCAGCGACATGCCGCGGCCTGCTGCGCCAACTCCAGGCTCCAACACGAGGGCGCAACTCGCGCGCGATCTGCTCAAGCAAGCCAAGCGGCTAGACCTGCCAGGCACGTGACCGCGCATCCTGTGAGCCCTAGCCACGCGGCCGCGCGCCGTTGGTTCACGCCGCTGCTGGTGTGGTCTGCGGTTCCCTACGTCGCCTATGTCCCATGGACGGGCCGCTGCGCTCTTGGTCTCGGCGGATGGGAGGGCGGATGGGCTCTGCCGCTGCTGTTCTTCTACGCGCTCGCTTGGTGCCTCGCATTCCCGGTCGCGTTCGGCCTCGTGTTCGCGGCCTCGACGCGCGCGTGGGCCGTCCGACTTGTGCTGCTGGGCTGCAGTTCGCTGCTGCTGTTCGTGCTCTCGCTCCTCGGCGGCGAAGCGTTGCGCATGCACGGCTTTGCGCTCGCGGCAGAACGCGCAGAGCCGCTGGTCGCCGCGATGGATCGCTACATCGCGGACCGCGGCAAGCCGCCGTCGTCGCTCACCGTGCTCGTGCCGCAGTATCTGGCTTCGATGCCTGACGGACTGCCGCCGTTGCGCATCGAGTCGGATCCCAATGCCACGCACAGCGGCAAGCAGTGGATGCTGATCGCCTACTGCTCTTCAGGCCCGCTCAACTGGGACACGTTCGTCTATCTGCCGGAGCAGGACTATCCGGCTCACTTCTATGGCGGCAGCGTGCAGCGCCTTGGCAAGTGGGCCTATGTGCACGAGTAAGCGGCCGCGCGCCTCTTACCCAAGGAAGTCCGCCAAGAACGCGGCGACTTCGCCCTGCGTGAACGGCTTCTTGAGTTGATGCACCACGCCGAGCCCGCGCAGTGTCTCGGCCATGTCTTCCTCGAGTCGTCCGCTAATCGCCGCGATGCGCAGTTGCGGCGACGAAGCGCGCAGCGCGCGAACGAGCGCCAGTCCATCCATGTCGGGCATCTGCAGGTCGGTGATGACGCCCGCGATGCGATTGCCGAGTAGAGCGATGCGCGCCAAGGCCTCGCGGCCGCCTGCGCAGGTTTCGACCTCGACGCCAAGGCGCGGGAACACCGCATTTGCGAGCGTGCGAATCGCCGGTTCGTCGTCCACGAACAGCAGCGTCGCGCGTGTGCCCGCGTAGCGCGGCGCGGCCGGCATTGCATTCGTCGTCTCCGCGCGGACAGGCGCCGCGGGCACATACGCGCAGAACGTGGCGCCTTCGCCAA
>JBEELK010000344.1:0-3515 GCA_041168165.1 Planctomycetota bacterium | reverse complement strand
ACCGCGCGCGCAGACACTTCGACGGGCGCGCCATTCTGCGGTCCTTGGATGCGCCCGACGGCCGCCGTCGCGAACTCGCCGCCCTTGCCGATCCCCGACTGCGCGTCGAGCGAGTAGGTGTTGGCGAGAGCGCCGATCGCGATCTCGATTGCACCGCCGTCGCCTTCGTCCGCGAGCGAGGCTTCGACCTGCACTGCGTATTCGACGCCCGGCGCGAACTGCACGAGGCCCCATTCCACGCGGTCCGAAGTCGTGGTCCACGACGTGAGATCGCCCTTGCTGTCGATCTTGATCGCTGCGCTCGCGACCTTCGCGTCGCGCGCCGGCAATGCGATCGCGCCCCTCTCGTCGCGGTGCCAACATCCATCCGCGAACGGAGCTCCGTCGCAGACCAGCGTGACGACCGTCGCATGCTCCGACGCAGAGTGCGCACGCACGTCGACGCGCAGCGATCCATCCGCATCGCGCCAGACCGGCAGGTTGCCACTGAGCGCGCTGCCAAGTCCTGCGAGGCTCGAGGCAGCCAAGAAGCGCGCCGACGCATCGCGCTGCATGTAGGCGCGAAGCACGCGGCTCTTCAGTCCGCGCACGACGAGTTCGCCATCCTTCGGCCAGTCGTAGACATGCAAGTGCACGTCCGCGCCCTTCGCCGTAGCACGCCCCCACGGCGTGTTGCGGAACGGGCTCTTGTTGCAGCCATGGATCGCAGCGCCGTTGTCGCGCAGCCAATCGCCGATCGCAAACAACCGATCCTGCATGATCAACGGGATCGTGCCGTCTGCCGCAGGCCCGATGTCGAGAAGCAGCTTGCCGCCGCGGCTCACGAGGTCGATCAGTGTGCGCACGCATTCGGTGCGCGACAGGTAGACGTCGTAGCCCTCCGCGCGATTCCACGCGAACGAGTGGCCGATGCCGCGGCATTCCTCGAATGGCTTCTGCCCCGAGTAGGTCTTGCTGCCGCCGTAGCCGCCGTACTCCGTCGTGTAGTAGTCGCCATGCTCGCCGCGACACTCCTTGCCCCAGCGATCATTGACGACGAGCTCTTCGCGGTTGGGCGCGTTCGTGCGCAGCCATTGCAGCAGTTCGCGACTGCGCCACGTCGACGCTGGGTGCTCCCACTCGCCATCCGGCCAGAACACATCCGGCTGGTAGCGCATCACGAGGTCCTTCGCCTGCGGCAGCATCTGCTGCTCCACATAGTCGGGGATCGACTTCTCGAAGATCGGGTTGTGCCACTCCAAGAACGAGTAGTAGAGGCCAAAGCGAATGCCCTGCCTTCGCACCGACGCGGCGAGCTCGCCGAGCAAGTCGCGCTTGGGCCCCGTATCGAGTGCGTTCCACGGATAGCCGCGCACCTTCTGCGTGTGCGCATCGGGCCACAGCGCAAAGCCATCGTGGTGTTTCGACGTGATGACGATGTAGTCCGCGCCCGCGCGATGAAACGTGCTCGCCCAATCGTCTGGGTCCCACAGTTCGCAACGGAACTGGTCCGCGAACGCGCGATACGGCGTGTCCTTGCCGTAGACGCGCTCATGGAAGTTGCGCACGAGCCCGTTGTGCGAGTTGGTGTCGAGCCAGTGCTGATACCACTCGCTGTAGGTGCTCGTGTCGCAGAACGCCGGCACGCTGTAGACGCCCCAGTGGATGAAGATCCCAAACTTCGCGTCGTCGAACCACTTCGGCAGCGGGCGCGCATCGAGCTGATCCCAACTCGGCGGCTCTTGCGCCTTGGCGACAACCAGCGAGCACGCGACGGCGATCACGGAATGGAGGAACGTGCGCATCGCCGCATTGGAGCGAAGCAGCGTCGCGGTTCCACGCGCGCAGTTGCTCCCGATGCCGCTCTGCGTAGCGTGCGCGCCATGCGCTTCTCGCTTGCCACCGTTTCTCTTCTCGCTTGCGCCGCCCTCGCTTCGTGCAGCGGCGAGTCCACCACCAGCGGCGGGGCCGCAGCCGGTGCCACTTCCGCAGCCGGCGGCGCGTCAGCCGCGACCGGCTCCATGGACGACTCGATCAAGGCTCTGATGGCGAAGCCCGAGCTCGCGGACTCGTCGATCACCGTGCAGCACGTGCTCATCGCGTTCCAAGGCGCGCCGCGCATCCAAGGCGTCACGCGCAGCAAGGACGAAGCCAAGGTCCTCGCCGAACAGGTCTGGAAGGAGGCGCTAGGCGGCGCGGACTTCAAGGCGCTGATGAAGCAGCACAGCAATGACGGCGGCCCCGGCGAATACCCGATGACGAAGGCCGGCCGCATGCAGATGGTGAAGGCCTTTGGCGACGTCGGCTTCCGCCTCGCAGTCGGCGAGATCGGCGTGGCACCGTGGGACCAGGCCGCAAGCCCGTTCGGCTGGCACATCATCAAGCGCGTGAAGTGAGCGAGCCGCAGTCTCCGCTACGTGGCGAAGCGCTCGAAGCCGAACTCCGCGCGCACTGCCTGCGCGATGGGATCGACCCCGGCTGCGTGCAGTTCGCGATGCAGCACCTCGACAAGCCCGACGACGATTGGCGTTGGTGCTGCGGCAGCAACTGCGACCCGTGCGTCGAGACTCTGGGCCGGCTCGTCGATCTTGGCCGCAAGCTGCGCGGCGACGACGCGAAGGACTGAGGGTCGCCTCAGTCCGCCGCGCACTCGATGCGCACGCGCATCACGTGCCGTTCGCCCGGCTGCAGCGTGATCGCGTCGTCCATCACGTTGCCGCTCTCGACGCACAAGAACTGCGGCCAGCTGTCGCCGAGGTCCGGCAGCGCGGCCGCGCGCGAAGCGCCCGGCGTCCACACCACCGTCGAGCGCGCGCCTTCCTTGAGCACGGTCAAGGTCCTGCGCAGCACGGGATCCGTCAGCACGCACGCGGCTTCGTTGCCGCAGAACGTGCGGTCGCATTCGCCGTCAAATCGCATCGGGCCCGTGCCGTTGCGCACGAGCGCGTTGCCTTTCGTCTTGTCCTTGCACCACGCGTCTTCGAGTCCGTCGAGCGAGCACTTCGTCACGTCGCCGACGCGCAGGTAGGTGTGCAGCAGCGCCTCGAACGAGAACGGCTCGGCGCCGCGGTTCTCGACCGAAAACGCGATCGCCAACTCGGCGCCAAACACGAGGTCCATCGTCGCGCGAAACCGATGCGGCCACTGCGCGCGCGTCGCGTCGCTGTCGCAGAGTTCGAGCAGCACCGCCTCATCGCCGTTCGAGATCGCGGCGCCAGACGACAGC
Organism: Planctomycetota bacterium; assembly: GCA_041168165.1. Classification (GTDB taxonomy): domain Bacteria; phylum Planctomycetota; class UBA1135; order UBA1135; family UBA2386; genus SXPK01. Next base: position 310 of record JBEELK010000344.1, on the reverse strand, counting down.
ACGGTCCAGGGCACGCGCCGCGCAAAGCCGTGCGACGGCCCGCGGCGTTCCTTGTCCTCGCCAAACCACGGGAACACGACGGGGATGCCGCCGCGGATCGGCGTGCCCTTCTCGAGCTTCGTCCGCGAGCTCAAGAACAGCGCGTCCTCGTGGTGCGGAGTCCATCGCGTCACGTGCGCGCCTTGCGTTGCCACGTCGCCAAGGCGGAGGTGAACCCAATCGAGATCGCTCATCGCTGCATTGTGGAGCGCAACGAGCACGACGCCAGCGGCCACTGGCCCGCTTCGCCCCCGCCTTGAGCCGCATTGCG
>JBEELK010000343.1:0-10162 GCA_041168165.1 Planctomycetota bacterium | reverse complement strand
TTTGGGTTGTGCGACGCCGCCGACTCCCAGTTGCTGCATCGACTCAGCGTGTGCTGAGCGTCACTCGCTGCCCCGCGAAGTCGCCACGCGCGATTTGTTCGCGCAGCGATGCGATGCATTCGCGCGGCTGTCCGCGCGCTACGAACCAGATCGGCACGCCGACGGGATAGGTCCCGTCTTCGAACGCGCCGATGCTCGGCTGTGCGCCGTCTATCGTGAGGATTCGCACAGTCGCACTCTCAGTGAGCGCAGCGATGGGCACGAACGCGATCGCGTTGGGATCGCGGGCCACCGCCTCGAGCGCCGCCTCCGTCGAGTCTGCCCACATGGCAGCGCCCGACAGACGGCGGCCGGGCGCGAGCGAGCGCATTGCGCGCTCCGCTGCCCCGTTTGCCTGCGGCACGACGAACGTCACCGGACCGGCGTCGAGCCGGATCTGGCGCCAGTCGACGGTGGTTCCGTCGGCTAGCAATCGCGCGTCTTCGAGCTGCAGGTTGTACACCGAGGAAGACGGGTGCACCGCGAAGCCGAACAGTTCCACGCCGAGCATGCTCGCCGTGACTCCGTCCTGCAGTTCGCGCGGCGCTGGCGGCACGGTCGCGAGCGCTGCGTCGGCTTTGCCGAGCAGTAACAACTCGATCGTGTCGCGTTCCTCGTGCACGGACCACAGCAGTTGCGCCGTGTCCGTGTCGTGCTCTCCAGGCAACGACCCGCCGAGGATCGCACAGGCCTCACGGCCGAGCGCGAGTAACTCATTGCGGACCGTCGGCAAACCGTAGTTTGCGCGTTCGGCCATCGGAGCAGCCGGGGCCATCCAGCCCGCGGCAGCGAGGTCGATGCAGACGGGTTCCACCGGGTCGTCGCCAGCGCTTCGCAGCGCAGCTCCATCCTTCGGCGGCGGCATCTCTGAGGTGCACGCTGCGAACGCCAGGAGCGCCGCGATGTGCGCCAGCAGAGCGCCGTTCCCCGTCGTGTTCTCGAACAGTCCCATCTTCAAGGTGATGGGGTATCGAACAATCGACGCGACTCATGAAACGAGCTGTCGCGTTCTTAGACAGTGGCTGTGACGCAGTCGCGCGAACGTGCGTTGCGATCAGCGTTTCGTCAGCGCGGCGCCGAGCGCGTCGTACAGGTGCGTTCGGTCGATCGGCTTGGTTGCAAAGCCAGTGCACCCAGCTTCTGCGCAGCGCGCGCGGTCTTCAGGCAGCACGTTGGCGGTCAGCGCGATGATCGGGCCTGAGTAGCCGTGATCACGCAGCGTCTTGGTCGCCTCGAGGCCATCCATCACGGGCATCTGCATATCCATCAGAATTGCGTCGAACGGCTGCCTCGATGCGGCTTGCAGCACGCGCTCGACTGCTGCCGCGCCGTTGTCGACGACTTCCACTTCGAGTCCCGCGACTTGCAGAATGCGTTCGATCAATCGCTGGTTATCGATGCCGTCGTCGGCGACGAGCACGCGTCCTTCGAGTCTTGGCGCAATGCGACGCACGCGGTCTTCTTGCGGCGGAAGCACCGTGCTCTGCGACGGCTCGATGGGGCCGGTCGCAATCGCGCAAACGAACGTGCTGCCGTGCCCCACTTTGCTGATCACCTTGAGATCGCCGCCGAGCATCGTCGCGAGCCTCTTGCTGATGTCGAGGCCGAGGCCCGTGCCGCCGTACTTGCGACTGATCGAGCTGTCGGCTTGCGCGAACGACTGAAAGAGCGTGGCGAGTTGCTCTTTTGTGATGCCGATGCCGGTGTCCTTTACGGACAGGCGACAGAGTTGCGCGGCATAGTCAGCCGAGACTTCGATCATCACGCTGCCACGGTCGGTGAACTTGATCGCGTTGCCGACGAGGTTGAGCAGGATCTGACGAATACGCGTCGGGTCGCTGAGGATCGTGGACGGCAGCGGTTGCGCGAGGCGCAGGTCCAACGCCAGTCCTTTTGCGCGCGCGCGCGGGTTCAGCATGCGGCGCACTTCTTCGGCGATCTCCACCACGTTGGTGGCACGCGTCTCGAGCCCCATGCTGCCAGCCTCGATCTTCGACAGGTCGAGGATGTCGTTGATGATCGTCATCAGGTGTTGCCCGTTGCGCTGGATCACCTGCAACGCGTCGTGACGATCCGACGGCGTCATCGTGCTGCTTTCGAGTTCCTCTGAGTATCCGATGATCGCAGTGAGCGGCGTGCGGATCTCGTGGCTCATGTTGGCGAGGAACGATGCCTTCGCGCGCGCACCGAGTTCTGCTTGTTGCCGAGCCTCGTCGAGTTCTTTGCGCGTGCGCAGATCCTCGGTCATGTCGCGGAGGATCCCGACGTAGCACTGGTTGCCGCGAATGATTGCTGCATTCACTGCAAGGCTGCAAGGGAACGTGGACCCGTCGGTGCGCAGCGCCATGACCTCGCGCGCAAAGCCGAGGATGCGCGGCTTCCTACCGTCCGCGACGGCGCGCATGCTGTTGTCGTGCTGCGGGCGCAAATCAGGCGGGATGAAACGCGAGAGGCTCTGTCCAACCGCTTGACTGGTCGGGCACAGGAACATCTTCTCCGCGCCAGGGTTGAACAGCAGCACCTTGCCGTCTTCGTCGATCGTGATGATCGCATCCGTCGCGCAAGACACGATCGCGCGCATGTGGTCGCTCGACAACTCGGCTTGGTCGAACAGCGACCAAATCGTGTCGCCGAGTGATTGCATGTCCTGATTGGGCAGCCGCGGCGGAGTGCGGTCGCCATGTCCTTCGACTCGCTTGGCAAGGCGTCGCCGCAGCGACTTCATCGGCAGGATGACATGCCGCATCATCGTCGCAAGCAGCACCGCGAGCAGGCAGAACACAGTGCCCAGCGTCGCGAAGAGCAGGAGTCGATGTTGGTGCTTCGCGCGACCGAGAAATTCGGATGGATCCAGGCGCACCAGCACGGCGCCAGCCACGCGGCGCGACGGCGTACTGCGAAGTTCGGGATCATTGAGATTGGTCAGCGAGAACGGCAGCGCGTAGTGGAACTCGCGCCGAACGATGTCGAGCGAGTGCTGTGCGCGCAGGTCGTCATCGAGCCGGAAGCGCTTCTCCCAATCGCCGCGCACATCGTGTAGCGCGAGGCTGAACCAGTCCTGGTTCGTCGAGCCTAGCACGGTGAGCGGATCGCCGCCGACGACGGCGAGGTCGAGCACGTCGCGGTGGCTGCCGAGCATGCGCACCTTGCGGTGGATCTGTCGGCGATCGGTCGCGACGTTGGCTTCGAGCAGCAGGCTGTTGGCGTAGACCTCGGCGCGGTTGGTCAGTTGCGCGTCGACCATCGCCTCGATCTGGGCGCTCGTTGCGTAGGCCATCGCGATCGCGGCGGCGATGCCTGCTGCGAGCGTCGTGGTCAGGACGACCTGGATGAGGGGGAAACGCTTCACTTCGTGCGCTGGCAGATGGCGTTCATCGCGGGGTTGCTGGTGCGATCAACTCGGGTGCGTGTCGGTGCCCAGCGTGGATGGGACGAACGGGATCGCGTCGCGGGCCGCATGTCGCTCGGATCACGTCTGCGAGTCGCGCATGAATCGTGGGGATGCGCTCCGAACCCCAGATCCACTCGTGCTGGTCCTTCAGTTCGAAGTAGCGGACGCCCTTCGCAGCGTCGTCCCACGCGCTTGGTTCGATGCCCATCTGCCGGCACTTGTGGGCAACGGCGGTCTTGGGGTTGCGACGCGCGAACTCTGCGGTGTCTGCCATGACCGCGTAGAAGCGGTTCAAGAACGTTGGGTCCGCATCGAGGATGTCGGGGTCGACGCAGAAGACATCGATGACCTCATCCGGGATTTCCGCGCTGCTGAACACCGTCGCGATGCCAGGGAGTTCACGGATTGACAGCGATGCCGGCGGATAGGTGATTGCGGCCTCGATGCGGCTGTCCTTCATGGCCAAGACCATCTCCGGCTGATCCATGCCGATCGCATCGACATCTTGGACCTTCAGTCCTGCGCGATCGAGCATGCGCGCGAGCACGAAGATGCCGAGCGAGTTGGGTTCGTAGGCGATTCGTTTGCCCCTGAGATCCGCCACGCTCTTGGCATCCTTGGCCAGCGCCACGTCGGCGCCATCGCTCGCATCCGCGACCCAGATGACCTCGGTGGAGCGTCGACCCTGGTTGACCTCGAGGACCTCGACGAGCGTCGAGGGCATGAAGTCGATCTGGCCCAACTGGTAGGCCCGCGCCATGTCGTGAAGAGACGTGTATTCGACGATGTGCACGTCGAATCCATGCGCAGCGAAGATGCCCTCGTGCTCCGCGACCGCGAGGTCCAAGTAGCCAGGCCACGGATTGAGTCCGATGCGCAGCTTCGCTTTGGGCTCGTCGTGGCCGCACGCGGCGAGGAATAGGAGCAGTAGGACGAGGGTTCGCATGGCAGATCCGTGGCGAGGGACCAAGCCTTGCTATCGGCGCGTTCTGCGCCGGAACTCGCGCACAAATCGGTGGCGGCGGCTCTGCTCGGCTGCGCGGCGCGGACCTACGCGATCACCAGCGCTCCTGCAGCATCTTCACGGCGCGCGAGAGTCGCTGGCGGAGCGCCTCGTCCGTGATGCGCAGCCGCTCCGCGATCGCCGTGTTGTCGAGGCCGCGCAGGCGCAGTTCGATTGCTTCGCGGTAGGGCTCGGGCAAGGTCGCGATCAGCAACTTGACGCGCTTCTTGTCCTCGGCGTCCGAGGCGTGGACTGACGGCGTGGGGTCGTCGGACGGAACGGTGGATGAGTCGAAGGTCGAGCCGAGTTCATTGCGGCGCACCGTGTGACGGCGTGCCTGCTGGGCGGTCTTCTGGGTCAGGATCGCGTGGGAGAACGCCAAGAACTCAGCCCAGGTCGTCCCGCGGAAGGTCTCGGCCTGCCGCACGAGCTGCAGCATGCCCTCCTGAAGCAGGTCCTCGGAGTCGAACCCAAGTCGCAGCGGGCTCTTGGCCGGGAGATTTTTCCTGGCCAGCGACCGCAGGCGGGGGAGCAGCCCCGTGAGCAACTCGGCCGAGGTCGCTTGGCTCAAGCCGCGAAGCTCGTCCAGCAACTCGATCAGGTCCGGGGGTGGGGTGGCTTCCTCCATGCGGTGGCGCTTTCGCACCATGGAGGATGTGCATGCCGGCGTTTTGTGACGGGGTTCCTCAAAAAACCTGAAGATTCGACCCGCTTTCTGTCACAAGCCGCCGCGGCACGGGTTCTTAGGGGGGCACAAAAGTGCTTCCGCACGGCTTCGGGCCTGGTGGAAGGAGGAAAGTCCCGTCTTCCACCCCAGGCTCTCGTCCGTGCGCTGCGGCGCATATGGCCGGGCCTGGGGTGGGCGATGTGTGCGCCCAGTTCGCTCTTGTCTGTGTTTGTGTGTGTCCGGGGCGGAGTCCCTCACAACTCCGCCCCGGCTTCTTTTGGGCCCACATCCCTCTTCTGCCAACGCGCGGTGGGATGGGCGAAACCCCGCAGTTCCGGGCTCAAGCCTGCGGGTCTGGTCGGCCGATCACGGCGAGGTCACACCTCAATCCGTCCAGAACCAATCATGGCCCATCGCCTTCGTCCGAACGCGCCGTTGACCGGCCTCGTCCTCGCCTTCGCCCTCGCCGCGTGCTCGGGCAGCTCCAGCAACAACGCAGCGCCGAGCTTCGGCACGATCCCGCAGCAGCGAGTCGCCGGCGGCACGTCGTTCACGCTCGACCTCGAACCCTACGTTCAGGACCGCGAAGACGCTGACGCGACGATGACCTACTCCGTCGTCTCGGGTGGTGGGGCGATCGCGCTCGGCACGCCGAGCGGCGGCGTGACGCCGGTCGAATACACCAACGACTTCGACACGCTGGGCAACTACACGATTCTCGTTCGCGCAACGGACTCGGGTGGCAAGTCGACGGACACGAGCTTCGACCTCGAAGTGACCTCCGCGCGCCTCGCCGCGGTGCAACAGAACACGTCTGGCCTGCTGCTCCTCGACGTCGACACCAATGCGACGGTCCAAGTCGTCTCGGGCGGCAACCAGCCTGACTACGTCGGCGGCACGCCGCTTGGCTGCGCGATCTACCAGATCGGAACGGGCGTCAACAAGCAGCTCTGGATCTACGACCTCGTCACGCGCAGCAGCCGCCGCATCGCGACGGACAAGACCTGGGTGACCTACGTCGCGCAGACCAGCACGGGACGCATCGTGTTCACGTCGGGCCCGTCGAGTGACACGGACCTCTGGATCTACAACCCGTCCACCGGCTTCACGACCGAGATCTCGGCGCAGGCTGGCGAGATCGACGGCAGCGCCGTCATCACGACGGATGACCTCGTCTTCTACGAGCGCGGCAACAGCGGTCAGTCGGATGTCTGGTACTTCGATCCGACGCTCGGCACGTCGACTTCGGTGGCGACGGCGTCGTCCAATGAAGTGATCCGCGGCACGCTCGAGAACGGCGCCGTGCTCTTCACGCGCATCGGCGGCGGCGGCGAAACCGACCTCTACTACGTCTCGCTCGCGACCGGCGTGCTCGAGGTCGGCAGCGACCTTGGCACCACGGAACAGAGCCAGAGCAAGACCTACGCTGGCGCCACGAGCGACAACAAGGTCGTGTTCGAACTCGCGGCCGTGAGCGGCACCGACCTCTACGTCTGGAACTCGACGAGCGGCACGACGCGCGCGATCGCGACCAACAGCGAAGAGGATCGCTTCGAAGGCGTGACGGAATCGGACGTCATCGTCTATCGCCGCGAACTCTCGTCCACCAACCACGACCTCTACGTCTACACGTGGGCCGGCAATGCCTCGACGGCGGTTGCGGTCACGAGCGACCGCGAGAACTACCTCGCTTCGCTGAGCACGGGCGACTTCGTCTACGAGCGCTTTGTGAACGGTGACCAGTCGATGGACATCGTTGTCTACTCGGTCACGGGCGCCAGCATCGCGGCGCTGGGCGAGACCGGTGCCGATGACTTCACGTTCCAGGCAGTGCTGAGCGACGACACGGTCGTCTACCTGCACGAGACTTCGACGCCGGTGCTCTACGCGCATCCGTCCTCGGGTCCGGCCGTCGCGGTCGCAACCGGCAATGCGCCGGTCTTCAAGCAAGAGACGACGGGCGGCGACTTCGTCTACGAGACGACGAACGCTGGCAACACCGACGTGTTCTTGTGGGATGACTCGGGCTCGACCAGTGTCACGATCGGCAACGCCGCCGGCGACGAGGCCTTCATGGCCTACACGGCTGCGGGCACTGTTCTGTTCACGCGCGTGACCACCGGCAACACCAACGCGGACCTGTTCGTGTGGAACGGCACGACTGCGACGCAGGTGACCGACGAGGACACGGCAGGCCAGCGCTACGACCACACGGTCGTCGGATCGTTCGCCGCAACTCTCTGATCGCATTCGCGATCGCGGGCTTTGGTCCGCTCCTGCGCAACCGGCCGCCACGTGCGGCCGGTTGTGTTTGTGCGCCACGCGTTCGTCGTCGCTCACGGCGAGCGAGCGTGAGCCGCTGCAAATAGCCGCGATTTCCGCGTGCGCTCTTCGTCACCTTGACTCTCTGCATGGGCAGTCTTCTCCTCTGACAGTCCCTCCGACCGTTCCATCTCTCCCTCGTTTCGGAGTTAGCCCATGCTGAGCCGATCGGCCCTTGCCTACGGCATTTCGTTGGCGTTCGTCGCCACGTCTCTGGCTGCGCAAAAGCCGCAGTCATCTCCCGGATACAGCCTTGAGCAGCGCGTTGCGCTCGCATTGCCTGACCGCGATTTCGACCGCCAATGCGAGGCAGAGTCGATCGCGTGGCGGCAGTTCGTCGAGCAGAACGGCGGCCAGTGGATCAGCCAATGGAACCGCGCGTCGGGCACCCCGAGCGCGATCTGGGGCAGCGGTCTGCGCCTCAACGATTGGCGCGGCAACACGCAAGAAGAAGCGCGTCGCCAAGCAAACAACCTGCTGGCGCAGCAAAGCGACTTGCTCGGCACCGGCCAGAGCGAGTTCCGTGAAGCGATCGCATCGCGCATCGGCTCGAACTGGTCGTTCGTGTTCGACCAGTACTACCAAGGCCTGCAGGTCGAAGGCGGCCGCGCCGACGTGCGCGTGCACATGACCGGCAAGGTCTCGATGTTCGGCAGCATGGCGTTCGCGATCCCCGCCGGCTTCTCGACGGTTCCCGCGGTCGATGAGCTCACCGCGACGTGGACCGCATGGCAGGCGCTCGGCCTCGCGCCGCAAGTTCGCCAGCCCAACGACAAGCGCGCGCCGCGCCTTGTCATCGCGGCGGACGCAATGGCCGAAAAGCAGCAGCCCGTCGTGCTCGCGTGGGAGATCCCCGTGAGCGCGGTGGATGCCGAAGGCAAGGGCCCGATCGGCCGTTATCTCGTCGATGCGCAGACGGGTCGCATCGTTCGCTACGAGAACGACAAGCACGAGTGCGGCGATGCGTCGTGCGCGACGTTGCCGCGCGGCTTCGAGCGCGCGAGCGGCGATGCGTCGCAGCCGACGGCTGCGCTGCCCGTCGTCACGGGCACGGTGCGCGGCTGGACCCGCATGGGCACCGGCGCAACGTCGACGCTACAGAACATTCCGTTGGCTGGCGTCGAGATCAACGTGCCCGGCGCGGGCGTCGTCGTGACGGACGCAAATGGCAACTTCTCGGCCAACGTCAACGTCGCGACCAACGTCAGCGTCACGCTCGACGGCATCCACTCGCAGGCAGTCGGCGGCGCTGGCTCGCCCACGGTCAATGCGACGCTGACGCCAGGCGTTCCGGCCAACATCCAGTTCTTCTCGTCGGCTGCGACGCCTGAGGATGCGGCGCACACTTCGACCTACCACTGGACCTACGCGGTCAACGAGTTCCTGCGTTCGCTGCTCGGCAACTCGCCGGAACTCGCTGCGGCTGACAACGTCGCTGCGACGGTCAACATCGCGTCGACGTGCAATGCCTACTACACCGGCAACACGATCAACTTCTACGCGACGGGCGGAAGCTGCAACAACACCGCCTTCTCCAGTGTCGTCGCGCACGAATGGGGCCACGGCATCGACGATCGCTACGGCGGCATCTCGCAGACGAATGGTCTGAGCGAGTCCTTGGGCGACATCTGCTCGATGTACCTGCTCGACAACCCGACCATCGGCGACAACTTCTTCACCAACGGCGGCTTCATCCGCACGGGAACGAACACGCGCCAGTACCCGACCGGGTCCGGCGTGCATGCGCAGGGCGAAGCGTTCATGGGCTTTGCTTGGAAGCTGCGCGAGCGCATGGCGACGACGCTCGGCAGCCGCGCCGCCGCGATCACGCTGACGAATGACATCGTGCTGGGAGCTATTCCGGCTGATGCGACCAACGCGCGCGACGCCGTGCGCGAAGTGTTCCTCGCCGACGACAACGACGGCAACCTCACCAACGGCACGCCGAACTCGGCGGACCTGCTGTGGGCTTGCCAGCAACACAACTTGCCCGATCCGAGCCAACCTGGCCCAGCCAACGATGATTGCGCGGGCGCGATCGCGGTTGCCGCTGGCCTCAACGGCCCGTTCGACACGTCCCTCTCGACGACGTCCTCGCCGGCATGGCCGTGCGCGGGCGGCGGCTCGGATCTGTGGTACCGCTATACGGCGCTCGGCACTGGCCAGATGACGGTCGATACGTGCACGGGCACCAACTACGACAGCGCGCTAGAGGTCTTCTCTGGCACATGCGGCGCGTTGACGAGCCTTGCATGCAATGACGACGTGTGCGGTCTGTCTTCGTCGGTGACGGTCAATGTCTCGGCCGGCCAGACCTACTACATCCGCGTTGGCGGCTACGGTGGTGCGGCTGGTGCGTTCCAGCTCAACATCAGCGCTCCTGCGGGTGGCGTGCCTGCGTCGTTGTCGTCCTACGGCACCGGCTGCTACTCGCAGTCGCGCTCGTTCTACGAAAGCTTCGCGACGGCTTCGGCGATCGACCTCAACAACACGACGATGACGTTGGTCCGCACGGGCAACGCATACATCGCGTTGCCGATCGGCAGCTACGTGGCACCGAGTGGCACTGCGACGTCGCTGACGCTTGGCGACGACGCGATCACGACGGTCGCGTTGAGTGGCTCGTTCCCCTACTCGGGCGGCTCGACCACGAGCCTCGAAGTTTGTTCCAACGGCTTCGTGTCGGTGGCAACTGGCAATGGCGCGACGTTCTCGCCTACCGCCGCAGCCTGGCTCAACA
>JBEELK010000342.1:0-13166 GCA_041168165.1 Planctomycetota bacterium | reverse complement strand
CGTCGATGGTCGATCTCGACCTGTTCGATGCGCTGTTGCGCGCGCTGCCGACTTCGTGCCGCATTGCGCTGCTCGGAGACCGCGACCAACTCACTTCGGTCGGCGCGGGCCAACTGCTCGCGGACCTCTGCGACGTCGCCAAGCCGGAACTCGGCATGGGCCCCATCTCCGCACAGCAGTGCAAGGCGACGCTCGGCATGGAGCTTACGCCGCAAGCAGGCTGCTCGCCGTTGGCCGAATGCGTGACGATGCTCACGAAGACCTATCGCTTCGACTCGGCATCCGGCATCGGCGCGTTTGCTAGCGCCATCGCTCGTCGCGAGCGCGACGCGGCGATCGCGGCGCTCGAAAGCGGAGGCTCGGACCTCGCGCTCAAGCCGTGCAAGACCCTGCGCGATGCGCTGCAGTCGAAGATGCCCACGCTGCGCGCGTGCACCGAGGCGACTTCGCCCAAGGAAGCGATCAAGGCATTGCAGACCGTGCGCATTCTGTGCGCGCAATACAGCGGGCCGTTCGGCGTCGAGGCCGTCAACGCCTGGGTCGAGTCCCATCTTCGCGATCGCGCGGCTCCACCAGATGCGCTGCTGCAAGGTCGCCCCGTGCTGATCACGACCAACGACTACGCCTCCGGCCTGATGAACGGCGACCTCGGCGTGCTCTGGCCCGACGCGAACAACCGGATGCTCGCGTGGTTTGACAACGGCGAGAAGGAGCCGCGCGGCGTGCTGCCACAGCGCCTGCCGCCCCACGAGACGGCGTGGGCGATGACCGTGCACAAGAGCCAGGGCTCTGAGTTCGACGAAGTGATCGTGTTCTTGCCAGATGCCGACAGCCCGCTGTCGAGCATGCAGTGGCTCTACACGGCGATCACGCGCGCAAAGAAGTCGTGCACGGTGCTCGGCGATCGCGCCGCAGCGGAGCACGCGATCCGCAGCGAGACCGAGCGACGTTCGGGGCTTTCGGCGCAGATCCTTCGCGCGCTCGGCTCGGTAGCTCAGCCGACAAGCTGACGGCAACGCGCTTGCTCGCCGCGAGCGCGTCGGCACGATCCGCCGCGTGGATCCCGTCCTCGTCGTCTTCGTCGCCGTCTATGCGGGCATGATCCTCGGCGGGATCCCGTTCTTGCGCATCGATCGCGCAGGCGTCGCGTTGCTCGGCGCCGTGGCTTTGCTCGCGATCGGATCCATCGAACTCAGCGCCGCATGGAAGGCGATCGACGCGCCGACGATCTGCCTGTTGTTCGGGCTCATGCTCGTGTCCGCGCAGTTCCGGCTGTCGGGCTTCTACGCTCGCATCACGCGCGCGATCGCAGCGCGCGACGGCGATCCAGAACGGCTCCTGCTGTCGTTCATGCTCGCGTGCGGCGCGCTGTCTGCGCTGCTGACCAACGACGTGGTCTGCCTCGCGGTCGCGCCGGTGCTGGTCGATGTCTGCCGTCGCCGCTCGCTCGATCCCGTTCCGTTCCTGCTCGGTCTCGCGGCCGCGAGCAACGTGGGATCCGCTGCGACGATCCTCGGCAACCCGCAGAACCTCCTGATCGGCGAAGCGCTCGACGTCCCCTTCTCGCGGTATCTGCTCGATGGCGGCGTGCCTGCCGCGATCGGGCTGTTGTTCTCCTGGTGGGTGTTGCAGCGCGCGTATCGCGGTCGCTTCTCGCGAACGCCGACCGACAACGGCGTCGAGGACCTGCCCTACGATGCGGCTCGCGCGCACAAGGGCATCGCGATCCTCGCGCTGTTCGTGATCGGCTTGCTGTTCTGCCCGCTGCCGCGCGGCGTGCAGGCGCTGATCGCTGGCTCGGCCGTATTGCTGTCGCGCAAGACCGCGACGCGCGACGCGCTGGCCCTCGTCGACTGGCCGCTGCTCGCGTTGTTCGCCGGACTGTTCGTCGTGAACGGTGCGCTCGAACACGCAGGCCATCCCGCGCGTTGGATCGAGTCGATGTCGGCCTCCGGCATCGACATGCGCGATCCGAAGGCGCTGTTCTGCGTGACCGCGCTCGGCAGCAACGTCGTCTCCAACGTGCCCCTCGTGATGCTGCTGTTGCCCGCGGCCCAGCATCCGCAGTCCGCCGCCATCCTCGCGCTCTCGAGCACGCTCGCTGGCAACCTGCTGCTGATCGGCTCGATCGCCAACCTCATCGTCGTTGAGCAAGCGCGGCGCCTTGGCGTCGAACCGCAGCGCGGCAGTTGGACCGCAGTGCACCTTCGCACCGGCATCCCGATCACGATCGGCACGCTTGCGATCGCCGCGACGTGGCTGTGGTTGCGCACAGCCGTGTAGTTCCTGATGTCGCAAGTCCGCAACGACCTTCACGGTTCCTTGCCTGCGCCCCGTGCGAAGTCTGCGAAGTCCGGCGACACTGTTTTGCGCGATGCACCACGCACCTGATCGAGCGCCACAGCGATCCACGTCGCGCCGCGAGTTCCTCCTCCACGCCGCGGCCCTCGCAGCGGCAGCGCCGCTTGCGGCGTGCGCAGCGCTCGGCCGCTCGACTCCGCAAGACCCATTCACGCTGGGCGTCGCATCGGGCGACCCAGACTCGGAGAGTGTTGTGCTGTGGACGAGGCTTGCAACAGAGCCCCTCGCAGACGACGGCGGCATGGGCGCTCGAACGGTCGAGGTCGCTTGGGAGATCGCCGAGGATGCGGCGATGCAGCACGTCGTGCAGCGCGGGAGCGTGCTGTGCACGGAAGCGGAGGGACACTCGGTCCACGTCGAAGCCAGTGGCCTGCCGAGCGGCCGCTTCTTCTGGTATCGCTTCGTCGCCGATGGATTCGCGAGCCCGATCGGTCGCACGCGCACGATGCCAAAGCAAGGCGACGCGAAGGATCGCATGGCGTTCGCGCTCGCGTCGTGCCAGAGCTACGAGCAAGGGCTCTTCACCGCATACGACGCGATGGCGCAGGACGAACTCGACCTCGTCGTGTTCGTCGGCGACTACATCTACGAGTATGCAGCCGGCGTGCAGGGCAAGGTGCGACAGCACTACGGCCCTGAGTGCACGGAGCTCGCGCACTATCGAACGCGCTACGCGCAGTATCGAACGGACCCGAAGCTGCAGGCGATGCACGCCCGCTGTCCGTGGCTAGTCACTTGGGACGATCACGAAGTCGACAACAACTACGCAGGCGTGCACCCAGCGAAGACAGGCACGACGGCAGCGCAGTTCTTGCAGAGGCGCAAGGACGCCTATCGCGCGTATTGGGAGAACATGCCGCTGCGTCGCAGCGCCGCGCCGGATCAAGACGGCATGCGCCTCCACCGCCGCATCGACTTCGGATCGCTTGCGTCGTTCTTCGTGCTCGATACGCGTCAATACCGCAGCGACCAACCCAATAACGACAAGCCGGCGCCGCTCAATGCAGCAGCGCTAGACGCGAACGGCACGATGCTCGGCAAGGAGCAACTCGCGTGGCTGCAGGACGGCCTTCAGTCGTCGCGCGCCACTTGGAACGTGCTCGCGCAGCAAGTGATGATGGCGATGGTCTCGCACGACCTCACCAAGTCCGGCGCGGAGCGGCCGTTCAAGATGGACCAGTGGCCTGGCTACGCGCACGAACGAATGGAGTTCCTGCGATTCCTCGCAGATCGCAAGGTGAAGAACCCCGTCGTGCTCACCGGTGACATCCACTCCAACTGGTGCAACGAGCTGCGCGTGGATGATCGCGATCCCACAACTCCCGTAGTCGCGACAGAGTTTGTCGCGACATCGATCGCGAGCGGAGGAGATGGCGCGGATGCGCCCAACAACCTTGCGGAACTGCTCGCGGCCAATCCCTGCGTGCGATTCCACAACCAACAGCGTGGCTACATCCGCTGCACCGTGACGCCCACGGATTGGACCGCGGACTACGTCGTGATGGACCGCGTCACGAAGCCGGGCGGCAAGGCCTCGGTGCGCGCGACGTTCACGCTGCAAGACGGCAACCCGCGCCCATCGCAGCAGGACGGGATGCCGCAGCGCTGACGAGCGGCGGCGGTTCCTCGATCAGACGTCGCCGTCCTCATCGCGCAGCGTCGAGTCGCCTTCTTCCTGCTCGTTTTCGATCTCCGATAGCTCGGCGCCGCCAGCCGCGAGCAGGCGCCTGCGCAGCCGCTTGTTCTGCCGTCGCAGTCGATCGTTGGCTTGCTGCAGCCGCCCCACCTCGTCGATCAACATCTCCGCTTCGCCGGCAGACAGCGCGACCGACTCCTTGCCTTCGCGCAGCTGCGCGCGGATCTGGCGACGGAGTCGAACTCCGGCCTCATGGGATGCATGGCTCATGGCTCCTGCCTTACTGGATCGAGGGCACGACGAGAAGCGCGCCGAATGGCTATCCTCCGCGCCCCCATGCTGACTGCCGAACTGCTCGCCGCCGTCGACCGCGCGTTGTCGCGCCGCCAGGACCTGCTGCAGCGATTGCGAAACGAAGGCACCGACGCAGTGCGCCTGTTCCACGGCATCGCCGAAGGCGAGCCGGGCCTTTCGATCGACCGCTACGGCCCGCTGTTGCTGCTCCAGACGTGGCGCGCGCCGTTCTCGCACGACGACGCAGAAGCGCTCGGCCAGCACGTGCAGGCTGCATTGGGTGAGTCGCTGCACGTCGTCGCCAATCACCGCCTTGGCTCCGGCAAGTTCGGCGCGCACATGCCTAGCGAGGTGGCGTTGCAAGAACACATCTGCAAGGAAGGCGGGTTGTCGTTCTGGATCCAGGCGCGCCATCGCGGGCAAGACCCGTGGCTGTTCTTGGACCTGCGCCAAGGCCGCAGAGCGGTTCGGCAACTTGCCAAGAACCGGGTCGTGCTCAACCTGTTCAGCTACACATGCGGCGTCGGCGTGACCGCGTCCGCGAGCGGCGCGCTCGAGACGACGAACGTCGACTTCGCGCAGTCGGCCCTCGAGATCGGCCAGCGCAACGCGCAACAGAACGGCATCCAGGGCGCGCGCTTCTCGACGGTGCAGTCCGATTGCATCCCAGTGCTGCGCCAACTCGCGGGGAAGCCCGTGTTGCGCCGCGGCCGCGACTTCCGCTTCGTGAAGTTCGAGCCGCGCCAATACGACCTGGTCTTCCTCGACCCGCCGCGCTGGGCCAAGGGCCCGTTCGGCGCCGTCGACGTCGTGCGCGACTACGCATCGCTGTTCAAGCCGTGCGTGCTGACGCTCGCAGAAGGCGGCGTGGTGATCGCGACCAACCATGTGCCTGAGGTGTCGGCCGTGGACTTTGCGCAGCAACTGCGCCGCATCGCCGAGAAGGCGGGCCGCCCGCTGCGCGAACTCGACCTGCTGCCCGTCGACGAGGACTTCCCCGCCTTCGACGGCAAGCCGCCGCTCAAGGTGGCCGTGTGCCGCATTTGACTCCGCCGCACCGCGCGCTCGCGCCGCAGCGTGCCGTTGGCTAGGTTGCGCCGCCCGCAATTCGGGTCGTCCGATGGACGCCACCGCATTTCGCGGCAACCGCACAAGACACCAAGAGAGCTATCCGCATGCACCGCATCGTCCTGTTCACAGCCCTGCTCCTTGCAGCGTGCTCTGGTGATTCCAAGCCATCGAACGACACGACCCAGCCGGCGCCGAGTGCCACCGCGCCTCAAGGCCAACAGCCGCAGAACGGCCCGGTCGAGGTCACGTTGAGCGTCGACCCCAACGGGATGGACGTGGTCGACCTGAATGGACTCGTAAAGCCCGACTCGCCAGCAGGGCACCGCATGGAGCTCGGCAAGTGGCTGTTCTTTGATCCGCGCATGTCGAAGAGCGGCAAGACCTCGTGCAGCACGTGCCACCTGCCAGACATGGCATGGACGGATGGCAAGCAGCTGTCGACCAAGGACGATGGCACGATCAACAAGCGTCACAGCCCGACGCTCGTCAACGTCGGCTACTGCGACAAGCTCTATTGGGATGGCCGTGCGAATAGCCTCGAAGCCAACGTGGTCGCCGCATGGAAGGGCCAGATGAGCGCCGACCCACTGGCCGTCAGCAGCGTGCTCGACAAGATCCCGGCCTACGCCGAGAAGTTCCGCGCCGCGTTCCAAACGAATGCGAACGAAGAGAACATCGGCAAGGCGCTCGCAGCGTTCGTTAGCAGGATCAAGGGCGAGAAGTCGGCCTACGACCGCTACCTCGCGGTCGATCAGAACGCGCTCACGCAGGACCAGAAGGCGGGCAACGACCTGTTCATGGGCAAGGCCGGCTGCGCCGTCTGCCACATTCCGCCGTTGTTCACTGACAAGAGCTTCCACAACACCGGCATCGGGATGGACAAGGAGAACCCCGACCTCGGCCGCGGCGCGCACGTGAAGGACCCGAAGCTCAACGGCTACTTCAAGACGCCATCGCTGCGCGATGTCGCAAAGACCGGCCCCTACTTCCACGACGGCAGCATCGCGACGCTCGAAGAAGCGGTGAAGTTCATGGCGTCGGGCGGCCGCGACAATCCGACGAAGTCGCCGCAACTGCTCGACCGCAAGCTCAGCGACGGCGAGATCAAGGCGATCGCCGCGTTCCTCACGGCGCTGACGAGCGAGACGAAGTTCACGCCGCCCACGCTGCCGAACTGAGCTGCGCGTGCGATGGCAGGACTGCGGCGGCACGCGCCGCAGTTCGCATCAGAACGGGAACAGCGCGCCTTCGATGCGAAGCGCGCCGTCCCAGCGATAGCGGCTCTTCTGCGCGTGGCCGCCACGGCGCGCGATCGTGACGAACAACGGGAAGTCGGCTCGCGGGTCCGCGTCCTGCACGACGTAGCGACCCTCGTAGACGGCGCGATCGCCGCGCGCATCGGGAGCCAACGAAGTCTGCAGCATCGGCACGCCGACGCGCAGGCGACCGATGTCGAACCGGACTTCGCAATCCGGCGTGCCGACCGCGACCACTTCGACGACTTCGCCACTGCCGACGGGCCCGTCCTTCGAACGCACGAGCGAGACGACGGACAACTGCGGGGCGAGATGCGAACGCGCGGCCTCTTCGGAAGTGCCGCCGAGATCCATCGCTGCGTTCCGCGCGACCGAGCGCGTGAGATCGGCGAGGATGTTGCCCGACAGGCCTTGGACCGGGGCGCTCAACGCAGAGCTGTAGCCCGTCGGACCGCCGCTCACGCCGCTGCCGATCGTCTCGGTGCGTTCCGTCGAGAACAGCTGCGCGCCGCTGCGATCCAGCAGCCGCAGCGACAATCCGACTTCCGCAGTCGACTGCACCACGTAGTAGGAGCGGTTCCAACGCGTGACGTCGCCGAACACGACGCCGTCGATCTGCAGAGCACGCGCGATGTCCGCGGCGCGCGACGGGTCGCCCATCGTCGCTGCATCGAATCCGGCGTGCGCCAGCAACGTGTCGCTCGCCCACGGCTCGACGACGTCGAACTCGCTCTGCCGCAGCCACGCGACGACATCGCGTCGCATCCACGCGGACACGGCATCGCGCTCGGGCAGATTCGATCCACCTTCCAACGCGAGGACCTCGCCTACTGCGCCCAGCGACTTGGTCAGGAACCCATCCCCGGGCGCGGACGCGCGGAACGGCACGACCGCGACGCGGAAGCCCATCGCGCGCAACTGCGGCAACCGCGGATCCTCGACGCGCGCGACCTTGGCGCCGGTGCATGCGGCCAACGCGAAGGCAGCGAACAGCGCCGAGGCGCGGACTAGGAGCGAAGCCCTCATTGCTGCCCTCCGATCGTGGACGAGGACTCGGCGCCGAGTCCGTTGCGCGAACGGATCACCACGCGGCTCGGAGCCTCGGGCAACTCGACGGTCGCCTGGTAGTAGCCGCTGGCTCCTGACATCGGCACGCCCTGCAGCGGCCCGACGTCCACAACGAGCAGCAGCCCTTCGTCGCAGCGAGCCTCGATCTTCGTGCGCAAACGTCCTGGAGCGCCACCGGCCGACGCGAGCTTCCCTTCGCGCGCCATCGGCGCAGCAAGACGCTCCGCATGCTCCGCGCGGTCCGCGTCACTCGGCAGCGCCGCGGCAACGTCCTCGACGAGCGTGTCGATCTTGCCCAGCGACGCGGCGCTCGTTCCGTGCGCGCCCTGCGCCAGCAGCTCCGTGATGACCTGGCCGCTCTTCAGTGCGAAGCCACCGAACTCGCCCACCGAGTGACTGGCCTTCCACCACACGGACTTGTCCTTGGTCACGATCTGCAGCGATGCAGAGATCGCGTGGCGACGCAGGGCGATCGCATTCCAGTTCGTCTCGTCGAAGGAACCGATGTGCAGGATCGCGTCGACGCCGATGCGGGTGGCAATTGCTGGAATGGCCTCCAAGTCGACGCGAAACGCGTCGGGATCCGTCATCCGACCGGTCTCGGACAGGACCCGATCGACGTGCTGGGACTCGACGACCGAGAACCCATGCTCGCGCAGTCGGGCGACGAGGAGCCCACGCGCCAGTTCGCGCTCCGCGAGCGAAGCCGTTCCTTCCACCGGCAGCACCGCGATCGAATGCGGCGCCGCCACGCGCGGATCCAGCGTGTGCGACACGCTTGCGCACGACGCCAGCAGCGAAAGCAACGCAAGGAGCGATCGAGTCACTGCGCGCCTCCCACCACCACGACGCCATTCCATGCGCCGTCGTCGCTCGTCACTGTGAACGGGAACCTGCCGCTTTGATGAAAGCAGATCGAAGCGACTTCACGCGGCGCGATCGGCAACGAAGCCGACGCCTCGCCACGAGCCGCAAACCGCAGCGTCGTCGAGCACTGCGCGCTCGGCGGGAACGGCCGCGCGATCTCAACCGCGACATCGCCGCGAGTGCGCGCATTGCGGAACACGACAGTGCCGAAGTCCGCGATGCGCAACTCCGCGCCAGGCAGCAAGCCCTTCTCGGTGATGCTGACGGTCTGCGACGAGAAGTGCGGCGCTTCGCCAAGCGGCGCAGTGGCGCAGGAGGGAAGGAGCGCGAGCAGTGCTGCGAGCGGGATCCGCTGAGGTCGGCCGAATGGCATCCGCGCACGATGCCACGCCCGCGCTTCTCGCGCACGCCTACGCGGTCTCGACGGGTCGATGCGAATGCGCGAGCGGAAACCACCGGCGACTCGCGAGCACCGCACAGCCGCCAGCGAGCAACCCGGCGAGCGGTGCCAACACCGGGTGCGCGTAGGCAACCGACGGCGTGACCAGGAGTGCAGCGCCGACCGTGAGCGGCAACGACTTGCGCAGGTCTGCATGACGCAGGCCGAAGTGCAACAGCGGCCACGCGATGCCAAACGCAATCAACGACAACGGCACCGCGACCATCTTCAGCGCGAATGCGTCCTTGCCGAAGCCCGCATCTTCTGGCGGCAGGCCCGCGACAAAGGCCTGGGTGGACATCCAAGCGGCTGCTGCAACGGAACCGAGAGCTACAAAGAACAGGGACACGCCCCGGTCGATGCGTATCAGGGTCGTGCGGTTGGGATCAGCACCTGCCATCCACGGCCAACGCAGATGGGCACACCAGTCTTTCGGGCCAGCAGTGCGCCGGCTGACGCGGTCTCGAGAGGCGATCCACAGAAACGAACCAGGGCGGACCGGCAAGCCGGACCGCCCTGGCAACTGGTAGCGGGGGCAGGATTTGAACCTACGACCTTCGGGTTATGAGCCCGACGAGCTACCGGACTGCTCCACCCCGCGTTGGGTGAGGCGAAGAAGGTAGCGACCTTCCTCGGACAAGCAAGCGTGAAGTTCGGCGCGCATGACAATCGCTGCGAGCCCCACGCGACACAACGCTCAGTTGCCCTTCGGCGACCGCAAGCGTTGCACGGCGAGCTTGAGCTCCTCGGGGCAGTCTGCGGATTCGAACAACCCGTTGCGCCGTTCGATCTCCGCCAACACCGCCGCGCGATCCTGTGGGCTCTGCGCGATCCGCGCTTCCCACAGCGCAACGAGACGCGCGCGAAGCTGCGGGTCCTCTTCCTTCGTGCCTCGCACAGAAACCGTCAGCCACTCCACCGCGCGCCCGGCATCCGAGGCGAGGTAAGCGCGTCCGATGCGCTCCGAGACACCGACGAGGCGTGGATCCGGCACGGGCCCCTGCGGGGCCTTCAGGAGCGCCTGCACGGCCTCATTCAGCTTGCCGCTACGCGCAAACGCATCCGCGAGCGCATAGCGCACGGTCTCCTGCTGGAATGGGCTGAGCGGCTCCCAGTCCTTGGGATCGTGCTCCTCCAGCCAAGCGCGACACAGCACGATGGCTTCCGCATAGCCGCTCGTCGCGAGCAGCGCCTGCACGCGCATCAAACGGAATGCAGGGGATTCGATCGACTCCGGCAACGACGCCGACGGCGGCAGCGCGTCGAATGCGATCCGCACATCCATCGCCTCGCGGCGAAGCTCCTCGGTCGAGTCCCACGGATCGTTCTCGGGCTTCTGCAACGCGGCGAGCAGCAGGTAGCGCATCGCCGAGCGCGCGCGCGACGAGAGGCTCGTGTCGGTGCTGCGCACATCCTTGGACAGTTGCACCGCGTTGTGGCTCACCAGCACGTGGCGCAGCATGCGGCGACGTTCGTGGCGAACGAGCATCTCGCAGGCGCCGATCCACTGGCCCTGATTGGCTGCAGGATCGGCGGCGAGTTCGGTCAGCGTTTGCAGCAGCGCCACGGCCTTGGCTTGTTGCTCCTCGGGCGCACGCAGACCAACCGCATCGAGCGCGACGTTGAGCGCACCGATCGCCGCGCCCGGCTCTCCGGGATCGCGACTGCAAGCCACGAGACAGGCCAGCATGGATCGCAGCGCGGCGGGGTTGGTCTCCACTTCGAGTCGATCGCGCAGCGTGCTGACGATCGTGCGGATCCACGCCTTCTTCTGCTCCTGGGTCCCGTCGGGCAACCGCACGAGCGCGTCGGCGGCGAACACGCGAACGTCTCGCTCTGCGTCGCCGAGCAGGGATGCCAGCGATTGCACGAGCGTGTCGGCACGCGCAGCCTCGTCTCGCCATGCCTGCAGGTGGATCAAGCACGCGTTGCGATAGTCTGGCTCGCGCGCCGGATCCTTCGCGATCTCGAGCAACAACTCGAACGACTCCGGCGAACGCTTGCCGTCGCGATCGACGAGCAGCGCCATCGCGAGCGCCTCATTCCGACGTTCGCGCGGGAATGCCCCGCTGCAGACACGGCGAATCAGCGCAAACCACTCTGCGCGGCCGATGCCGCCATCTGCGGGCGACTTCCACTGGGACTCCCCGGTGGCGGCCAACGTCTGCAGCGCTTGCACGAATACCGCATCGTCGGGACTGCGATCGAGCGCTTGCGTCGCCACCGCGACGATCGCAGCGCGCGCTTCCGGCGATTGGAATCGACGCAGCGAACGCATCGCTGCCGACTGCAGAGCAGGCTCCGACGACGCCAGTTGCTGCAGCAACTCCGAAGCGATCTCCGCGGACAGTTCTTGGTCCGAGGATCGCACGACTGCAGCAGTCACTTCGAGCAGCAGCGGACGCAGGTCCTTGTCGGCGGTCGCGTTTGCGCGGTAGCGCAGCAGCAGCGCGCGCGCAAACGGCAATCGACCAGCGCCTTCATCGGATGCGGCAGCGTCTGCCAGGGTCTGCTGCAACTGTTCGAGGCACGCGGCGATCGTCGTCGGATCCTCGACCATCGTCTGCTCTTGGACCTCGGCCCACGCGATGCCCTTTCGCTTCTCGGTCAACGCGCGCACCACCCGAGCGGCGGCGGCCCGCTGGATCTCCTCGATCTGCTCCAGGTGCTCGCGCTCACGCCGCGCGACCCGACGTGCCGCGTCTTCGGCGAGGTCGACGTAAGTGCGCAGGCCGTTCTGCCGAGCCCAGCTTTCGTATTGTTCGCGCGTCTCGAACGTCGCGTCGTGGAACGTCAGGTAGCGCAGCGCGGTGCGCGCCGACTTCTGAATCGCGGGATCCTCGGAACCGAGGAAGTCCGCGAGCAAGCCGCCGAACTGCAGATCCTGCGCATCGCCCGCTGCGCGCAGCGTCGCGAGCCGCAACGCGATCGGCGACTCGTCCGTGGACAGGATTTGTCGCTGAGCCTCGATCAGCGCGCGCGACGGCATCAACACGAGCGCTTCGCGAGCCAGCGCGCCAAGCGGCCCAGTCGGCACGCCTTCGATCGTCGCTTCATCGAACCAGAAGATCGCGAGCGCCTCGGCGTAGGCGCGCACGAGGCGCAAGCGCGGCTCGCGCGGAGCGGTCTCGCCAAACACCGGATCGATCGGGTTGCGCAGCCTGCGGACGAGCGCCTCCAACGTCTCCTTCCGCACACCATCGGGATCGTCCGCATCGGCGATCCGCGCCGTCAACAACGCATGCGCGCGCAGGTCGGACAGCGACAAGGCGTGCTCGATCGCGGCGAGCCGCAACCGCGAGCCTTCGGCGCCAGCTTGCGCAATCTCTGCCTTGAGTCGCTCCACCACCGCGCCTGCGTCGCCGTTCTGCTGGCGGCGAACTTCCGCAGCGGGGCTCGGAGGCAACTCCTTGTCTTGCGCATGCAGAGCGGCGGACAACGCGCCGAACGCAATGCAGGCTGTGCCCATGCGCCAAGACGCAATGCTGGCAAGCCAAGTCGAGACGAAGGGGCCAAGTTGCATCATGCGAAGTCCACGAACAGCTGCGCGCCGAACCAAAACCGCCTGCCGCGCACCCGCGACCGCAGCGGGCGGATGATAGCGGCGCACAGGACGGTTGTTGCCGCTGTTTTGCTCCCGGCGCGCGGCGCCGCCGGAGCGCGTCTATCGGCGTTCCGTGGCCTCGACGTCAAACTTGCCGCGCGCAAAGTCGACGATCGTGCGCGCGAGTTCGTCGACAGCCCCGATCGACGTATCGATCGAGATCGAAGCTGCAGCTTCGTAAGCAGGCCGCCGCGCCGCGAGCACGACCTCGATCTCGCGTTCGAGCGGCAACGACGTGAGCGCCGGCCGATCGCTGCCGCGAATGCGATCGCACAGCGTTGCCACCGGCGCATGGACGAACACGCAGAGCACGCGCGGCTCTGCCACAAGCGTTCGCAAGGCATCGGACAACAGGGCCCCGCCGCCGAGCGCCACGACGACCCCATCGCGGCGCAGCAATTCGGAGCTGACCCGCTCTTCGACGCGACGGAACTCGGGCTCGCCGTTGCTGCGCAAGTAGTCGGACGCGCCCATGCCGACGGCGAGTGCGAGCGCTTCGTCGGCGTCGAAGAATGGCAGCCCAAGGCTCTCCGCGACCAGTCGGCCCAACGTCGACTTGCCCGCGCCGCG
>JBEELK010000341.1:0-4606 GCA_041168165.1 Planctomycetota bacterium | reverse complement strand
GTCGGAGAAGAGCCAGTTCTTTCGACCGATGACGAACGGGCGGATCGCGTTCTCGCACAGCACGTTCGAGATCTCGACGCGGCCGTCGCCGAGATAGCGGATCAACCGCGGCCAGTCGGCTGCGAGATAGTTGATCGCCTTGCCGGTCAGCGATTGCGGCGGCACCGCGCCGAGGTTCTTGTCGAGCCAGGCGCGCAACTCGTCCCAGATCGGCTTCGCTTTTTGTTGTCGCAACTTGTGCCGCTGTTCCGCGGACATCTTGCCGTCGCGCGCGAGTTTTTCAATTGCGTAGAGCTTGCGGATGATCGACAGCGCTTGCGGCGCGAGGCCGCGCTCGTGGCCTGCGATCGCATGCTGCGCCTTCACCGCGTCGACGAACCTGCGGCGCGCATGATCGAGGCAACCGACGTGCTTGACGCCGTCGCGCTTGGCGGCCGCGTTGTAACCTGCGTAGTCGTCGGATTGCAGAAAGCCCTGGTAACCGTCGAGAAGCTCCAACGGCACGCTGCCCGCGCGCGTCGCAGCGTAGTCGAACAGAATGGTCGGCTGTCCCGGCGCGCCACCACGACGCACCCACATGAAGGACTTGTCCTTCGCCGCGCGGCCGTCCTCTTTCAGGACCTGCACTGTCGTCTCGTCCATCTGCAGCACGTCGTAGGCGAGCTGCTGCGTGTTGAAGAGATCGATCAGCGGCTGCACGAGGCAGCCGAGCTTGATCATCCAGCATGCCATCGCCGTGCGCGAGACGCTGATCTTGTATCGCGCGAGAATGCCTTCAAGCCGATACAGGGGCAGGCCATCGGCGTATTTTGACACGGTGACGAAGGCGGCGAGGCCGGGCGAGCAGTTGCTCTTCGGCAGCGGTTGCGCGGGCAGCGGCGCCGTGACGACCGCGGGTCCGTCGCTGCTCGTGCCCTCACAGGTGCGACAGGCGTATTTGAAGCGCACGTGCTGCAGCACGCATGCCTTCGCCGGCTCGATGTCGAGTTGTTCGCTCGTGACTTCACCGATGCGCGTCTTCCGGCAGCCGCAGGCGCACGTCTTCTCAGCGTCGGGAATGTCGTGCTCGATGCGCGTGCGCGGCAGCACGGGATCGATCGGCTTCCTCTTGCCGCGTTCGCGCGTGTGCTCGGGCACGACGATCTCGGCGGCTTGCGCTTCGGTCGCGGGCTTCGTGCCGAGCGCTTCGGCCTCGTTGAAAAACAGATCTGGATGACCGAGTGCCGCGAGTTTCTCGGACGACGGCGCAAACTGCTTGTGCGTCGCGAGCCGCAGCTGTTCTTCGAGGATCGCGATCGTCGCGCGCTGCGAAGTGACAGTGGTATCGCGCTCCGCGATCAGCGCTTTCAGCGCCGCGATCTCGTCGCGCTCTGGCGCCAGTGATGTGTCGGATGTGCCCACGCCGCAGTGTTATCTGATTTGCGCGTGTCGCGCGCGTCACGCGTCGGAGATCTTCACAATACGCTGCGGTATTCGAGCGCGCGATGCGGCTTCAATTGCTTCAGGTCGAGACCTTCGAGCAGCCACAAAAACTGGTCTTCCGAGAGGGTAACGACCGGCGGCCGTGTCGTGCCGGAGGCGCGCTCCAAATCAGTCTCGCTCCTGATCGGCGACAGGTGCACCGGCCACTTGAACTTCTCTTCCTCCAGCCGCTTCAGCCACAGGCAGAAACCGCTGCGCTGCCAATACAGCACCTTGATCTGGTTGCGCCGCTTGTTCGTGAAGCAAAACAGATTGCGACTGAACGGATCGAACCGCAGCGTCGCCTCGACCATCGTCGAGAGACCGTTGATGCCTAGCCGGAAATCCACCGGGTCTTGCGCCACATAGATCGTGAGGTCGCCATACGTCGGCGGCGCCACCGCCGATGGCCTCTTGCCTGCACCGCTGCCCATTTACCGCTCCGTTGCTCATTGCTGCAACGGCGCAGTCTGCCCAAGTTCGGGGCTCGGCGTCAGAAGTCGTTCATGAGGCGCTTACAATGTTTCCTCGACCGTCTGCGAGAAAATGCCGACGCGCTTGCCTTCGCGCGGACTAGTCCAGGCCGCCGCCGTCTCCGCCAGTTTCAACCAGCCGACGAGATCCTGCTTGCGCGGGTTCCATTTGAGAATGAAATCGTCGCCACTGTCGTTGAATATCGCGCGCGTCTCGGCGGCATCGTTGCCGGCATCGAGGCGGGCGAGCAGCGGATGGCGGCTGAGGCGTTTGGCGCGCGGCAGCACGCGCTCGAGGAAATGGCCGATCTCGGCCTGACTGTGCTGGCTGCCGGGCCTGAGTTCGAGACCCAGGCACCAGCCCTCCTCGCCGAGGTAGGCTGCGACCGGCGCGTAGCCGTCGAAGCCCTTGTAGGTCCAGCTCACGCCCTCCTTCTTGGTGCGCGAGTTGTCGAACGGGGTGACGTCGATATCGAGGGGCGTGTACCGACGTTTGCGCGGCGCCAAGCCCCGGCCCTCGCGCACGACGACGGGCGTCACCGCGGCGCCTACGCGAGCGAGGAAATCGATCGCGGCCTTGTCGACGATCGGAATCATGACGCTGGCGTGCTCGTCGAAGCGCTGCCGCAGGCTCGGAGCGGACGGTACGGTGCCGAGCCCGAGGGCTGCCTTGAAGAACGCATCCTCGCGGCGGTTCTCGACGGCATCGAAGTCGCTCTTGCCCGTCGCCAGCAGGCCGACGTAGCCGACCACGCAATCGGCATGCGCGATGCCGTGGCGCAGCGGGATCTCGGCCAGATCGCGGGCGAGGTGGGTGTGCCGCAGCGCCTGGCCGATCAGCGCGAGCCCCGAGTGCGACGTGACGATGTCCGTCTCGGACTGGATGATCTCGAAGCGCCGCATGTCTTCACCTGCCGAGTGAGCCCGGATCATGCATCAGACTTGAGCAAAACGCGTCTGGCTGTGGCGCAAGGCGCGGAAATCGCGTAGCAATTCGGTGTGTAGACGACGTGCTGCGTTCAGCCACCGAGCGCCACAGCCATGTCGAACGCTACGCCGCTTCCCTTCGATCTGCCAGCCGTGGCGCGTAAGAAACTCACAATCGATTTCGACGGCGGCAACCAGTCGTCCGATGCGGGGCTGTTGCTGCTGCGCGGCGCCGAGAAGAAGATCGGCGTGTGCGCGCGGCTGGCCGATGCCATGCGGGATCGCCGCGACCCGACGCGCGTGCGCCACGCCATGTTCGAACTCGTCAGCGCGCGCGTTCTGGCCATCGCCTGCGGTTACAAGGACGGCAACGATCTCGACTGGCTGCGCAATGATCCGGCGCTGAAGATGGCCGTCGGCCGCTGCCCGGAGACTGGCGCCCCGCTTGCCTCGCAGTCGACCATCAGCCGCTTCGAGAATGCGCCGACGAAGACAGATGCGGCGCGTATTGCCAAGGCTCTGGTCGATCAGTTCTCGGCGCACGTGACGCCGGCCTACCGCGATATCTTCGACATCGACGACACCTTCAATGCTGCGCACGGGGGGCAGCAAATGATTTTCTGGAATGCGCATTACGACGAACGTGGGTTCGCGTCGATGCACGTCTATCACGCCGGTACGGGCTTGCCGGTGGCGACGATCCTGCGCCCCGCGAAGACGCCGAACGGTCGCGAAGTGCGCACCGTCATCAAGCACCTGACGAAGCGCATCCTGAAGACGTGGAAACGAGCGAATATCGTGTGGCGCGGTGACAGTCATTATGGCCGCGCCGAAGCGATGGATTGGTGCGATCAGAACGGCGTCGGCTATATCTTCGGCTTCGCCGGCAACAGCGTCCTGGAGGCACAAGTGGCCGAGGCGGCCGACCATCTGCGCTTCTGGCATGCGCTGTCGGATGCGCCGAAATCGCGTTGCTACAAGGCCCTCGAATACCAAGCCGGAAGCTGGTCGGCACCGCGCCGCGTGATCGCGCGCATCGAAGCCTCGATGCATCCAGATCCGACGCCCGCCGATCCGAACGGGATGCGTCAGGAGATCGACGTGCGCTACGTCGTGACCTCACTCGAAGGCGATCCGGAACGTCTCTACGAGGGCGTCTACTGCCAGCGGGGCCAAGCCGAGAACCTGATCAAATTACACAAAGCGCAGCTCGCGTCCGACCGCACGTCGTGTCATTCGGCGACCGCCAATCAAGTCCGCCTGATGTTACATACGGCAGCGTTCTGGCTGATGCACACCGTGCGTGCGGCGATCCCGGAAGGCCATGCACTGGCGAAGGCCGAGTTCAACACGCTCCGACTGTACCTGTTGAAGATCGCTGCCCGCGTCGTCGAATATGCCACCCGCATCCGCGTGCATCTGCCGACGAGTTGCGTCGAGAAAACCTTGTTCCGCCAGCTCGCCCTCGGCCTGTCGCCGTCGGGATGACGCACGGGGCCGGATGCCCCAATGAGCCGCCGAGCGAGGCAGATCAACCCCGAACGCGTTGCACAGCGAGTAGTCACAAAACGGTCCGGTCGGACCGAACGACGACGCACGCCGGTCAGATCAGGCGGCTTGCGCGTGCGTCTGATGCATGATCCGGGCTAGGCGTGTCCCAGTGGGACAGACACTTCACGGGCCACAAGGTGGGAGCCCGTACGTCGTTGGGACAGCAGGGACAGATGGGACAGCCGGGACCGATG
>JBEELK010000340.1:0-6585 GCA_041168165.1 Planctomycetota bacterium | reverse complement strand
GGCGCTGCGTCGGCCGGCGCCTTGCCGGTCGCCGCGGCTTCGCCAGCCTTGCTTGCGACGGTCTGCAGCTTCGCGGTTGCTTGCGTGTCTGCCTCTGCTGCGCGCTTCGCGACCGTCTCTTCGATCCAGCGCACGAGCTTCTTGTAGGGCGACCAGAAGGCCTGACGAATGCTGATCGGGTTGTCGACGATCTTGACGATCGTCGCGTTCCAGTCGCGGCCCTTGCGGTCGTAGAAGATGCCGTTGCGGCCGACGAACAGGTTGTCGCTCTCGCCCGCCGTGAACGCGCAAGCGATCTGCATCTTGGGCGTTCCGGGCCGCGTGCAATCGACATACGCGAGGTAGCTCTTCGCCATCGCGGCGAGCGTCGCGTGCTTGCCTGCGTCGTGGACAGCGAAGCAGAGGTCGAGTTCGCGGCCGTCGAGGAACAGCGTGCCCGCTTGGAAGATGGCGCCCTTGCGCGAATAGAAGTCGGAGAAGCTGACGTAGTTGTTGAGCAGCGTCGCGAAGTCGCGGTGCAATCGCGCGAGCTTCTCGACGCGCGCCATCGCGTCCACGTCGGGGGCGACCGCGAGATCGTCCGCGACCGCGGCCTCTAGCGCAGCGCGCGCATTGCCGCGCAGCAGTTCGCGAACGCGCTCGACGCCGAGCGGCTCGACGATTGCGCCAGCCTTCTTCGCCATCCACGCAGCGTGCGCATCGAGTTGCTTGCACAACGCAGCCCATTGCGCGTCGTCGATCGCGTCCTTGTCTGCGCAGCACGCGGACGAGAACGCAGCGAGCGCGTCGGCCCACGCAGGGTTCACGTTCTTTGACAGCGGCATTGGCATGCCGGGCTCGATGCGCGCTAGCGGGAAGTGCGCAATCTCGCTCGCGGTGATCGTGAGGTCCTTCGCGGCGGCGGCCATGTAGGCCTCTTGCTCGCGATTGACCGCAGTCAACGCGCGCGCATCAAACGCAGCGAGTCGGCACCGTCCAAAGTAGTCGTCGATCTTCGCGCGCACGGCGGCGAATGCCGCGTATGCCGATTCGGTCGCGTCGCCAAACGGCATCACGGTCTTCGGGTCCGTTTCGGCGAGCGAGCGCCACGCGTCGAAGTCTGCGCACGCGGCGAAGAACGTCTCGATCTGCTTTTGGTCGAAGCCGGGCTTGCCGCTGCGATCGAGCGCGCCGCCCGTGCACTTCACGAGGTCCTCCGCCGCGCGACGAAGGTCCGCATCGTCGAGCATCTCCGGCGGCACGATGCCATCGCCATTCTTCTGCGCGTTGGAGAATACGTCCGACGTCTTCTCCGCGTCCGCGACCGTGATCACGCCGCCTTTCCTGCCGAGGCTCTTGAGGATGTGCTGCGCCGACGCGAACAGCGCTTTGCCCTCGTCGGTGTCCTTGCGCAGGTTCGCGAGTTCGACGCCGTCTTCTCCGTTCGCGAGCCCATCCGCGTTGACGAGCACTTCGCGCAGCCACTTCACCGCCGCGAGAATCTCCGGCGGGCGCACGTGCGCGTCGTTGTCGCTGTCGAGCAGTTGCAGCGTGCGCTCGTCGATCTCGAGTCCTTTGACCGGGCAACTGAGCGCGACCCACAGCTTCAGGTCGAGCTCATCGAGCCGAAGGATGTCGGCGCCGCGTTGCAACTGGACTTGGTCGACGCCGCCAGCCCGATAAAACGACCACGTGTGCTTCTGCATGGAGTGCTCCGTGAGGAGCGCGCATCGTGGCGAGGGCCCGGTTGGGCGCAAGCGCGCAGTCGGCCGAGGCGGGCGCTGCGAGTCGCGGGCGTATCAGGCGAGCGCTGGCGATGGCGGCCGTAACTCCGTCCGCTGCGGTTGCAGCAGGTGGGCGGTCGCTGACGGCTTGGCCGTGCGCCATGCGTTCTGCAGCGCGCGCGACCAGTCGATGGATTGCGCCGAGTAGCCGAGCGGCAGCAGCGGCCCGCTGATCTGAGAGCAATCGCGCGCGTGCGTCGCGCGGCGCTGCGCCTCTTCGGCGGCCTTGAGGTAGAGATCCTGGCGGTCGCTGCCATGCAGAACGTGCGCGAGGTTCCACGCCGCGGGCGCGAAGCTCGCGTCGGCAGAGCATGCGCGATGCAGCAACGAGACAGCGTCGCGCGCGGCGGCGACGCCCTTCCATCGCAGCGTTGCGACTGCGAGCACATTGAGCGCGCGCGCGTCGTCTGACGCCGCGCGAACGGCATCCATCGCCGCGGCGAGCGTCGCGTCGCCGTGCGCCCACGTCGTCAGCATCGCCTCGGCGCGGCCGAGCTTGGCTGCGGCGGCGCCAGTGCGCGCGCGCCCCGGTCCCTTCTGTGCGAGCAGCGACAGCAGCGCGGGCATGCGATTGCCGAGCGTGTGTTCTTGCGCGCGTCGATGACCTGCCTTCGCGATGCGCGCGCGGCGCGGTTCGTCGCGCAGCAACTCCAGCGTGATCGCTTCGAAGTCGTCTTCGCCATAGAGCACGCACTCTTCGCCATCGACGAAGAAGTCGCGCACTTCAAGGTTGTCGCGTTCCATCATCAGCAACGCGCCGCATGCGGGCACTTCGAACGCGCGCAGGTTCATCTCGCCGCGGATCGATCGGTTGAAGCCGATGCGCGCGCGCGCGAGCAAGTCGCCGTAGGCCGAGCCCTTCACGCCTTGATGCACCGCCACCTTCGCGCCGCGCGACTCCAGGTTGCACAGCCGCGCGATCCACGGCGCGCGTTCGCGCTGCACCGCGGGATTGAGATTGCCCGCGAATGCGATGTCGAGGTCGCGCACCGTGTCAGGCGAGCGATCGTGGAATGGACGCTTCCACGTGTATTGGCAGAAGTGGCGCACGTCGGGGTAGCCCATCTGCGCAAACAGGTCGACGCCCGCGCGATCGCACAGCAACACGTCAAAGAACGGTTGCAGTCGCGTCGTGGTCGGAAGCGACAAGTTGTAGTCCGAGACGATGCCCACCGTCGGCACGGGGCAGTTCTCGAAGTTGGCAGGCAGCGGCTCTTGGTCCGGCCACCACATCAACACGAGGTCTGGCTGGAAGCCGTTCGGCAGCGACGCGAGCAGTTGCTCGATCGACTGGCGCGATGGATCAAACGCGACGTCGAACGGGAAATGCACGCCGTCGACGAGCATGCGATCGGCAGGCCCGAACGTGCACAGCTCGACGCCGCGGAGGTTCTTGCGGTCGTCGAAGCACTCGAGCGGAAGGTTGCAGAGGATGCGCATGGAGTGGCTTGGCGGTCAGGCGTTGCCGATCTGGATCAGGTTGTCCGTCGCGTCCGCGTTGGTCGGATCGAGCCGCAAGGCGCGCTGGAAGCACGCGCGCGCGAACTCCGCGTCGCCGAGGCCGTAGAGCGACACGCCGATGCGGTTGTGCAACTCCGCGTCATCGCCGTTGAGGCAGAGCGCCGCAGACAAGAAGCGCGAGGCCGCGGCCTCGTCGCCGTGCATCGAGGCATCGGCGGCGGCGAGTTCGAGTTCATGCACGAGCCGCTGCGACGCGGCGTCGAGTTCGGTCGTTGTCGCGGCGCAGCGACCCACGGATTGAGCCGCGCGCAGCAATGCCGATTCGATCGCTGTGCCATGCGCGTCTTGCGTGTAGCGCTGTGCAGCTGCGATGCCGTTCTCGCGAAGCGCTGCAGCGACATCCGGGACGCGCGCCGCGACGATCAGCGCCTCGGCCATTGCCGCAGCATCGCGCGCCGGCACGAACAGCGCGTATTCGCCGTCGCCATGCGAGCGGAAGCACGGGATGTCGGTCAGCACGCACGGCACGCCGCTCGCCATCGCTTCGACGGCGGGCAAGAAGAAGCCTTCTTCTGCGCCGCTCGACGTTCCGAGGAACACGTCCATCGATCGGTAGATCGCGCCCATGTCCGCCGGCCGCACGCGCGTGTGCCATTCGACATCGAACGGCAGGTCCTGCTCGTCGCGATGGGGCGCGGTGTTGGTGACGCGCACGAGTTGGATCGGCTGGCCCGCTCGGGCCGCGAGCTTGCAGGCCTCGAGCCCGGTCTTGATGTCCTTCCACGGCACTTCGTAGGGACCGACGAGGCCCACGCGCAGCGGCGCAGCGGCGTCGCGGACGCGCGGCAGGTGCGGGTGGAAGGTCTCGTGGTCGACGACGTAGACCACTTCATCGGCCTCGCGACCAAAGCGCTCGCGCAGCAACTGCGTCAGGTGCGGCGCAATCGTGACGTGCCGCACGGAGGGCAGTCGGTAGACCGCCTCGATGCGCTGCCGGTGCGCCGCGAACTCCGGGTTGTCGCCTTCGTAGCCTTGGCAGTAGTGCACGCAGGCAGCGCCACGCTGCGCCGCTGCATCGCGCGCGGAGGGCACGGTGGTCCAGAACGTGCCGACGTAGACATCGGCCTCGGGCATGGCGGCGGCATCGAGCGTCGCCTGCTGCACGAATGCGCAGCGGATCTGCATCCAAGACGGCGGCACCGATCGACTGACCACGGTGACGTCGTGGCCGCGCGCAGCGAGCCAGTTGGCGTCGGTTAGTGCGACCTTGACGCCGCCCCAGAGTTGGTCGGTGCGCTCAAAAACGTAGACGATCCGCATGCTTGCCTGCCCTGCCTTGGCCCATGTCATCGGCGTTTTGCCGCCGCGGCATGAGGGCTCGGTGCGTTGGCTTTCCCTGCGGGCCGTCGCCATGATCCCCGCCTCCCGTGAACCCGCTGATCCGACTGATCCCGCCGTTCTTCGTGCGGCTCTTCGCCCGACCCTACGTCGCTGGCGACTCGCTCGACCTTGCGATGGCGGCCGTCGACGACCTCTGGAAGAAGCGTTCGCTGATGGCGACGCTCGATCTGCTCGCGGAGGACATCCGCCAGCAGAGCCAGGCCGATGAGAACCTGCGCACCTACCTGCGCATGGTGGATGCGGTCGCCGCGTGGCAGGGCGCTGGCCCAGAAGGTCGCCCGACGCTGTCGCTGAAGCCGTCGTCCTACACCACGACCCCGCTGCACGAGGGCGGCGACGCGAAGGGCTCCTACGAGTCGATCCTTGCGATCGTCGAGGCTGCAGGGAAGCGCGGAGTCCAGGTGTCGATCGATATGGAAGGGCGTCACTGGACGGACTTCACGATCGACGCGCTCAACAAGCTGTGGCAGAAGGGCCATCGCCACGTCGGCTGCGTGATGCAGACGCGGCTTCATCGCACCGACAAGGACCTCGACGCGCTGCCTTTAGGCATGCGCGTTCGGCTGGTGATTGGCATTTACCGCGAGCCTTCCGAGATCGCGCTCACGGACAAGCCGACAATGAAGCAGCGCATGCTCGACTATGCGGAGCGCTTGCTAAAGCGCGGGCACTACGTCGAGTTTGCGACGCACGACGAGTCCATTGTGCGCAAGTTCGTGGACGAGGTGGTGCCGCGCTGTGGCGTTGGGCCGGACCGATTTGAAGTGCAGATGCTGTATGGCGTCCCGCGCGAACGACTGCTGTCCGAGTTGCGTAAGCGCGGCATTCGGTGCCGCCTCTATGTGCCGTTCGCGAATAGCTGGGGCCTGGCGGTCCAATACCTCAGGCGACGGCTCGACGAGTATCCGGCGATGATGTGGCTGGTGACGAAGAACCTGCTGCGGATGGGGTGAGTGTGGTCCGACCCGGGCACATGGGTGACACTCGAAGGTGACCACCCTGGCTGCCTCGGGTCCAGTTCGTCGATGCCCTGGATCCAGACCGACCCTGTGAGCGAGCGGATCCACGTTCTTCGCGGCGGTGCAGCAAGGCGACCTGTCGATGGTCGATGCCTGCCGCACTGTGTTTGGAGTTGCTGCGGGATCAGCCGCAAGACCGGTGTCATAGATCCTCCATCGCGTCAAAGACGTGGAACCAGATGGCCTTCGCGACCAGCCTCGCGCACCGCACACCCACCCAAACCAAACGAGCGCCGAGGTCGAACGAGCGATCTTGTGCGTTCGAAAGACCTACCCAACTTGGGGCGGCAAGAAGATCCTCCCCAAGCTCGAGCGCGGCCACCCAGGCGCAGCGTGGCCCGCACGCAGCATCATCGACGAGATCCTCAAGCGAGCCGGACTCGTGCAGCCGCGAGAGCGCCGCACGCATCGCCATCCGAGCGGGCCGCCGCATGTCGATGCGCAACGACCGAACGATGTCTGGCTGCTGGACTACATGGCTTGGTTTCGCTTGGGCGATGGCACGCGCTGCGATCCGTTGACCATCAGCGATGCATACAGCCGTGCATCGCTGGTGTGCCGAGCGATGGTGTCGCCCAAGACCGGTGACGTGAAGCAGCGGCTGGAAGAAGCGTTTTGGCAGTTTGGGCTGCCGCGCGCGATCCTCAGTGACAATGGCACCCCCTTCGCGTCTGGCGGCATTGGTGGGCTTTCGCGCTTATCCGTCTGGCTGCTGCGCCTTGGCGTTCGATCGCTGCGCATCGAGCCAGGCAAGCCCGAGCAAAATGGCAAGCACGAGCGCTTTCATGAGACCTTGAAGGCAGAGACGGCGATGACGCCACGCGCGACGATTGGCGCGCAGCAGGCTGCATTTTCGCGCTTTCAAACCATCTACAACGAAGAGAGGCGGCACGAAGCGCTTGGCATGAAGGTGCCAGCGGAGCTCTACGACTTCTCGCCGC
>JBEELK010000339.1:0-48284 GCA_041168165.1 Planctomycetota bacterium | reverse complement strand
CCGCCGCCGGAGCCCGAGCCCGACAAGCGCTGCTACGTGCCGTACTTCTTGCCGTCGTTCTACAAGTCGCTCATCGGCAAGGAGCGCAAGAGCGTCGAGCGCGCAGTGCAGGCGGTGTTCTTGTTCTGCACCGAAGGCCATGCGTATCCGGGGCTCGAGGTGAAGCAACTCGGCGGGCAGGACACGTGGAGCATGCGCGCGTCGCTGGGCTTGCGCGTCTACTTCACGAAGCGCGCGGACGGCGACATCGAAGTGAGCGAACTTGCCGATCGCGAGGACCAGCACACGACGTTGCGTCGGCTCAAGGAGCGTTGAGTGGTGAGGAAGCGGCCGGCTCGCCCCTTCATCCTGATGGACGAGAGCGATCCGTTCCCGGATCCGCAGCGCTACGACAAGGAAGGGCTCGTCGCGATCGGCGGGTCGTTGTCGCCGGCTCGCCTAGAAGCGGCGTATCGCTCCGGCATCTTCCCTTGGTATGGCGAAGGCTACATGCCGTTGTGGTGGAGCCCCGATCCGCGCGCGTTGCTGACGCCCGATCGCTTCCACGTGAGCCGCAGCTTGCGAAAGACGATTCGACGCGGCGGCTTCAACGTGACGTGGAATGCGTGCTTTGCGCGCGTGATGCGCGAATGCAGCGAACGGCGCGAAGACGGGCAGTGGATCCTGCCCGAGATGGTGGATGCCTATTCCGAACTGCATCGCCGCGGCAACGCGCACAGCCTCGAGGTGTGGTGCGAGGAGGAGCTCGTGGGCGGCGTCTACGGCGTGCAGTTTGGTCGGCTGTTCTGCGCCGAGTCGATGTTCCATCGCGCGACGGATATGTCGAAGGTGGCGCTGACCGCGATGGTGCGCAGCCTGTTCGCTGCGGGCATCGAGGTGTTCGAAGTGCAGTTCGTCACTTCGCACCTCGCGTCGCTGGGCGCGTTCGAAGTCCCTCGCAGCGCGTATCTAGAAATGGCGCGCGCGGCTTCTGCTGCCGCGCTGCGCCTCGTCGATCCGCTCGCTTCGTGCGATTGGC
This sequence comes from Planctomycetota bacterium, assembly GCA_041168165.1. Classification (GTDB taxonomy): domain Bacteria; phylum Planctomycetota; class UBA1135; order UBA1135; family UBA2386; genus SXPK01. The sequence goes on along the minus strand of JBEELK010000339.1, from coordinate 47,266 downwards.
AGCGCGAAGCGAGCGATCGAATCGACGATGTTTGATCAGCCGATCGTCACGGGCACGACGTTGGACGCGCACGCCTGCAGCGATAGCGGCATCATGCGAAGCCCGAGCGCCACGGCCTGAGCTTGGAGCTGCAGTTGGCCCGGCAGGCTCGCAGGGATGGCGAGCTGTAGCGATGCGGATCCCGCGATGTCGGTCTGGCCGAGCGGCACCGGGAAGAACGGCTCCGCCACGCCGAGGATCAGGCTGCCGCCGATCGGCAACTGGATCGACGTGGAGCCGGCCTGCTCACCGACGACGAGCACCGCGAAACCGCTCGCGGGCGCGCCCGACAGCGCGATGGACAGCTGCGAGCCCGGTGCGCCGCCGGTGATGGCGAGGGAGCCGCACGCCTGTGCGGGGAGAAGGCCCGCGAGGGCCAAGACTGCGGCGACGGAGAAGATGCGCATGGGAGGAATCCTTGACGCTTGTTGCTGGGGAGAACTCGGCCCCGGCGCGATGTGCGCCAGGGCTGCCGACTGTCGGCAAAGGGACATCCGCATTCCGGCGTCGCGCCCCATCACGGTCGGCGCAGATTTTTCCTCAGCGAGCGAGAAGGCTCGTCGCGATCTCCAGTGCTACCCGCGCGCGCTTGTCGTCGGGAGCGCTCTCTGCAAGTTGGCGCAGCGCCGTAACGGCGCGCTCCAAAGCGTCCAGGCGGCCGCTCTTCTGCGCTGCGAGTGCCTGGTCGGCGAGCAGTTCGGGTGCAGGAGTTGTCGCGGACGTCGCGGCCTCGAGCTCGCGCAGCGCCGCCTCATGTTGTCCTGCGCGAAGGAGCGCGCTGCCGATCGCGCCGCGCTCGCGTGCGGTGCGCGAGGCATCGGGGATCTGCTGCAGCCGCCGCGTCGCCGCGTCGCGAATCGCGGCTGGGACTTCGTCCATCGCGACAGGCCACCACGGCTTGTCGAGCGACGCAGAGTCGGTGGCGCTGCGCCAGCGCGCGAGCGATGCGTCGAGGAACGCGTCGAGCCGCCCCGACTCCGAGAGCCGCGCGCACAGTTCGACGAGCGCGTTGCGCGCAAGGCGCGCCTGTTCATTCGCGGTCTCTGGCAGGTCGCACAGTTCGAAGCGCAGCGCGACGAGCAGGTCTTCGCCCTCTGCCTCCGAGCCCGAGAGCGCCGTGCACAGGCCGCGCACGCGCGCGCACTGCATGCGCATCCAGTGGCGATCGGCTTCGATGCGATCGAGCGCGTCGAACGCTTGCTGCGCGAGCGCCATTGCGTCGCCGTGCGAACCGAGCCGCATCAATCGCTCCGCCAGTCGCACGAGCGGGAACATCGAATCGACTTCGTCGGCATACAGCCGCTGCAAGAACCTGCCGATGCGCGCGAGCAAGTCGGGGCCCGTTGCTCGATTGGAGTCCGCTATCAGCAATCCAGTCGCGCCCGCGAGCGACAGCACGAGGCGCGCGGACTCGCTAGAACGCGGCATCGCTTCGACGGCTGCGAGCGCACGGTCGTAGGACTGCAAGAACTCGGCGTCGCGACCCGCGGTGGTGGCGAGCGAGGCCAACGAAGCAAACGTCGCTGCGAGTTGCGGTTCGCTCGCGCGCAGGTCGCGGCTGCCGACGCGCAGCATCTGCGCGAGCCGCTTCGACCCAGCATCCGCGTCGCCTGCGAGCCGACTGGCGCGCGCGAGGTCGTTGAGCAACGCGATGGACGCGGCGCCGTCGGACTCCAGGTCCATCTCGCTGAGTTCGAGCGCGCGTTCGAGTTGAGGCAACGCCTTGTGCGGCTCGCCGACCGCGAGATACGCGTGACCAACGGAGGTGCGAACGCCGGACTCTTCTAGCGCGTTGAGCCCAAACCGAGCCGAGATCGTCGGCGCAAGTAGGTCGAGCACGCTGCGCAACGACGGCGACGTGTCGTCCACGCCCGCGTCGAGGTGGAACAGCACGAGGTCTTGGAACTCCAGCTGCGCCGCGGCCCGCGTCAGTTGTCGCATTGCGCGGGCTTGCGCGTTTGCGCGCGCCGCTTCGGCTTCTTTTGCCTCTAACGCGCCGTAGCCGAGGCCAAGAACTGCGCCGATCAGCGAGGCAACGGCCAGCGCGGATGCGATCGTGATTGCGCGATGGCGAGCCAAGAAGCGCGAGGCGAGGTAACTCCACGTCGATGGCGCCGCGGCGACGGGCTCATATCGACGGAACCGGTCGAGGTCGGCGCGCAACTCGGCGGCCGATGCATAGCGGCCGTCGCGGTCCGTCGACATCGCTCGCTGCGTCACGGCATCGAGGTCTGGCTGCAGCGCGCGAAGCAGTTCGCGCGGAGTCGTCGCGAGCGCCGCGGCGCGTTCTGCGAGCTTTGCGTCGCCGAGTCGAAGCAACTCTGCGCTTGGCGCACGTGGTTGCAGATCCGATTGCGCGTCCTGTGGCGCGCCCGCATGAGGATTGGAGCCGACGATGAGTTCGTACAGCATCACGCCGAGCGAGTAGACGTCGCTGCGCGTGTCGAGCCCGCTTGCGTCGGGATTCCGTTGCTCGGGGCTCATGTAGCGCCACGTGCCAGGCGCACGGCGTTCTTCAATCGCAGCGTCCTTGCCATCGTTGCGCAGCGAGCGCGCGATGCCGAAGTCGATCACCTTTGCGCACGGCTTCCCTTCGCGCTCGGTCACGAGCACGTTGTCGGGCTTGAGGTCGCGATGGATCACGGCTTTCTGATGCGCGTGTTGTACGGCGTCGCACACTTCGCCAAACAACGCGATGCGCGCGCGCAGCGGCAGGCTCCGCTTCTCGCACCAAGCCGTGAGCGCTTCGCCGCGCACATACTCCATCACGAGGTAGAGCGACCCGTCGTCGGTCCTGCCGCCGTCGTAGATCTGCGCGATGCCGGGATGGTTCATCCGCGCGAGCGTCTGGCGTTCGCGTTCAAACCACGCCATCGCGGTCGGCGTGCTGTCGTGGCCGCGCAGCACCTTGATCGCGACGTGTCGCTCCACCGGCTCCAACTGGCGCGCGAAGAACACTTCGCCCATGCCGCCTTCGCCGAGCGGGCGCAGCAGTTCGTACTTGTCGATCCGAGGCAGCGGCAGCGTCGCCATGCTGCGCTGCAGCGCAGGCAGCGTCTCTATGGAGTCCTGCGCGAGCAGCGCTCGCACGCGCGCAACGAGCGCTGCGTCGTCGATCGAGGCAAGCAGCGCTTCGCGTGCTTTCGGATCGAGGTCAGCTGCGCGATCGAACAGTTCGCGGATGCGGTTCGGCTGCGTCCCGTCAGTCATCGACGCCCTTCGTCTCGCCGATGCGGTCTTGCAGCCACGCGCGCGCAAAGCGCCAATCGCGCTCGGCGGTGGGCAGCGAGATGTCGAGCATCTGCGCGATCTCCGGCATCTGCAGTCCGCCAAAGAAGCGCAGCAACACGACCTGCGCGCAGCGCGCGTGCTCCTTCTCAAAGTCGTGCAACGCGTCGTGCACCGTCAACAAGTCCGCATACGGCAGCCCGTGGTCGAGCTCTGGCAGTTCGTCGGGCAGCGGCTCCTTGAGCTTTGCGTCGCGCTTCAGTGCGCCGCGTCGCCGCGCTTGGTCGACGAGGATGTTGCGCATCGCGTTGGCTGCTGCGCCGAAGAAGTGCGTGCGACCATCCCAGCCTGGATCGCCGCCTTGGACCACGCGCATCCATGCTTCGTGCACGAGTTCGGTCGCGCGCATCGTCTTGCCCGGCGCCATGCGCGCGATGCGGGCGCGCGCGAACTGTCGCAGGTCGTCGTAGACGAGCGGCAAGAGTCGCTCTGCAGCCACACGGTCGCCCTGCTGGAGCAGTTGCGCAATGCGCTCGATGCGAGCCGACGGGTCGGTCATGGCGCGGCAGGATAGCACGCCACTCGGTTCTTCGGGTCGAGGCGCGATGGGCGCGGGCAAATGCCTCGCGCCGGCGATAGGTCAGAGCAGGCGCGCGATGCGCTCGTCGAGCGCCGCTTGGTCGAGCGTGAAGCTGGCGAGCGCGGCCGCGGTCAGGATGCCGTCCCACGATGCCGTGCCCTGCTGCACGCGCGCATTCCACGATGCGAACACGGGGATCTTGCCTTCCTTTGCGACGCGCGCCTGCTCGTCCGCTGACATCGCCGCGAACAGGTCGCCGCAGCCATTCGCTGCGAGGAACGCGACCAGCGACTCGGGCGTCAGCGTCTTGGGGTCGATCGCGGCGAGTTGGCACATTGCGCGCTCGAACGCGTCATCGACCGTCCAGAACACGGCCAGCCGGTTCTTCTGCTCGTCGGCGCCCGCCGCGAACGTCACCGTCGGGTCGCCGCCGGTGCGATCCTGCAGCGAGTCGAGCGCGAACTTCTTCTCGACAAACTCCTTCGCGGCCGCAGTCGGGATCGTGAACACGTCGAGGCCCAGTAGGTCGAAGCACTGCTGACCGCTGCGCATCGATGCGCCGATCTGGCGCACGTCGATGCCGGGGTTCTTCTTCAGACGACGCAGCACGCGCTGGCTGGAGAGGGTCGCCTTCTCGCCTGCATTCACGCCGTCACCGAGTTTGTTGTCCGACAGGAACGCGTTGATGCGGCCCATGAACACGTTGACCCAGGTTGGCTGCGACAGCATCGCGATGAGGTAGTTCTGACGTGCGCTGAACCCGAGCGTGAAGTTGAGCCGGATGCCGTCGTCGTGCAGACGTCGCGCGGCGAGCAGGCCAGCGGGCGTCAACGGCACTTTGACGATGAAGCGGTCGGGGCAGATCGCGTGGAAGCGCTTGCCGTACTGGTAGCTCGCTTCGACGTCGTTGGCGATCGCCGTGTGCAACTCGACCGAGACGTCGGCGTCGAACGTGCGCACGAGCTTCAGGCCGTGCACCGCATTGAGCACGAACGCGATCTCCTGCACGAGATGCTGCTCTGCGATGTCCTTCTGCACGCCGCGCACGAGCGCCGCGACGTCGGGGACCAACTCGTCGTAGAGGCCCTTTTGGACTTCCTTGTTGAGCAGCGTGTTGTTGGTCGTTAGCGCCTGGAACTCGCGCGTCCACAACGCGCGCGCCGCATCGACGTCACCGGTGTCCAGCCACAGCGCAGTGCCCGTGCGCGCGGCCGCGGCCCACAGCGGCGAGGTCGGGAACGAATCGCGGCGCTGCTGCGGCTGCGACACCGCGTTCTTGCAGAAGGCTGCGAGCTCAGTGGCGAGGCGAGAATCGTGCTTGGGTGCGGCGGTGGGCTTCATGGTTCGCGCGGCCGTTTGAAGCGACCGCGCGGCCGCCGTCAACCGAGCTGAGCGTGGTATTCCTGCAGCGTCGTCACGTCGAGCGGTCGCTTGGCGACCCACTCGAGCCCCTGGATCGTCGCGGCTGCTGCGGACAGCGTGGTGATGCAGGGGATCTTGTGCGCCACCGCCGAACTGCGAATGCGCCGATCGTCGCCGCGGCCTTGCTTGCCCGAAGGCGTGTTGATGATCAGGCGAACCTCGCGGTTCAGCACGAGGTCGAGCACGTGCGGCCGACCTTCGTGGATCTTCTGCACGCGCTCCACGGGGATGCCGGAGTTGGCGAGAGCGCGCGCCGTTCCGCTGGTCGCGACGATCTGGAAGCCCAGCGCGTGCAGGCGGCTGATCAGCGGCAGCAGCATGCGCTTGTCCTCGTCGCGCACGGACACGAAGACCTTGCCTGACTTCGGCATCGCGTTGCCTGCGCCGAGCATCGCCTTCGCGAACGCGGCGCCAAAGCTGACGTCGATGCCCATCACTTCGCCCGTCGACTTCATCTCCGGGCCGAGCACGGTGTCGACGCCATGGAACTTGTTGAACGGGAAGACCGGCGCCTTCACCGAGAAGTACGGCGGGCTCAGTCGTTCGATTGCGCCGACTTGCGCAATCGTCTCACCGAGCATCACGCGAGCGGCCATCTTGGCGAGCGGTTGCCCGACGGCCTTGCTCACGAACGGCGCAGTGCGCGACGCGCGCGGGTTGGCTTCGAGGATCATCAGGCGCGAGCCCTTGACGGCCCACTGCACATTCATGAGGCCGACGACTCCGAGGCGCAGCGCGAGCTTGCGCGTCTTGTCCGCGATCTCCGCGATCAGTCCTTCGGAGAGCGTGTAGGGCGGCAGAGAGCACGACGAGTCGCCGGAGTGGATGCCGGCCTCTTCGATGTGCTCCATGATGCCGCCGATGACGACGGTCTTGCCGTCCGCAAGCGCATCGACGTCGACCTCGATCGCGTTGTCGAGGAACTTGTCGACGAGCAGCGGGCGCTCTTCCGAGAACGAGCGGTGCCGCTCCATGTAGTCCTCAAGCGCGCGGCGGTCGTCCACGATCGCCATTGCGCGGCCGCCGAGGACGAAGCTCGGTCGCACGAGCACCGGGTAGCCGATGCGCTGTGCGACGGCGATCGCCTGCTCTGCGTCCCTTGCCATGCCGCTCGGCGGTTGCTCGATGCCGAGTTCGTCGACGACCTTCGAGAACAGTTCGCGGTCTTCGGCGATCTCGATCGAGTCGACGCTGGTGCCGACGATCGGCGCGCCGTGGTCGGCAAGTCCGCGCGCGAGGTTGAGCGGCGTCTGGCCGCCGAACTGCACGATCACGCCGTGCGGGTTCAAGCGATCGACGACGTTCATCACGTCTTCGTGTGTGAGCGGCTCGAAGAACAGCATGTCCGAGGTGTCGAAGTCCGTCGACACGGTCTCGGGGTTGCTGTTGACCATCACGGTCTCGTAGCCCTTGTCGCGCAGCGTCATCGCCGCATGCACGCAGCAGTAGTCGAACTCGATGCCCTGGCCGATGCGGTTGGGGCCGCCGCCGAGGACGATGACGCGCTGCTTGCCCGAGCCTTCGCCCGTCTCGTCCTCGGTGCCGTCGTAGGTCGAGTAGAGATACGGCGTGTGGCTCTCGAACTCGGCCGCGCACGTGTCGACGCGCTTGTAGACCGGGATGACACCGAGCTTCTTGCGCTGCGCGCGCACCTGCCACTCGTTGGCACGTGGCGTGCAGCCAGCGCCGATCTGGCGGTCTGAGAAACCGAGCTTCTTGGTTCGCAGCATCTGCTCCTTGTTGAAGGCGCTGATGCCGCTCTTGCCGATCGAGACGATCGTGCGTTCGTGTTCGACCAACTCCATGAGTTGGTCCAAGAACCAAGGATCGATCTTGCTGTGCTCGTGGATCTCCTCGACCGACATGCCGGCGAGCATCCCAGCGCGAATCCAATCGATGCGGTCGTCGCGCGGCGTCTTCAGGTGGGGGAGGATCGTCGCAAGCTCAAGGTCCTCGGGCTTGCAGTGCGGCTGGCATGGCACGTTGCCGTAGCCCCAGCGGCCCGTTTCGAGGCCGCGGAGCGCCTTCTGCATCGACTCCTTGAACGTGCGGCCGATCGCCATCACTTCGCCGACCGACTTCATCTGCGTCGTCAGCGTGGAGTCTGCGGTCGGGAACTTCTCGAACGCCCACCGCGGGAACTTCACGACGCAGTAGTCGATCGTCGGCTCGAAGCTCGCGGGCGTGACCTTCGTGATGTCGTTGCGCAGTTCGTCGAGCGTGTAGCCAACGGCGAGCTTGGCCGCGATCTTCGCAATCGGGAACCCAGTCGCCTTGCTGGCGAGGGCGGAGCTGCGGCTCACGCGCGGGTTCATCTCGATCACGATCATGCGCCCGTCCTTCGGGTTGATCGCGAACTGCACGTTGCTGCCGCCGGTTTCGACGCCGATTTCGCGCATCACCGCGATCGTCGCGTCGCGCATGAGCTGGTACTCGCGGTCCGTCAGCGTTTGCGCGGGTGCCACGGTGATCGAGTCGCCCGTGTGCACGCCCATCGGATCGAAGTTCTCGATCGAGCAGATGATGACGACGTTGTCCTTCGTGTCGCGCATCACCTCCAGCTCGTATTCCTTCCAGCCAGCGATGGACTCCTCGACGAGGATCTCGCTGTTGAGCGAGAGTTCGAGTCCGCGCGCCGCGATTTCCTCGAACTCTTGCAGGTTGTAGGCGATGCCGCCACCCGAGCCGCCGAGCGTGAAGCCGGGGCGAATGACCGCAGGCAGTCCGATTTCGTCGAGCGCCTTGCGCGCCTCGTCCATGTCATAGGCGAGACGGCTCTTTGCGCATTCGAGCCCGATCTTCTCCATCGCCGCGCGGAACTCTTGGCGTCCCTCTGCCTTCTGGATCGCGTGCGGCTTCGCGCCGATCAACTCGATGCCGAGCTTCTCGAACACGCCCATGTCGTGCAGCTGCATCGCGCAGTTGAGCGCGGTCTGTCCGCCGAGCGTCGGCAGCACGGCGTCGGGCCGCTCCCTCTCCAGAATTTTGGCGACCGTTTCCGGCGTGATTGGCTCGATGTAGGTCCGATCCGCGGTCTCGGGATCGGTCATGATCGTCGCCGGGTTGCTGTTGATCAGGATGACCTTGTAGCCATCGCTGCGCAGCGACTTGCAGGCCTGCACGCCCGAGTAGTCAAACTCACAGGCTTGCCCGATGATGATGGGTCCAGAGCCGATGATCAGAATCGATTTCAGGTCGTCGCGGCGTGGCATCGGGGGCGGGACTACACCGGAACGAAACAGCGTGCGCGAGCACAAAAACGGGAGGCAGCGCGCACGTTGCCGAGGCTAGCAATCGCGTGGAGTCGGCAGCGCCCTTCTGGCGTTGCAGGTCTAGTCCGCGCATGGTTTTGCAGCGGACGAGCCGTGCGTTCAACCCGCTGCCAGCAACGCCCTTAGCTGATCCAGACGGAGTCGCTCGACGCGGCTTTGCCCGATGCCCGTCGGCAGCACGAAATGGACCGAGCCGTGCTCGGCCTTTTTGTCGCGCGCGACGAACGGCATCAGCTGCTCTACGGGCGGCAGCGCGGTGCGCTGGTGGCCATATCGCAACAGGACTTTGCGGCACCGCTCGGCATCCTCGGACCGCATCGCGGAGAGGCTCTCCGACACGTCGAGTGCGAAGTGGAGGCCGCGCGCGACGCAGAGTCCGTGCGGGATGCGACCGTCTGCGAGCGCTTCGAGCGCGTGGCCGAGCGTGTGGCCGAGATTGAGCAAGCGCCGTGGGCCGTCTTCGCGCAGGTCCGACTCGACAACCGCGCACTTCGCCGCGAGCGAGCGATGGATGACGCGCTCGATCACGCTTCCCTCGCGCGCGACCACGGCAGCGTGCTCGCGTTCGAGGATCGCAAACAAGCTCGCGTCGAGGCCGATGCCCATCTTGATCGCCTCGGCGATACCGCTGCGCAACTCCACGTCGGGCAGCCCTTCGAGCATCGTCGGGTCGACGTAGACGCGCGAAGGGGGATGCACTGCGCCGACGAGGTTCTTGCCCTCTGGCAGGTTGACCGCGGTTTTGCCGCCGACGGCGCTGTCGACCATCGCCATCATCGTCGTCGGAGCCTGCCAGCACTCGATGCCGCGCAGATACAGCGCCGCGCACAGACCGCCGACGTCGCCGATGGTGCCGCCGCCGATCGCGAGCAGGAGCCCTTTACGATCGATGCCCGCCGTCGCCATCGCGCGCAGGATCAGTTCGGCTTGGCCAAGGCTCTTCAGCGACTCGCCGGCTTGCGCGTGCAAGACGGTCCAATCCTTTGGCAAGAGGCTTGGCCGCATCTCTGCGACGGAAGCGTCGACCAGCGCGAAGACAGAGCGGCCCTTCGTGTCCAACGCGAGTTGCTGCAGCGCTCCATTGCCGATGACGACGCGCGTCGGCGCTTCGTGCTGCGGCCTGCAGTGCAGTTCGATCACGGCTGCGTCGAGGCTCCCGCGGCCGCCTCGCGGTTGCGGCGCTGGCGACGTCGCGCGGTCAGAGCTTCTTCTTGCTCCTCAGAGCGACGCTTCTCGCGCCGCACGCCGATCCAGATCGCGGCGATCAGCAAGACGGATCCGCCAAACGCCCACACGGTGATCTCGCGCATGCCGCGCCCGGTGTCGAACACGAAGGGATCGAGCGCTGCTGCAACGAACAACGGCGTCCACATCTGCTTGCCGCGACGGGTCTCGTAGCTGTAGCGGCGGAAGTACCACGCGCGCACTTCGAGCGAGGAGCCGAGTTGCGCCTTCTGCCCCTGCGGCAGCCACACGGGGATCGTCTTGCCGCCGACGTCGCGGACTTGGATCCACGCTTCCGTCCACTCCTGGATGCCCGCTGGGTTGGGCTCCGCTGCAATCGTGCGCAGCGCCGCGAGCGTGCCGAGGATGCGCATCGGCGTGCCGCGCGTGACTTCGTTCTTCTTGAACGACTCCCAGATCTCCTGCGCGTTGAGCGGCGGCACCGCTCGCCACTGCTCCTTCGTCATCGCCGCGGCATCGCGCGCGTACGCGCCGAGGTGCCACAGCGCCTTCGACTGGTCTTCGTCGATCGAGCGCCACGACTCGTCGGAGCTCTGCACGTCGCCCGCGGACTTGTCGACGTCGTGCACGTCGGCCAGCGCGGTCGGATCGAGCGCGGTCACCGGCGCCCAATTGGCGTAGTCCCGTCGCAGTTGCGCGCCGACGAGCATCGGTGCTTTCGTCATCTCGATCGGATGCGCGACGTCGCGCAGCTTCAGCGCATAGCCCTCGGCGCGCGCATAGCCGCCGACTGCGACGCCTTCCTTTGGCGGTTGCGAGAACGAGAACAGCACGAGCGATCCGTCGTCGAGTCGCAGCGTCGCCTCGAAGATGCCGTAGCCCGGCGACGGATGGCCGGGCTTCGGCCCTCCGAGTTGCTCGATCTTGCCGCGGTAGTAGATCCAGCGGCCGCGCCACTCGCGCATGTTGGACTGCAGCGCCGTGATCGGGACCATGTCCTTCGGCAGTCCGAGCGCGCGCGCCGCTTCCGGGCTCACGTTGAGGCTTTGCGCCAGCAAGTGGCTCAGCGGCTCCGCCTCCAAGAACAGACGTTGCTCGCGCGTGTCGTCCTTCGCTTTGTCGAGGATCCGCGAGTCGAGCTGCGGCACCGAGACGAGGGGCGCCTCTTGCTGCAACAGCGAGTCGTCGCGGATCTCGACCGTCGGGTTCCAGAACACGACGAGGTAGAGCGCGATCGCGCAGAACGCCGAAGCGGCGACCATGCGGATCACCGCGCCGCGCGGCATGAAGGGCACGTCGGCGGGCTTGTTGGGCTGCGTTGGCATCTTCACGCTGTGCGGTGCGGGGTGACGCTGAGTTGGGGAGCGGTTGCGCCCACTGCAACGGACCTTAGCCGACGCAGGTTCGCCTCAGGCTTCAGGCGCCTTCGGGTTTGTCGAACAATCCGCCGAGGTGGAAGTTGGCGATGTCCGATCGGTCCACGATCGTCGCTGCGTTGACGCCGAGAACGATGGCGATCACTTCGGCGACTTCATCGCTCGTGGCGCCTTCCTTCTTCGCCTTCTTGAGATGGCCTTCGAGGCAGCCCTTGCAGCCGCTGACGAGCGCGGCCGCGATCGCGACGAACTCCTTCGTCTTGATGTCGAGCTTCGACTTGCCGTACGTGGCCTTGTAGAAGCTCATGTACAGCTGCTTCAGCTCCGGCGTCAGCAGCGCGTAGCTGCGCATCGAGGAGCTGGGCAGGCGGCCGTCGCCGAGAACGCCGTCGGCAGGCGGCTTGTTGGGGGTATCGCTCATGGATGTGGCTGGCTGCGCACGAGGGCGCTGCGGTGCAGGCGGATCAGGGGCGAGGATTATTGCAGAGAGAGCTGCAGCCGCACCAGTGCGTCGCGGTCTGTTGCAGTCTCGATGCGTCGATACGCCTCCTCGAACCGCATCCACTGCAGTTCGCCGACCATCGGGCCGGGCGTGAGACCGTGGAGTTGCTCGCCCGCGATGCCGGCCTGCCACGCGAACGGCCACTCGACGAGGCCCATGTCGCCGAACAGCTCTTTCTGCGGCGCGGCGATCTCCATGAGATGCACCGGACGTCGCAACCCGGTCTCGGCGCGCACTTCGCGCAGCACGGCATCCTCGGTCTTCTCGCCAGGGGCGATCGTGCCGATCACGGGGCCGAGCGGCCATTCGGCGCGCGGCCGTTGGCGCAGCAGCAAGAATTGCGGGCCCTGCTCCAGGATCTGGAACACGAACACGCGGACGCGGTGTTCGAGGGTGTACATCGGTCTGACTCCGGGTTACTAGCAAGGCTCATCGGCAGAGATGCCGACGGGCGCAGGTCCGAAGTCAGATTTTTTTCGATCCGCGCCGTTCGGGAAGGCCCCCCCGGGCGCGCGGTGCTGCGACCGATCGCCGTTACTTGCCGCTGTCTGCCTTCGACTTGTCCTCGCCATCGGCCTTTCCGCCGAGCGAGTCCTTCAGTTCGCCGAGCCCCTGCTTCTTGGCGGCCGCCTGCGAAAACATCTCGCCGACCATCGCGAAGCTGAATGGCAGCGTCTGGTCCTGGAACCCAGCGCCCCACGAGTGCCCGCCGCCTTCGATCAGGCGCCACGTGTGCTCGATGCCCTTCTCGTCGAACGCCTTGTGCAGCGCCTCATTGCCGACCGCGAAGCCGTAGCGATCGTCGGTGCCTGCGTCGAAGTAGACGCGCAGGCCCTTCATCGCTTTTGGCGTCAGCGTCCGCGCGATGCACAGCGGGTTGGCCTTCTCCCACGGGTCTTTCTCGATCGGGTCGCCAAACACTTCGGCGAGGCCAAACTGCTTCGCCGCGCCCTTCATGCGGTCGGGCAGGTTGTTGGGATCCTCGGGCAGGATCGCCGCGCTGTGCACGCCGACTGCACCAAACAACTCCGGCTCGTGGAACGCGATGCGCAGCGCGGCCATGCCGCCCATGCTGACGCCGAGGATCGCGCGCTTCTCGCGAGCGTCGCTGACGCGATAGGTCGTGTTGATGTGCGCCAGCAGGTCCTTGGTGACGAGGTCCTCGTACTTCTTGTCTTTGCGGTTCACATACATCGAGGTCCGCCCGCCGTTGGGGCAGACGAAGATGCACGGGGGCAGCTTGCCGTCCTTGATCGCCGCATCGAGCACCGGCGCGCCGCCGCGGCCGTGGAAGCGCATGTGGTCCTCGAACATCCCGTGCAGCCACACGACGAGGGGATACTTCGTGTCCTTGTTCTTCTCGTCGTCGTAGTCCTTCGGCAGGTAGATGCCGTACTGCGCGTCTTCGCCGATGGCGTCGCTCGAAAACGACTTCTCTGCGAACGTCATCGTTTCCAGCTTGATGCTGCTCGGGTCGGCATTGCGACGACGGCCGCCCTGGGCGGTGGCGTGCGCCGTGAGAGTGGATGCGATGGCGAGAAGGACGAGCGGGGTCTTGATGCGCATGCGGTCCTCTAAAGGGGCTGGGACCGTAGCCGCTCGCCGCTGCAATCGGGAGTGCCGCGGCGGTTCGCCTGCGCGTCGGGACTTTCTCGTCGCATTCGCGTAACCTCCCGCGCCCCCGACGACGCGCTTCCCCCGCAGCCGTCCCATGCTCCACGATCCTGCCGCCGAACGTTTGGCTCCGCTGTTGAGCCAACTGGAGAACTTCGAACGGTCGCGACCCGACAAGCGACTGTGGGACCTCGCCAACGCGAAAGCGCTGCTGGCGCCAATCGGCGCAGCGCCGCAGCACGGCAAGGCCGTGCAGGTCGGCGGCAGCAAGGGGAAGGGCACCGTGTGCGCGTTCCTCGGCGCGTTTGGCCAAGCGGCCGGCTTGCGCACCGGCGCCTACCTGTCGCCGCACGTCGTGACGATTCTGGAGCGCATCCTGCTCGACGGTAGGCAGATCTCGGTCGACGCGATGGAGACGCAGTTGCGCCTCGTGCTCGCGCGCGCAGGGCAACTCGGCATCCAAGCCACGTTCTTCGAAGCGATCACCGTCGCCGCGGTGCAGGCGTTCGTCGCGGCGCGCACACAGCTTTCGATCTACGAGGTCGGGCTCGGCGGCCGCTTCGACGCGACGACGGCGATCCCGGTCGACGCGTCGATCCTCACCGGAGTCGAGTTGGAGCACACGGCGGTGCTCGGATCGACCGTCGCGGCGATCGCGGCCGAGAAGTCGTGGATCATGCGGCCATCGGGCGTCGCGTTCACAGCGGCGCGCGGTGACGCGCTCGCGGTCGCCGAGAACCACGCCAAGAGCTGCGGCGCGAAGCTCTTCGTGCTCGGCACGGACATCCACTTGGTGGACGCGAGCTGGGAAGGCGCGGACTACCGCGCGCGCCTCGTGCTGCAGGATGGCAGCGACCGTCCCGTGTTCTTGCCTGACGCGCGCGGCTTCGAGCCGCAGGCGCTCGCGCTTGCCGCCGCGGCGTTCTTGCATCTGCATCCTGACGCGCATCTGCAGCTCGATCCTGCGCCGCGGCCGTGGCAGTTGCCGTGTCGCTTCGACATCGCGCGTTGCCACGACGGGATGCCGTTTGTGTTCGACGGCGCGCACACGGAACAGTCGATGCACGCGGTTGCGGCGGAGTTCCGTCGCCGATGGCCCGATCGCAAGGCGGTCGTGCTGTTTGCCTCGGCCGTAGACAAGCGTTGGCGCCAGGGCTTGAGCGCCGTTCTTCCGATCGCCGATAGCTTCGTCCTGACGGAGCTCACGAGCGCCGTCGGCGAGGACCCTCAGGTCATCGCGGAATGGCTGCGAGCTCAAGGCGCCAAAGCATCGGTGGTCCGTTCGATCCCCGACGCGCTCGACGCAGTGTGCCAACAGCAGATGCCGCGACTGTGCTGCGGTTCGTTCTATCTCGCCGGCGAAGCGCGCGCGCTCCTCGCCTCGCGAGCAGAACGATGAACCAGAATGACCGCAACTCCGGCGGCGCATCCGCGCCGGTGATCGTCGAAGACCTGTTCTTGACCGACGCGTTCCTGATCAAGGGGCGACTGCCGAACAAGACGAAGCGCCTCTCCAACGTGCTGGAGGACTGGACCAAGACCTTCCTCACCGTCGAGGACGCGACGATGGTCTCGCTGCGCAATGGCGAGGTGATCCGCACGCCGAGCGTGCAGGTCAACCAGAAGGAAGTGATCTGCGCGCACGAGCTGCTCGACTTCGCCGGCGATCACGCGATGCGTCGCCTCGCGCAGCCCAACAAGGCAGTGCGCATCCGCGCGTTCTACGCCGGCGCGGTGCAGTTTGAGCTCACGGGCAACGTCGAGCCGGGCGCGTATGAGCAGTCGATGTCGAACCGCAAGTACTTCATCATGCAGACGCCGATCCTGCGCGGGCTCGACCTGTCGCCGCCGGAGCTTCAATCGCTCGGCACGTTGGAGTACGCGATCGTCCGCAAGGACAAGCTCGCCTACGTCTACGACTTCCGCGGCTAGTAGCGAAAGCACGCGCGTGCGCGCCGTTGTGCGCGGCTCGCTGCGCGGCATGATCCGCCGCGCGTGATCTCGACGATCCCAGTGCACGAAGGGCCGCGGCCTGTTTGGCTCGATCGAGCTGTCGCTGCACTGGTGTTCGCAGCGGCTGTCGCGTGCTTCGTGGCGCTGCTTGCGATCGATCCCGATCCCAAGGGCTACGACACGCACACGCAACTGGGCATGTCCGCGTGCAATTGGCCCAAGGTGTATGGGCAACCGTGCCCAACCTGTGGCGCAACGACCGCGGCGACGCTCGTCGTGCATGGGCGCTTGTGGTCCGCGTTCGTGACGCAGCCGTTTGGTGCGACGTTCGCGCTGTTTGGCATCGCGCTCGGCATCACGGCGGGGTTCTGCCTATTTCGTTCGCGCTCGTTCTTCGACGTCTACGTGCAGTTGCCGCGGACCGCGATCGCGTTGTCCGGCATCGCGCTGCTCCTGCTGTCGTGGGGCTACAAGTGCCTCGTGTTCGTGCCTAGTTGAAGGCGTTCACGAGCCTGGCCGACGTCGCTTGCCGCCCTGGCGCTTGCCGTCGTCGTCGGAGTCCACTTTGGAATGGAGTCGCTCGCTGCGCAGCGCGTGGTCGAGCATCGTCGAATACGACGCGTAGCGCGATCGGTGCACCGCGCCCGAGTCGAGCGCCGCGAGCACGGCGCAATCCGGCTCGTCGCGGTGGAGGCAGTTGCGATAGCCGCACTTCGGCAGCAACGCTGCGATTTCCGGGAACACGAACTGCGATTCTTGCGCGCCGATTTGGAACTGATGGAAGCTGCGCACGCCTGGCGTGTCGAGCACGTGGCCGCCGCCGGGCAGCGGGATCAGTTCGGTGTGCGCCGTCGTGTGCTTGCCTTGGCGGATGTGGTTGAGCGAGCCGATGCGCAGCGCGAGTCCGGGGATCAGCGTGTTGAGCAGCGTCGACTTGCCGACGCCTGACAAGCCGCAGAGAACCGTGCGGTTGTCGTGCAGCAGCGTGCGCAGTTGGTCGAAGGCTTCGGTCGTCTCGCTGCCCGGTTGCGCGCAGGTCGCAAAGACGCGGTAGCCGATGCTGCGGTAGAGCGCGATCCACTCCTGCGAAGCGCCCTTCTTGTCGCGATCGATCTTGGTCACGATCAGCACCGCGGGGATCTGTTGTCGAACGGCTCCAGCGAGCACGCCATCGATCAATTCTGGCTGGAACGGCGGCTCCGCTGCGGCGGCGACCGCGAGCACGAGCGTGATGTTGGCGGCGACGACCTGCGATCGCTCCTCGCCCTCGCTCGCGGCGCGGCGGTTGAGCATGCTCGCGCGCGGCAACAACTCGTCGATCGCCTGCCCCGTTGCGTCGAGGCGAACGCGGTCGCCGACGGCGAGCGGACGCTTCTCGTGCGAGCGCTCCTCGAACAGTTTGCCCGCGAGCGGCAACGTGCGACGCTGGCCATCCACTTCGACGTGGCAGACCTTCGCGTCGATGCGGAGCACGAGGCCTTCGGGAGCTGTAGTTTCTGTCATGCGGGGCCGCGCACCATACACCACCGTCGCGCCGCAGTGCGGGCCCGCGTAGAACGCGCGCCATGCCGGATCCTGTGGCGCCGTTTGCCGTAGTGGGTCGACTCGCGCCGAGTCCGACTGGAGCGCTGCATCTCGGCAATGCGCGCACGTTCTTGCTCGCGTGGCTTTCGGCTCGTTCGCAAGGCGGCCGCGTGTCGTTGCGCATCGAGGACATCGATGGGCCGCGCGTGAAGCCGGAGTCGGCTGCGGCGGTGATCGACGACCTTCATTGGCTCGGGCTCGATTGGGATGGCGACGTCGTCGTGCAGTCCCAGCGATTGCCGATCTACGCGGCCGCGGCACAGCGGCTCGTCGACCAGGGCCTCGCGTATCCATGCGTGTGCACGCGCAAGGAAGTCGAAGAGGCGGCATCGGCGCCGCATGAGTCCATGCCTGCTTTGGCGCAGGATGGCGCTCTCTATCCCGGCACGTGTCGCGGCAAGTTCGCGTCGCTCGAAGACGCGAAGGCGAAGACGGGTCGCGACGCGGCGCTGCGTTTCTTGGTCGATGTCGCCGAGGTGCCGTTCGACGACCGGTTCTGCGGCCCGCAACGCGGCGCGATCTGCGGCGACTTCGTCGTGCAAAAACGCGACGGCGGGCCGGCGTATCAGCTCGCGGTCGTCGTCGACGACGCAGCGTTCTCGGTCACCGAAGTCGTGCGCGCCGACGATCTCCTGCCCAGCACGCCGCGGCAGTTGCTGCTCTATCGCGCGCTGTCGTTGCGCGCGCCGTCGTTTGCGCACGTGCCGCTCGTTGTCGGCGCCGATGGGCTGCGGCTCGCAAAGCGGCACGGCGACACGTCGCTGCGGCATCTGCGCGAACGCGGCGCGTCGGCCAGCGCGGTTGTTGGGTTCCTCGCGCGTTCGTGCGGATTGCGGGCCACGGCGTCGCCGTGTGCAGCGAGCGAGTTGCTCGCGGACTTCGACTTCGCGCGCGTGCCGAAGGGCCCTGTGCGCGGCGACGACCACGGCCTAGCGGGCTGCTGAGCGCTTCAGCGGCCGTTGGTCCGCTTCGCTTCTTCCTCTGCGATCTCGGAGATGTGCTTCGCGAAGTCGGGGTCCTCGCCTTGCAGCAACTCGCGCAGTTCGGCGCGGAACTCCGCGCGCTTGCACCACTCGCGCATGTAGTCCTCCCACGACTGCCAAAGGCGTGCGGTCTGCGCGGTCATCTCCGGTTCGTAGACCAGCAGGTAGGCGCGTTCGAACAGCGCGACGAGGATGTTGAAGAGCGCGAGGCGTCGTTCTTCTTGTTCGGCGTCGAGTTGCTTGTGCTCGCCGCCGCGTTGCAGCATGCGAAGGTCCGCGTTGTCGAGCACGAGCTTCATGAAGCCCGTGTAGTCGTCGGATAGCTGCTGGTGGATCTCCTCCTCTTCCTGCTGCCGGTCGCGGCGCTGCTCCCAGATGAACACGAGGATCGCCATCGGCAAGCCGAAGACGGTCACGATGTAGCTGAGCAGCTCCCAGGTCTGGATGTCGATCATGGATCAGCTTGGATCGTAGACTGCATCGATGCGCCAATCTGTGCCCTTCGCCTTCGTGCTTACGTTTGGTTGTGCGATTGCCGCAGCGCAGCAAGGACCGATGAACGACGCCTCGTGGCGCGATGTCGAACGCGAGTTTCGCGCGCAGTCGCAGGCGTGCGGCGCAGTCGGTGCATCGCTGGCATTCGTCGATGGCGGCGGGATCGCTCGCATCGCATTCCATGGAGTGGCGGAGCTGGATGGAAAGCGCGCGGTCGATGCCGACACGTTGTTCCACTGGGCGAGTTGCACCAAGACACTGACGGGCATCGCGGCGATGCAGTTGCGCGATCGCGGCTTGTTGTCGCTCGACAACAAGTTGCTCGACGTGTGCCCCGAGTTGCGCGATGCGCACGATCCACAGCATGCATTGCCGCGCGCGACGCTGCGCCACGCGATGCAGCATGCGGCGGGCTTTCGCGCGGCGACGTTCCCGTGGGGCGGTGAGGATTGGCATCCGAACGAGCCAAGTAGCTGGGCGCAGCTCGTCGCGATGATGCCCTACACCAAGGTCGAGTTCGCGCCGGGCGAGAAGTTCTCCTACAGCAACTTCGGCATCGTGTTGCTCGGCCGCGCGATCGAGCGCGCGAGCGGCGACGACTACGAGGTCTACATGGAGAAGAACGTGCTGCGCCCGCTCGGCATGCGCACTGCCTACTTCGATGCGACGCCGTGGCATTTGCGCAAGCATCGCGCGCATGGCTACGAGCGCAGCAAGAGCGGCGAGTTGCGCGACCTCGGCGCCGAGTTTGACACCGGCATCACGGTCAGCAACGGCGGACTCAACGCGAGCGTTGCGGACATGGCGCGCTACCTCGCGTTCTTGCTCGGCGCATGCGAGCAAGGCAGCGATGCCGCCTCGACGTTGGCGCAATCGTCGCTGGCGGAGATGTGGGAGCCGACGTTGTCGACGGGCGGTTCGCAGAACGAGCGCATCGGCCTCTGCTTCTTCGTCCAAGAGCATGCGGGCTCGCGCGTCGTCACGCACACGGGCGGCCAACAGGGCTACGTGTCGTTCTTCTACGTGCACCCACAGTCCAAGACGGGAGCGATCGGCGTGTGGAACACGAGCAGCGCTGGCCCTGCGATGCAGGCGATTCGCTCGATGTGCATTCAGAAGTTGTCGCTGCCGCGTGCGCCGAAGCTCGATGCGAAGGCTCCAGCTGCCGAAGTCTCGTGGAAGCAGTTCGCGCTGCGCATCGACCGCGACGAGACCGCGACCATGAAGCTCGTCGTGCGTTGCCCCACAGGTGGCTACAAAGTCGAACTCGCGCGTGCAGTTGGCGTCGCAGATGCGCTCGAGGTTGAGGTTCGGATCGAATCGCCAGGCAAGGACGAGATCGTCGCGCAGGGATTCATGGAGCACGAACTCCTCCTCGCGCCCGGCGCATCGTCGCGCGCGAAGGTGCGCATCGCGTTGCGCGAGCGCGGCGCGCACTACCTCGTCGAGCCAGCGTTCGAGGACGCAGTGACGCTGCAGCTGCGCTGAGCGAGCGCGTTCAGAACGCGCCGGCGCGGCGGTAGTCGAAGAACGTGTCGACGAAGAGGTCGATCTGCTGAGCGAACTGCGGGCCAAACGACAAACGCAGCACGTGCTTGGCGATGCGCTCCGGCGCCTCTTCCTTCGACACGGGCTTCGCGTCCGACGCCTTCGGCGGTCCGCCGGGACGCGGCCCGCCCATGTCGAGCAGCACCATCGTGCCGCCGCCGGCTTCGGCGATTTGCTCAAACCACGGGTTCGCGCGCGGGCTCGTCGCGATGGTGGAGGTGATGAACGGGCGCAACTTCTCCTGCTTGCCCGTCGTCGGCCGTTTGGGGTCCTGGAACGGCTTCTCATACGCCGATCGCACGAGGCCGATCAGCCCATCGTGTGCTTCGGGATGCGGCGGCGCATCGCCGACGATGAGCAGCATGCGGTTCTTCTCCTTGTCCCAGCCCATCGACTTGTCGAGCGCAGCCTGCACGCCGTGCTCCACGCGCTCCGGCTCGTCGCCGCCGCCGTCGGCGCGCAACTTCGCGAGCTTCTCGCGCACGGTCTTCGTGTTCTTGGTGAGTGGAACAAGCACCTCGGCGGGATCGCCCATGTCGCCGAAGTCCTTGAAGTGCACGAGGCCGACTTCGAGCTTCGGCGCAATGCCGCCGAGGATCGCCGCGATCTCGCCAATCGCGTCGCGCACTGCATCGATCGCAAGCTGCATGCTTCCGGTGGAATCGACGACGAACACGACCTGCAACCCTGCGTCACGAAGGTCGAACGCCTTCTCCATGATGCCGGCCGTCGCAGTGCCGCCTTCTTTGCCGTTGCTGTCTTTGGGCGTCCAAGCGGTGGGTGCGTAGGTCTCGCGCTGCTGCGCCCACCACTTCGGGATCGCCGATGGCTTGGAGCCATCGATGCCCGGGCTCACGCGCTCCAACACTTCGACGGCGCGGTTGCGAACGAATGCGTTCTTCGACGTGACGAGCTTGCCGACGATCTCGTCGAGGATCTCTTTGGTCGCGACGGCGCCGATCACGCGGCTATCGGTGCGGCGCAGTTGCTCGAGCGCGTAGACCTGCAAGCGCGCCTCTTTGCTCGCGAGCGCTGCCTGAACCGAGGGGCTTGCGATCGGGTGCCAATCTGTGCCCAGCGACAAGAGCGCCATCGCCTGCAGCGACCACGACTCCGCGGTCGCAAACGAGTTGGCGATCGTGGCGCTCGCGGCTTGGCCGAGCGGGGCAGGCTTTGCAGGCGCGCTCGCGGCGGGCGTTTCGGCCGGCTTCTGCGCGCGCGCGATCGACGCGGCGCAGAGCGAGATCAACAGGGCTGCGGCGATTCGCATGATGCGCGGCGCAGGCTAACCGAATCCTGCGCGCGCGGAACTGCCGCAACTCACTGCATCACTTGAACTGTGCCTGCACCGGGTTGCTGACCGTGATGTTGCCGACGAAGTCCAGCGCACCGCACTGGAGGATCATCGGAATGCCAGCGAACTGGCCCGCGTGCGGGTTGGTCAGGATGTAGCTCGCGTAGCCGTTGCCGTCCGTGAGCTGCAGGCCGAGGTCCGTAGGCGTAAAGATCGGGAAGGTCTGGAAGTGCGAGAACGGGCTCAGCGTGAGCGGCACGAAGGCCGTCGCCACCGAAGGAGCGAAGCCGCCGGTCGGCGCGATGTTGAAGTCGGCGAGCAGCACCGTGAACGACAGCGCTTGGCCGTGCACGTCGATCTCGATGTTCGCCTGCGTGGCCGAGCTGTTGATCGCGCCGAAGTTCGGCATGTCGAGCGTGAGCGGCTCGTACGGTAGCGCGCCCGTCACGATGAGGCCCATCAGCGACGGCTGGAAGTTGGCGACGTCGAGACGCACGCCAAGCCAGCTGCCGTTCGCCGCAATGCCGGCCGTCGTGCTCGCGCACGTGACGCCGTTGATGACGGCAGGCGTGCCGTTGTTGTTGGTCGAGAAGATCGTGCCCGCGTAGGAGCCCGCGTCGCTCGTGAACACGAGGTTGGGGGCGGGGACGAACGTGCCGGTCGCATCCGGCCAGTTGGGCGTGAACGTGCCGCCGTTCGGGTCGATGTCGAGGCCGCTCACGCGACCGAACACGCCGGCAACCGCGAGCGGAATGCCCGTGCGGTCGAAGCACTGCGAGTTCAGCACCATCTGGCGCACGCTGATCGGCGCGAGGCCCGGGCCGAGCGTGTTCTCTTCGATCAGGATGCGCGCCGAGTTGGCGACGATGCTCGCGACGTTGCCGAACGCGTCATACGTGATCGCCGCCGCCGGGATCATGACGATGGCGCCGTCGTTGGCGAGCGCTGCGCCGCTCGACATGCCGTTGATCCACTGGCCGCCTTGCGAAGGGCTGTAGTAGATGTTGCCCGCCAAGTCCTGGCACATGGCGCTGGCGCCCTTGACGCTCGTGAAACCCACGGGCGCGAGGCCCGCCGCGACGTCAATCTGGTCCTGCGTGATGAAGAACTCGAGGTTGCCGCCACCGGTGAAGCGAACGAAGTCACCTGGACGGATCACGGAGACCGTCGTGCCGCCGTTGCGGAACGCTTCGATCTGCAATGGCGCCGCGTTGCTGCGCACCGTGAAGAACACCTTGTCCGACGTGACGAGCGCCTTGTCCGTGCTCTTCACGAACAGGCCGCCCATTTGGATGTTCTGGAAGTAGGTCTTGAAGCCAGCGAACTTCGTGTAGTTGCCGTCGTTGTTGCTGTCGCCGATGTAGGCCTGATGCGCCGTTGCCGGCTGCATCGTGCGCGCCACGGCGCCGAGGCCAGGCGTGACCACCGAGAAGTCGAACTCCTCGAGCTTGTTGATGCTGCCGTTCAATCGCTCGTTCGGAGTGTCGAGGCTCTGGAACGGAAAGCGGCCGGTGAAGACGAGCGAGTTTTGCGCTGCAAGCGACGCGGACAACGCTGCGAGCGCAAGGATGGTGTGCTTGGTGTGCATGGGGATCAGGTGGACTTGGGACGCGGATGCTACGCACGAATGCTCGAATTGGAGAGCCCCTCCAGGACGCGGAATGGCGAGGCGCACGGGCATTTTCGGTCCACTGTGGTTGCCGATCCTCGGCATTGCCGGGAGCATCCGTCACCCATGCGCGCATCGCTTCTCGCAACGCTGCTCACGATGGCTTCGGCCGTCGCGCAGATTCCGTCGAGTGACGTCTCGGTCGGCGTCTTCCCGTTCCTCGAAGGCAACATGGACTCGCGCATCAGCGAGATCGTCACGAACTGCCAGACGCGAGGCATCGACACGGTCTACGTCAGCGTGTTCCGGGCAACCGGGCCATCGACGGGCGACTTGTGGGTCACGGACAGCGCGGGCGACTGGAACGCCACATGGGGCCCGGTGCGGTCCACGGGTGCGGGAATCCACCTGCAGAACCTCATCACGGCGTGCCACGCGCAGAACATCCGCGTCGTCGGCGTGATGAAGTGCTTCAGCGACACCGTGCAACCCACGAATGCCGCGCACAAGCAGTACCTGCTCAACGTCATCGACTACTTCGTCAATGCTTGGAAGGTCGACGGCACGCCGGTCTACGACCTAGACGGCATCGCGCTCGACTACATCCGTTTCGTGGGAGCAGCGACGGGCAATGACCCATTGCAGGTCACGAACTTCCTCGCACAGGTGCGCCAGTTGATCGGCTCGATGTCGCTGCATTGCTACCTCATCGCGAGTCGCTTCACGTTCGATGGCGGCACCTACGACGCAAACTTCCAGTCGTACACCACGGTCATCAACTCGTTCTCATCGCAGTACGGCCAGAACTGGCAACAGATGGCGCAGTATGTCGATGTGTTGATGCCGATGGCCTACACGGCCGACGGCACGATCTACAACACCGCTGCGCGCCATCGCGCGTATGTGCAGCAGACGGCGCTCTACGCGCGTCAGGCCGCGACGCTCGCGGGCTATCCAGCTCGCCGTGTGGTGCCGACGGTCAAGACCTACGCGGGCGAAGGCGAGACGACGACCGTCACGACGATCGACGAGTCGATCAAGGGCGCGCTGCTCGGCGGTGCCGACGGCTATCAGTCGTTCCGCTACGAGTTGCTGGTCAACACCCCAGCGTGGTGGGGCCCGATGCAGAACTGGGCCGTGCCGGGCGTCAACTTCCCGCAGCCGGTCGTGACCACTTCGTCGCCCAACCTCGGCGTGCAAGTCGATCCGACGACGAGCCGCGACAACGACCAACTCGCGTCGACGTTGCAGGTGCGCTTCGACTACGACAACAACGGCGTGTTCGACACCGGCTGGCAAGCGATGGGCGCGGGCAACTCGATCGCGCGCGCGCCGGGTAGCCACATTGCGGCGGTGCAGGTCAAGGATGCGCAAAACCACGTGTCGACGACGAGGCGCCGCTTCAATGCGGGCCCCGCGCTCACGTTGACGCCGCCGTTCGTGTTCGCGAGCGCGGGCGGCTCGGTGCAGATGGATCTTCGAACGGGTCCCGCCGCAGTCGGCTGCACCTATCTCATGCTGCCGTCGATCTCGGGCACGTCGCCGGGAATTGCGTGGCAACCGGGCTTCACGGTGCCGATCAACTACGACTTCCTCACGGAAGCGATCATCACGTCGCCGAACAGCCCGATCCTCGTGAACGGCTCTGCGCAGTTCGATTCGCTGGGTCGCGCGACGGCGACGCTCAACGTGCCGCCGGGCTTGCTGTCGCCGTTTGCGGGGTTGCCGCTGCACTGGACCTTCATCGCCGTCGATTTGCTCTACCGCCCGCTGTGCGTCGCCGAAGCGGATGCGATGCTGATCCTGCAGTGACCGAGCTCCAACCAACTGCCACTGGTTGGTCGTTGCGTCGGAAGCTCTACGTGCTCGCGGGCCTAGGATTTACCGGGCTCGCGGTGCTCGGCATTGCGCTGCCGGTGCTGCCGACGACGCCATTCTTGCTGCTCGCTTCAGCGTGCTTTGCGCGCTCGAGCCCGAGGCTCTTGCATTGGCTTCGCTCCTCGAAGCTGTTCGGCCCGCTGCTTTCAGATTGGGAACGCGAACGCGGCATCCGCTTGTCGGTCAAGGTTGGCGCGTATGGATCTGTCGTGATCGCGGTCGCACTTGGCTTCTACGCATATGACCTCGCGTTCTGGCAGCAAGCGTTGCTCGTGACGCTTGCGCTCATCGGCGTCACGGTGGTCGCGAGCCTGCGAACCGTCAGCGGCGCACGAGAGTGATCGCGCAGATCAACGCGCTGTTGGCGCTGGCCAGCCTTCTGGCATCCAGTCCTCGAGCGGAGCGACTTCGGCGCGCGCTTTGTCGCTGACTGGCAGGCCCCACGCGGCGAAGAACGGGCCAAAGTCGCGATCGACGCTCTTCGATGCGCGCACGAGCCATTGGTCGCGCTTCTCGTCATCTGTCTTGGGTCGATTGGCATCCGCGAGGTCGCGATACTCGGCGAACGCGTGCACGAACAGCTCCCAGCCGAACGCGCGCTGCAGCTGCGAATACATCAGGAGGCGCAAGCCGAGGTCCGCTTTGCCGTCCTTGCCTTCGTTCCATGGCTTCTTGCCCGCCGCGAGCGTTGCCGCGAGTCGCTCTTCCGCGCGCACCAGGTTGCCGCCCCAAGCCTTGTCCCAGCCGACGCCGCACATCGTCTCGCTGAGGTAGAGCGAGAACAGGTTGACCGTGACCTCGCTCGTGCCCGCAAACGTCCAGTCCTTGCTCTGGTGGTTGTGGCCGAGTTCATGGAACAGGCCCCACGGCGCCTGCTTCATGCGCGCGAGATCGACCATGTCCTTCGCCGCGTCGAGGTGCGTCATGATCGGATAGCCCGCGTGCATGTAGCCAGCGCTGATCTCGATGTCGGCGACGTAGCGTTCGGCGCGCTTGCGATCGCGCGATCGTGCGGCGAGGTCCGCTGCGGCGTCGGCGAGCGAGTTCCAGAACTGCAGCAACTCGGTCGGGTCGTCGAGGCCGCGCACGCGTTCGCTTGGGACGGTGAGCGCGATCTTGTCGGTCACGAGCTCCGCCCATGGTGCCTTGCGGTTGCGAATGTGTTCGCGCCATACCTCGGGGGACGTGACGCCGAGTTCGAACAGCGGCGCTTCGACGACTCCAGCGACTTGCAGGTCGATCGATCCCGTGAGCCCTTCGTCGCATTCGAGCATCACGAGGCCGCCATACGCATTGGCGATCGTCACCTCGGCGCGGTCGATCGCGAACACGCGGCTGATGCGCGGCATTCGCGGCCACGACGGGCGACGCGCGATGTCGTCGCTGTGCGCGCCGATGCGCAGCCGAAGGCCTGCTGGCGGCGCCGTCTTGCCGTCGCCGATCGTGACGCGTAGCGCGTCGCCCGGCACCGCGTAGATGCCAAGCGAACGGCGGCCCGGCGTCGCGATGGAGACGGTCGCTGCGAAATGGGTGCGCAGCGCGTCGTCCGGGACGGCGCCAGGGAACGCGCTCGCCGCCGGATGCGCGACGACGCGCTCGATCGGCGTCGTCGTCGTGCGCTCATCGTCAAATCGCACGAGCACGCGCGCGAGCGGGTCGTTGGCGCGGATCGGCGACTTGCCGTTTGGCACGAGCGACGCAGCGCGTTCGGCATAAAGCGCAGCGAGACGATCGCGCATCGGCGACTCGCTAGCGACCACGCGCTTCATCGCGGCAAACAACTGCTTCTCTGCGTCGAGGATCGCTTCGTCGGTCGGCGGCTTCGCGTTCGGCGCGTAGTGGAGCAACTTGTCCAACGCATCCTCGAGCTTCGATCCCCCGCGTTGCTTCGTTGGCTCCTGGTCGGCTTTCTCTTGCGCGCCGCTCGGCGCTTGCTGCGCTGCGAGCGCGTCGAGTTCTGCGAGCGTGAAGCGCACGCTTTGGATCCACGGCTGCTGCCCTTTCTCCCAATGCCCATACGTGGTCGCGACGAGCGTGCCATCCGGCAGCGCTTCGAGCCCCGGATAGCCGCAGTCCCACGCGTTCTGGTTGTCGAGCAGGCGAACGCGGTATTGGCCGCCGTTGCCGTTTTGGATGTCGTCGAATGTGCCGACCCACGCGATGAAGTCGCCGCGCCACGCGCCATCGCCATCGAGTCGCGTGTCGCGGAACACCGCGACGAGTCGGCCATCCTTCGCGTAGCGCAACGTGTGTCGATCGCCGGTCAGCGCGGGGTGCATCGCGCGCGGTTCGCTCCATGTGGTGCCTTCGTCGCGCGTCGTCATCCATGCGCTCGGTTGCTTGCGGCGGTTCTCGCGCAGCAGCAACGCGAGTTGCATTCCGTCCGGCGAACGCACGCACCCGGGCTCGCAGTAGTGGGCGTCGCTGCCAGACCACAGCGAGCGCGGCGCTGACCACGTGAGGCCGCCATCGGTCGACTCGGTCTGCAGCAGCGTGAAGGTGCGCGCCGCCTTGCCGCCCTTCTGCAGGAAGCGGCCATCATCGTGGAACCACGCGAGGTAGCGCCCCTTCGTCGTCGTCGCGGCGAGGTCGCCCATCACGACGATGCCGCCCCAGTCGCCAGCGGGCGCGAGTTCGCTCCAGGTCGCGCCGTTGTCCTCGCTGTGCGCGAGCTTGGCCGGATGGAGGCCCGACCACAGCACGATGCGCTCTTTGCCCGCGGCGTCGGTGACGCGCCACATCGTGGGCACTTCTTGGCTGGTGGCGAAGCGCTCGGGAACGGGCAGTCGTTCGCTCCATGTTCGCCCTCCGTCGCTGCTTCGCTTCATCACGATGGAGCCCTTGCCGTGCCCCTTGGGATACGCCGCGAGGATGGTGCGGCCGTCCGCAAGCAGGATGGTGGAGACGTGCCCGAGGTATTGGCCTTGCTCGCGATCGACTTCGACGACGCGCGCGCGGTCTGCCGTCAGATCGATCGGCTGCTGCGGGGCGAGGAGGGCGGCGAGTGCGCAGATCGCGAGCATCGGCGCAGGATAGCCATGAGGTGAGGGCGTGGCAGGCTTCGCCCATCGACTGCATACTGGTCCGGCCCCCCAGGCGTCCGCGGTTCCCACTTCCTATGCGCTGCACTCCCGCAGTCCTGATCTCGCTCGCCGTTGCGTCCACGCTACGCGGCCAAGCACCGCCCAACTACTACGCGACCGTCGTCACGTCGACCCCGGCGCAGTTGCGCACGACGCTGCACGCGGTCATCGATGACCACACGCGGTTCCCCTACACGGCAACTGCGACTGACACCTGGAACATCCTTGAGGCTGGGCAGCAGGATCCGAGCAACGCGAACAGCATCGTCGACATCTACAAGAACGCGAGCTACGGCAAGATCGGCGGCGGAGTGGGGGCCTACAACCGCGAGCACTCGTGGCCGAAGTCGTACGGGTTTCCCGTCGACGGCTCGGGCAACTACCCCTTCACGGATTGCTTCCACCTGAGGCTCTGCGACGCGGCTTACAACACGGCGCGCAGCAATCGCGTCTATGCACAGAGCGCGGCGGCGGGCACGGAATACACGACCAATCTGACCAACGGCACGGGCGGCGGCAGTGGCGCGTATCCAGGCAACTCGAACTGGGCCGACAGCGTCACGACCAATGGCCGCTGGCAAGTTTGGAACGATCGCCGCGGCGATTGCGCGCGCGCGATCTTCTACATGGACGTCCGCTACGAGGGCGGCACGCATGGCGTGACCAACGTGGTGGAGCCGCAGTTGGGGCTGACGGACACGCTGACGCTGATCACGGCATCCAACACTGGAGCCAACATCAACACGGCCTACATGGGCATGCTCGCGACGCTGCTGCAGTGGCACGCGGCCGATCCAGTCGATGCGCGCGAGCGTGCATTCAACGACTCGGTCTACAGCCACCAGGGCAACCGCAACCCGTTCGTCGATCATCCTGAGTGGGTCGCATGCCTTTACTCCAGCGGTTGCGGGGACACGCAGCCGCCGGCGGTTCCGAGCGGCTTGGTTGCGACGACGGGAAAGCGCAAGGTTGTGCTCGATTGGGCGGACAACGTGGAGCCAGACTTCGCGAGCTATCGCGTGCTGCGCGGTGCTTCGCGCAATGGCCCGTTCACGCAGATCAATGCAGCGCCGCTGACCGCGAGCGCATACATCGACAACGGCGTGCTCGAAGGCACGACGTGGTGGTATGTCGTGCGCGCAGTCGACACGTCCAACAACGTGTCCGCGAACAGCGCGCCGGACATGACGCGTTGGCCGCTCGTGGTGCCGCCGGTGCCCGATGTTCTCGTGCCGCCAACTTCGCCGACCGCGACGTTCCTCAACGAGATCCATTACGACAACGCCGGCACCGACACCGGTGAGTTCGTTGAGGTCGCGGGCGCGGCGGGCACCAACCTGAGTGGCTGGACCATCGTCGCCTACAACGGCAACGGCGGCGGCTCCTATCTGACGATTGGCCTCACGGGCACGATCCCGACCCAGCAGAACGGCATGGGCACGCGACCGTTCGCGATTCCAGGCCTGCAGAACGGCGCGCCAGACGGCGTGGCGCTCGTGAACGCGGCGGGCGTCGTGGTGGACTTCGTCTCCTACGAAGGTGCGCTCACTGCGACGAGCGGTCCTGCGAGCGGCATTACGTCGAGCCTGATCCCGACGGGCGAAGATGACACGACGCCAGTGGGTTGGTCGTTGCAGCGTCAGGGGACGGGCCGCACGCCGGGCGCGTTCACGTGGGCTGCGCCGCAGCCGATGACGTTCGGCGCGGTCAACGCGGGCCAAACGCTGCAGTGATCGCGTGACCTTCGCGAGCGCAACGCAGCAACGAGCGCTCGGATCGGCGCGCGCGGCGATGCTGGTCGCTGTCGCAGCAGTTGCGATCGGCGTTGCTTGGGCCTTGGCGCCATGGATGAGCGATCCGTCCGCGCCATCCGCTGCTCCTGTCGCTGGCGACCAGCAGCAGCCTGTCGCCGGGGTGAAGTCGGAGCCTGATGCCGCATCACAGAGAGTCGACGATGCGCAGACTTTGTCTGGCGTCGTGGTCGATCGCTCTGGCCATCCGATCGCCGAAGCGAAGTGCAGCGCAGTGTCGCTCGCGCGCGGCGAACACGAAGAAGTCGAGACCGGCGCAGATGGCGCGTTTGCGTTCTCTGCTCCGCCGCAGGGCGAGTTGCGGCTCGTGGTCGAGGCCGAGGGTTATCTTGTTCACAACGAGCCTGCGGATCGACAAGCGCGCGGAGCGCGCAGGATCCAACTCAAGAAGCAGCCATCGGTCCGCGGCCGCGTCGTCGATGCGGCGAGCGGAGCGCCCGTGCCGTCGTTCGTCGTGGCGCTGTTGCGACTCGACGGCGACGAGCCGTTGCCGATCGTCGTGGAGCCGCCTCCGGGTAGCGCGCCGTTTGCGCGCGACGATGGCAGCTTCGAGGTCTTTGCAGGCGCAGAGGGGCCGCATGCGCTGTGCGTGCTGACCGAGCGCGGCACGCCGTGGCGCGAGCGAGTGGAGTTGCGCGCCGACGACTCGATAGCGCGCGAAGTTCGCGTGGCGCGCGGCGTGCGGTTGCGCGGACGCGTGCGCGATGCGCGTGGCGAAGTGGTCGTCGAAGCAAGCGTGCGGCTGCATTCGAGCGATGGCGCGCAGACTGGGGCGATCACGATTGCGGATGGCAGCTTTGCGCTGCCTGCGTTGCCGTCAGGCGCCTACCAATTGCTCGTGCTGCCGCAGGCTGCGCCGTTCTTGCAGTTGGACGCATTT
Organism: Planctomycetota bacterium; assembly: GCA_041168165.1. Classification (GTDB taxonomy): domain Bacteria; phylum Planctomycetota; class UBA1135; order UBA1135; family UBA2386; genus SXPK01. The sequence goes on along the minus strand of JBEELK010000339.1, from coordinate 16,930 downwards.
GCGCTCGATGCCAATGAACCGGAGCCGTTCGTCGATCTGTCGCTGCCGCTGCCTGCGTCTTTGTCGGGCGCCGTGACGCCATGGACTCCGGGATCTGCCGCGGAAGTCGTCGTGCGCCACGCTGCGGGCCCGGTGCGCCGAGGCTCGGTCGACGCTGCGACCGGCGCGATTGCGCTGCGCGATCTCGCGCCGGGCGCGTGCATGATTCATGTCGAGCGAACTGAGCCGACGTGGCGCAATCGCGTCGCGCGCGCGCTGGCGCAGGATGTGGATCCCGTCGCGGTCGAACTGGTCGCGGGCGCGGACTCCGCTGTGCAACTCGTCGATGTGTCGGATTCGCTCGCGCGCATCCGCGGCCGAGTGGAGGGGTTTCGCGACGGCGATCCGATCGTCATTCGCGCATTCTGCGAGTCGCGCCAGTTGCCGCAGTCGTGCGAGGGGTTGCTGCGCGCTGCACCGCAATCGGACGGGTCATTCGAACTCGATGGCCTGATACCGGGCCGTTGGCGGTTGCAGGCGATGCGCGGCGATAATGTGGTGCGCTGGCAACTCGTCGACATCGCGCCCAAAGCAGACCTCGAGATCGTGCTGTCATTGCGGTAGCTCCAAGGCGCGGGTTGGCTCGCTAGGATCCCGCCCCTTCCGCAGCGGCTTTGCTGCTGCTTGGCGCGTTCTTCATGGCCATGCCGATGGTGTGCCCACTCGAACTCCGCCGAGCACGACACGCCGCATGACGACCATGCCCTTCTCTTCGTCGTTCCCGACTGACCAAGGCCCGCAGCGCAGCGCGCGCACGCGAAGGCTCTTTGGCAAGCGCACGCTTGATGCGGCGCGCGCCTCGATCCTTGCGGAAGTCGGTCCGCAGGCTTCGCTCGATGACTTCCTGCGCGCGAGCTTGCGTTGGCTCGGTCTCGACCTCGACATGCTGACGACGGACCTCGAGCGCGTGCCTGCGCGCGGTCCGTTGTTGGTGACTGCCAACCACCCGACGGGCGCGATGGAAGGGCTGCTGCTGCTCGCGCTGTTGCGCACGGTGCGCCAGGACATCAAGGTCATCGCCAATGACGCAGTGCGCGTCGACGTGCCGGAGATCGACGAACTGCTGCTGCCAGTCGACGCCGACGGCAGCGATGCGGCGGGCAATGCGCAGTCGATGTTGCGCGCGGCGCGCTGGCTGCAAGATGGGGGCTGCGTGCTCTCGTTCCCTGCGGGTTCGGTCGCGACGCCGCGGCGCCCGTTTGGTCCCGTGCGCGAGCGCAAGTGGCTTGCCGCGATCGCTGGGCTGCAGCGGATCGCCGGCGCGACCACGCTGCCGGTCTGGGTCCATGCGCGCACGCCTGCATGGTTCCGCATTGCGTCGTCGCTTCACACTGGCCTGCGCACGTTGCTGCTGCCGCGCGTGTTGCTTGCGCAGTGCGCCAATGGTGTGGCGGTGCGCATCGGGCATCCGATCCAGAGCTCGCAACTCGCGCGCTTTACTGCCGATGACGATCGCGCGCGCTACATGCGATTGCGCTGTGAGATCCTTGAGCGCCGCAAGCAGGAAGTTGGCGCCAAGCCCGTCGATGCCGTTCGGCGTCCGTCGCGCACCCAGGAGCCGTTGATCGACGCCATCGCGCCTGAGCTGATTGAGCGCGACCTTGCGGCCTTGCCTCAAGGAGCGGAGTTGCTGCGCCAAGGCTCGATCCGCGTGTTGTGTGCGCGCGCCAACGACTTGCCCAACGTGCTGCGCGAACTCGGCCGCCTGCGCGAGTTGACGTTCCGCGGCGTGGGCGAGGGAACTGGCTTGTCGTGCGATCTCGACAGCTACGACCAGGATTACTGGCACCTGTTCCTGTGGGATGAAGCAGCGCGCGCAATCATCGGCGCCTATCGCCTCGGCACGATCGAGGAGTTGCTCGCCGAGCGCGGCCCGGAAGCGCTCTACACCACGTCGCTGTATCGCTTCCGCGCGCCATTCTTCGATCACGTGCGCAATGGCGTGGAGCTTGGGCGCTCGTTCATCCAGCCCGCATACCAGAAGGGCTTCTTGCCCCTCTTGCTCTTGTGGAAGGGCATCGCCGCGTTCGTCGTCCGCGATCCGCGCCGCCGCCATCTGTTTGGCACTGTCAGCATCAGCGCCGACCACCACGCCACTTCGGTCCGCCTCATGGTCGACCACTTGCGCGCGCATTGCTTCCACCCGCAATTGGCGGAGAGCGTGCGGCCGGTCAATCCTTGGCGTCGTCCGCGCAGCGAGAAGTGCGGGCCCACTTGGGACGCCGATCACATCAAGGACCTCAAGGACGTGTCCGCGATGGTGCGCGAGATCGAGGTCGTGCGGCAGGGCGTGCCCGTTCTGCTGGAGCAGTATCTCAAGCTCGGCGCCGACGTCGTCGGCATCAACGTCGATGCTGCGTTCCACACGATCGACGCGCTGGTCGTTGTCGACCTCGCAAAGTCGCCGCTCCACCTTTTGGAGCGCTACATGGGCTCTGCCGAGGCCAAGGCGCTGAAGGTCCGTTTCCCCCTCGCCGACGGCGAGGTCGTAGCGAAGGCCTGATCGCCATCTTTGCGCTTCCTTGGCAGCGCGCCGTCGCGCCGCCAAGATGACCGAGTGCACGATCCCCGTCCGCGTTCGATCACTTCCACCAAGAACCCTCTCGTCCAGCGTTTCCGCGCCGCCGCCGCAGGCGAGGAGGAGTTCGTCGTATTCGCCGAAGGCCTTCGGCTAGTCCAGGAGGGCGTCGATGCCGGCGCGCCAGTGCTCGCTGCGATGGTCTCGCCGCGACTGCGCGAGAAGGCGTTGGGTGAGACGCTGAAGGCGAAGGCCAAGGAGTTCTTCGAAGTGACCGACGAAGTGCTGGAGCGCGCGTCCGCGCTCGACACGCACCAAGGCGTTGCGGTCCTGTTCGCCAAGCGGAAGTGGGAGGACGAGGATTTGCTGCGCGGCAAGCAGGCGCCGCTCGTGCTGTGCGCGGCTGGCGTGCGTGATCCAGGCAACCTAGGCGCGCTACTGCGCAGCAGCGAGGCTGCGGGCGCAACGGGCGTGATCACACTGAAAGGCGGCGCAGATCCGTTCCGCGACAAGGCGGTGCGCGGTTCGATGGGCTCGGTGTTCCGGTTGCCGATCCGCCACGGGCTCGATGCGCAGGGCGTGATCGCGTTCGCCAAGCAGCACGGCCTACAGATCGTGACTTCGGAAGCAGGCGGCGATGTGGAGTACACCGCAATCGACATGAAGCGGCCGACGTTGCTGGTGCTGGGCGCGGAAGCGAATGGCGTGTCGCCAGCGCTCGCGTTGGCCGCGAACGTGCGCGCGAGCATCCCGCTCACGCAGCCGGTCGAGAGCCTCAACGTCGCAGTCGCTGCAGGCGTTCTGCTGTACGAGGCGCGGAGGCAGCGGAAGTGAGCCTGTTCGGCGGCCTGCACGACGAGGCGCCGCAGCCGAAGAAAGCTGTGGGCAACGTGCCGCTCGCCGAACGCATGCGGCCGCAAACGCTGCAGGAGTATCTCGGTCAGGAGCAGATCCTGGGCGAAGGCCGCGCGCTGCGTCGCGCGATCGAGAGCGGCAAGGCTGGGTCCCTTCTGCTGTGGGGCCCGCCGGGCACCGGCAAGACGACGCTCGCGCAACTGATCGCGCAGCACGCGGGTCTCGCGTTTGAGCCGTTCTCCGCAGTGCTGTCCGGCGTCGCGCAGGTTCGCGATGCGATCGCGGCCGCCGAAACGCGAAGGGCGCGCACCGGGCAATGCACGCTTGTGTTCGTCGACGAGATCCATCGCTTCAACAAGTCGCAGCAGGACGCGTTCTTGCCGCACGTCGAGAACGGCTTGCTCGTGTTGGTCGGTGCAACGACAGAGAACCCGTCGTTCTCGGTCAACGCCGCGCTGTTGTCGCGATGTCGCGTGATCGCGCTGCAGTCGTTGTCGCAGGACGCGATCGGCGCGATGGTCGATCGCGCGTTGTCGGATCGAGAACGCGGACTCGGCGTGCGCGAACTCACGATTGAGGCGGATGCGAAGGCGCGCATTGCCGTGCTCAGCGGCGGCGACGCGCGGCGTGCGCTGACGGCGCTCGAGGCCTGCGCTGCTACGTGCGTCGATCGCGACGTGATCACGAAGGAGATGGTCACCGAGGCGTTCCAGCACCGCGCGCTGCGGCACGACAAGGACGGCGACCTGCACTACGACCTGCTGTCCGCGCTGCACAAGAGCTTGCGCAACTCCGACGTGCAGGCGGCGGTCTACTGGTTTGCGCGCTTTGCGGAAGCAGGCGGCGATTCGGTCTCGATAGCGCGTCGCGTCGTTTCGATGGCCGCGGAGGATGTTGGGCTCGCGGACCCGATGGCGTTGCAGGTCGCAGTCTCCGCGCTGCAGGCCGTGCAGTTCCTCGGCATGCCCGAAGGCCGCCTTCCGCTCACCCAAGCGATCGTCTATCTCGCCGCTGCGCCGAAGAGCAACGCAGTCGTGCGCGCGATCGACGCTGCGCTGGGGGCCGCGCGCGAAGACGCGCAGCACCCCGTGCCGTTGCACTTGCGCAATGCGCCAACCGCGCTCGGCAAGGAGTTGGGCCACGGCAAGGGCTACGTCTACGCGCACGACACGGCGAGCGGCGTTGCCGCGTTCTCGTGCTTGCCGGAGGACATGAAGGGCGCGGAGTTCTTCGTCCCCAGCGATCGCGGCTTCGAGAAGAAGCTCGGCGAGCGCATGGCAGAGAACGAGCGGCTGCGGCGGGGGTAGCGGTGAACGAAGGCGCTTAGCCAGTAGTGGCTGACGCGCTCAGCCTCTTGCCTGTGCCATTACGTCCGCGACGAGCGCGCGCAACTTCTCGACGGAGAGGTCGAACGTCACATTTGCCGTCGCGAACAGCTCGGGCAGCGTCTTGCTGCCGCCGAGAGCGAGCGCGCCGCGATACGAGGCGACGGCGGCCTTCTTGTCCTTGCGGTAGTTGCTCCAGACCTGCAGCGCCGCGAGTTGCGCGATGCCGTACTCGATGTAGTAGAACGCGTGGTTAAACAAGTGGGACTGCGCGATCCACTGCATCGCGAGCGCGTGCTCGATGCCGCTCCAATCGAGATGTGGCGCGAAGCGCGCGCGGATCGCGCGCCATGCGTCGCGGCGCTGGTCGCGCGTGTGGCCTTCGTTCGCGTAGACCCAGTGCTGGAATGCGTCGATCGACGCAATCCACGTGAGGATGCGCAGGATGCCTTCGAGGTGCTTCTTGCGCGCGGCCTTCGCGTCATCAGGCGAATACACGGAGCTCAAGTGCTCGAGGCCGAGCAGTTCCATCGACATGCTCGCAGTCTCGGCAAACTCGATGGGGTAGTCGCGGAACGCGAGCAGGTCGAAGTCGCGGCAGAGGATGGAGTGGAACGCGTGGCCGCCTTCGTGCAGCAGCGTCTGCACGTCGCCGTGCAGGCCGACGCCGTTGACGAACAAGAACGGCAGTCGGATGTCTTCCAGTTGGTACTGGTAGCCGCCCGGCGCCTTGCCCTTGCGGCTCATCAAGTCGAGCAACTTGTGATCGACGAGCGTCTCGAACTCTGCGGCAAAGCGTGGATCGACCTGCGCGAACAGCTTGCGACAGAGGTCGATCAGCTGTTGCTCGGTCTCGAAGGGTCGCAACGGCGGCTTGCCGTCGAGATCGACTTCGAGGTCCCATGGGCGCAGCGCCGCAACGGACAGCCGCTGTGCACGCGCGCGATCGAGCTCCACTACGGCGGGCACGACGCAGTGCGCAATCGCGTCCTGAAGGCCTTTGCACGCAGCGGCGTCGTAGTCGTAGCGACCGAGTTCTAGGAAGCGGAACGGCGTGTAGGACGCGTAGCCCGCGTTCTTCGCCATGCGTTGCCGTAAGCCGATCAGCGCGTCGTAGATCTCCTCGAGTTCCTCCCACTTCTGCTGCCGCGCGGCGAGCGATGCGCGCCACGCGCGTTCGCGCAGGTCGCGATCTTGGCTCTCGTAGTAGGGAGCCATCTGCTGCAGCGTGTGGGTCTTGCCTTCGAACTCGACGGTGATGCCGCCGAGGATCGCTTGCTGGCGCGTCTGCAACTCGGACTCTTCTTGTTGCAGCGCGGTGTTCTCCTCGCGGAACAACTCGCTCTGCGTCTTGCGCTTGCGCAGCAGCACGGCGAAGCGCTGCGGATCGAGTTGAGCGCAGCCCTTGGACGCGAGGAATCGCTTGTCGAGCTTGTCTGCGAGCGTCTTCACGCGCGGCATGACCTTCTGCTCCAGGTCGAGGTAGCGCTGCTTCTTGGCCGAGTCCTCGGTGTCGCAGGTCATCGCGACGTAGCGGCGCGCTTGCTCGGCGCCGATGCGCGCGAGCAGCTCGCTCTCGTCGCGGAGCCACGCCTCGGCGGCCGCCGCGTCGGGCAGGTCGCGCTGCTCTAGGCGAGCGAACAGCGGTTCGAGGTGGGCGAGGTCGCCGGCGTCGAACGCGGGCGGCACGAAGTTCCACTGCGGGGCACGGAGGGTCGCGGTCACAGGGTGCATAGATCGGCCGATGGCATGGCCGGGCGCAAGCACGGATGTGCGTTCTGCCGTGTTGGAGCGATCGCAGCGCATCGGCATCGGCCCACGGTGTCGCAGCCACAGGACACCTGCGTGCTGCGCTCGGGGCGAAAACCGCCCGCGCCACCGGGCCAACGCCGCACGAAACGCGGCATGGCCATTGCCTAGCGCGACGCCTCCGCCCGATCGCCATGAACGACCTGATCTCCGCCCCGTTCGCCCGCCTCGCCCTCGCCTCTCTGCTATCCCTCGCGTCATGTGGCGGCGGCGGCGGCTCCACCAGCGAGCCTGCGCCGTCCACGATCCCCGACCCGGTGCCCGTCTCGATCCTCGTCGAGGTCTACGACCCGGCGACCAACTGGGTGTGGGAGAACGTCGCGGTCCGCATCGTTGAGGCTGACCACGAATGGTCGAACTGCGCCTGCGTGAACCAGTGGAAGGACTGGTATTGGACCGACAGCAGTGGGCAAGTCGTGCTGACCGAATACGACCTCGCCTACGCCGACGTCGGGTTCCGCGAGGATGGATTTGGGCGTGCGATGATGTGGCCGCGCTGGTTTGAAGACGAGGCGACGGTGCTGCTCGAAGTGTGGGCCGAAGGATTTGTGCCGGTCTATGTGGAGGTCGACCTCTGCTGGTGCCAGCCCGACGTGATGGTGTCGGTGCCGTTCCAGTGATCGCGCTGCTTCAGTCCTTCGGCTCGCCCCAATCGAGAAAGCGCGCGCGCAGTTCCTTGGTCGGGACCATGCACGTCTCGCGCTTGCCAAACCAGCGGTAGCGATACCGCGCGATGAGTCGGTAGAGCGGATCGCGCAAGAACGCGGGCACGACCAAGAACGCGGCGAACAGCGACCACGGCAAGCCAAGGCCCTTCGCGATCCGCAGTGCCGCGTCGGTGCGCACGAAGACGCGAGTTCCTTCGATCAGCACGACGCTGTCCATCGCCATGTTCGCGAGACCGACGTCGGCGAGCGCCTTCTTGGCTGCAGCCGATTGCAGCGATGCGAAGCGAAAGCGGCCTTTCTTGTCGCGCTTGCTGATCCACTGCACCGAGCCATTGCACAGGTTGCACACGCCATCGAAGAGCACGATGCCGTGCGTCATCGCCGCGTCGGAGTTGGGCGCAACGTGCTCGGTCATCGCAGGAAGTCTCGCAGTCGCTCGAGCAAGCCCGACCACCGCGCGCCGTCGTCGTGGTTCTTGACCGCCATCTCCAATGCCTTGGGCGAGCCCACGAGCACGACGAGCTTCTTGCCGCGCGTGATCGCGGTGTAGAGCAGCGAGCGCTTGAGCATCGGGAAGTGGTCGGTCACGAGCGGGATGACGACGGCCGGATACTCGCTGCCTTGCGAGCGATGCACGGAGATCGCGTAGGCGGGCACGAGATCGCCGAGGTCCTCAAATCGATACTCGACTTCGCGATCGACGAATCGCACCCACAACTTCGCCGCACCCGCATCGATGTGCAGCACTGTGCCGACGTCGCCGTTGTAGACGTCGCGGTCGTAGTCGTTGCGGATCTGCATGACCTTGTCGCCGCTGCGATAGATCTTGCCCGCGCGCTCGACTTCGAGTTTGCCCGGATTGAGCACGTCTTGCAGGTCGCGGTTGAGTTGGTCGGCGCCCGCTTCGCCGCGATACATCGGGCACAGCACCTGCACGTCGTGGCGCGGGTCCATGCCAAAGCGCTTCGGAATGCGCTGCGCGACGATCTCGCGCACGAGCATGCGCGCATGCGACGGGTCTTGCGCCTTCACGAAGTAGAAGTCGCTGTCCTCGCCGCCGCTCTGCGGGACTTCGCCGCGCAGGATGCCGTGCGCGACCTTGACGATGTCGGAGCCCTTTTGCTGGCGGAAGATCTCGGTGAGGTGAGCGACTGCGGGTCGGCCTGAGCCGATCACGTCGGCGAGCACGTTGCCTGGCCCAACCGACGGCAGTTGGTTTTGGTCGCCAACGAGCACGAGCGGCATCGTTGACGGAATCGCCGCGAGCAGCGACGCCGCAAGTTGCACGTCGAGCATCGACGACTCGTCGACGACGAGCAGTTCGGCATCGAGCGGGTTCTGCGCATCGCGCGCAAAGCGGCCGATGCCCGGCGTGAACTCAAGCAAGCGATGCAGCGTGCGCGCGGGGCGACCAGTCGATTCTTCGAGGCGCTTGGCGGCGCGGCCTGTTGGCGCAGCGAGCAGCACGCGCAGGTTCTTCTGCGCCGCGGCTTCGCACACGGCGCGGATGATCGTCGTCTTGCCGACGCCGGGGCCGCCCGTGATCACCGTGACCGGTTCGGTCAACGCGTAGGCGAGCGCTTTGCGTTGGCCTTCTGGCAGCGCGAAGCCCGCGGCGCGCTCAAACCACGCGATCGCTGGATCGGGGCGGATGCCGAGCATCCCTTTCTTGCGCGCGAGCAACGCATGCAGCGAGCGCGCCGCCGCGTCCTCGGCTGCATGCAAGTGCGCGAGGTAGGCGATGGGGCGCGGATCGTCGTGCAGCAGGATCGGGCCCGGCGGCAGTTGCCGAACGATCGCGCCTTCGTCGGCGAGTTGCGGCAGGTGCGGCGCCACTGCGGCGCGTTCGCACGACAGCAGTTCGGCGGTGCGCGCGATCAACTCTTCCTCGGGCAGGTAGCAGTGGCCTTCCTTCGCGGCGGTCTGCAGCACGTAGACGATCGCGGCGCACAGGCGCTCGGGTGCGTCCGCTGCGATGCCGAGGCTGGCAGCGAGTCGATCCGCGGTGCGGAAGCCGATGCCGATCACTTCGTCCGCGAGTCGGTAGGGATTGGCGGCGACGAGAGCGGACGCGTTCTTGCCGTAGCGACGCACGATGCGCGCGGCGAGGCCGGGGCCGAGGCCGTGCTGGCGTAAGAACACGAGCACGTTCTGCACGTCTTTCTGCGCGTGCACCGCGGCGACCAGTTCCTGGACCTTGCGGTCGGTGAGCCCGCGGACTTCGCGAAGGCGCTCGGGTTGGTTCTCGATGACGTCGAGCGTGGCCTCGCCGAACACCTGGGTGATCTTCTTGGCGGTCACCGGGCCGATGCCCTTGACCAGGCCTGATCCGAGGTAGGCCTCGATGCCGTCCACCGTCTTGGGAGCGACGAGTTCGCAGGTCTCGACCTGGATCTGGCGCCCAAACTTGGGGTGGTCCCCCTCGGGGCCCTGAGCTGTAACCGTCTGGCCCTCAGCAAGTTGCGCGATCTGTCCGACGATCGTGATCTGCCGGCCGGTGCCCTCCTCGACGAGCCTCGCGACCCCAAAGCCAGTGTCCGGGTTGCGGAACGTGAACCGTTCCACCGTGCCGGTCACGCTGCGCAGGGGTTGTGGGTCGGTAGCCATGGTCGGCAGAGGCGGGCGGACGGTCGGTCTTGTCGCGGTCGTGGCGCGGCGGTTTGGGGCGTTGCTCTCGGTCAGGCAGTCGCTATGGTTTCCCGCCCTTTCGCCTGCGGGGTGCACCGGCTGGATTCGTCCGTCGGCGCGTCGGCGCCGCCGGTCCCGCTTCAGTTTCCTCCCAGTCCGATCGATTTCCCAGCCACATGATCCGCGTCCAGGTCCGCCCAAACGAGCCTCTCGAAGCTGCTCTGCGTCGCTTCAAGCGTCAGTGCAACTACTCCGGCATCTTCCGTCTCGCCAAGCAGTACGCGCACCACGAGAAGCGCAGCGACGTTCGTCGCCGCGAAGAGCGTGAGCGCCTCCGCAACATCCAGATGGCGGAGCGTCGCCGTGGCAATGGCGGCCCGAAGAACCCGCGCGTCGGCAACAAGAAGCGCAAGGGCAAGAACGCAACGGGTCGCGGCGCTCGCGGCCAGCGTCCGGGTGAGCAGGACTTCGATCCGTTGACCGCGGACACGACCGTTCAGAAGCCGGTCGGCGCGTCGGCCGAGTAGTCGACGTTCTCCATCGGTCGCGCAGGCAGATCCGTGCTGCCCAAGTTTCCTGGCGAGCCGCCGCGCGACCTCAGTCGACCGCTTGAGCAGATCAAGTTCCTGGTCGACGCACGCTTCGAAGGAGCGCGACTCGATGTCGCGCTCGCCACGGTCCTGACGTGGCGTTCCCGTGAAAGCGTGCACCGCCTCATCGATGGCGGCTACGTGACGCTCACTGGCCGCAAGGCGGTTGCGTCGCGTCGGCTCAAGATCGGGGAGACGGTCCTGATCGATATCCCGCCGCAGAAGCAGCCGACCCCGGATCTCACGGTGTCGCTCGACTTCGAGATTCTCTACGAGGATCGCTGGATGCTCGCGGTCAACAAGCCGCCCGGCCTCGCGGTGCATCCGTCGGGTCGCCGGCTCGATGGCACGCTGATCACCGAGCTGCATCGTCGCTACCGTCGCCCAGACGACCCGGAGCGCGATGTGGTTCCGAGATTGCTGCATCGCATCGACGTCGAGACTTCTGGCGTCGTCGCGGTGGGGCTCGACGAGCAGTTCCATCACCTCGTCTCGAAGCAGTTCGAAGATCGCGACGTGCAAAAGGTCTACTTGGCCGTCGTGCACGGAGCGCCCGCGAGCCCGGAGGGAATGATCGACTTCTCGATCGGAGAGGACCGGCGGTCGGAAGTTCGCCTCAAGCTTGAAGCGCGCAGCGATGGCACGGGTCTGTCCGCGCTCACGCACTACAAGACGCTGCGCAGCAACGGCCGCTACTCGCTCGTCGAGCTCTATCCCAAGACTGGGCGCACGCACCAACTGCGCGTGCACATGTCCGCCATCGGTTGTCCGCTCGTCGGCGACAAGATCTACGGCGGCGACGAGTCGATCTTCTTGGAGCAACTCGCAGGCAAACTCAGCGACGAGAGCAAGCAGAAGCTCGTTCTCGATCGGCATGCGCTGCATGCGTGCCGACTGCGGTTCTTCCATCCGATGCGCAACGAGCACGTCGAGATCGAAGCGCCGTTGCCGCAGGACATGCTCGCGCTGATCGACGGCTGAGTTGCGACGCGTTGGATCCGCCGCGACGACGATCGCGCGCGTGGATCAGAGTCGGAACGAGAACGGCGCAGCGAGGCGGTAGCGATCGGTGCCCGCATGCGGGTCTGGGCTGCATCGAGGCTGCGCCGACGTGCGCGCTGCGGCATCGCTCGCCGCATTCGCGATGCGTCGCGGCTCGCGTTCGTCGCGCGATGGGTGCGCGCGAAGGATGGGTTCCGTCGCAGCCTGAACTTCTTGGTCGACGTGCATGGAGACCTCCGGTTGGCGAATGCGTCACGGTAGAGCCGCGCGCGCGGAGGGCAATCCCAGGCGATCAGGCGGCGCCGAGCCAGAGTCCGATCAGCAGCGGCAACACGCAGAGCACGGCATACAGCGTGGCGATGGCGAGCAGTTCGCGGCGCAGCGTTGGCGGGCCTTGGCGATTTGCCGCGGACGAAGGAGCAGGCACTGCGGGAATCGCGTCCGCGGCAGTCGCAACCACGGTTGGCGCAACGGGCACCGCGTCATTCGACGTCGTCTTGGCGCGCAGCAACTTCGCCACGATCAGAGCGACGACTGCAGTCGAGGCTGCGAGCACGCCGAGGCTCGTCGTCGCCGCAAACGCGCCGAGGCCCGCGAGCACGAGCGCCGCGGCCATCAGGTTGCCGAGGTCTAGCCCCGCCGCGTCTTGGTCGCGCGAGAACGGCACGTCAGCGAGCGCGCGCGTCATCAGTCGCGCTGCTGCGGCGCCGATGCACAGCGACCATGCGCACAGCAGCGCGATGGCCGCGGGGTCCTTCGCGGTTGCGATCAGCAACACGAACAGCAACGCGTGCACCGGCAGCAGCACGCGCATCGTGAGCGAGATCCACACGGCGCGCTGGATGCGAGCGCTGCCAAGTTGTGGCGCGCAGTCGAAGATCCAACGCGCGCCCTGCACGTCGGCCTTCGGCAGCATCGCGATGACGAACGGCAAGTAGATCGCGGGGAACTGCAGCGCCATCGCGACGAACATGCGCGCGCTGCGTTCGTTGCTGCCGCGCAACGCGAGGAATGCGAATGCCGCGGGAACGCCGAGCAGAGGCAGCACGCGCGCGCGGATTCCGGGGCTCCGCCACAGCATCGTCGAGCAGAAGCCCGTGATCGCCGCGTCTTCCGGCGCTCCAGCGAGCCTACGCTCGAGTTGTGCGATCGGTCCGCCTCGACCTCTGCGCTGCGTGCGGTCGTTCTCTTCGTCGCGCAGCGCGGTCGAGACCAGCAGCAGCAGCGCCGCTGCTCCGAGCCACGGCAGCGCGCGCCATGCTTCGCCGATGGGGTCGTGGAGGATCTTGGCGGCGTGGTAGGGCGGCAGCAGTTCTGCGATCGCGCGCGGGAATGGCAGCCCATCGACATTGCTCGACAACGAGGGCAACGACAGCGCGAAGAGCGCCACGCCGAACGCGAGCAGCGCGGCTTTGCTGCTGCCGGCGACGAGGGCTGCGCGATGCGATCCCAGCGCGCTGCGCGCCGCGCGCAACGCGACGGCGAGCGCGCCGATCGCGAGCGCAGCGCATGCGCACGCAAGCGCGACGTAGCCGGGCACTAGCCACGCGTTGCTCTCGTGGCACGCGAGCAGGATCGCCGGCGGCAGCGCCATGCCGATCGTCACCAACATCGTCGAGAACGATGCGTGCAGTGCGCGTGCGATCACGAACGGCAATCGGCCGAGCGGCGACGTTGCTTGCAGCACGCGGTCGGCGGCGCGGCGGTTCTTGGGCTCTTCGGTGTCAAACGAGCCGATCGCTACCAGCAGCGTGGACACGCACATCGTCGCCGCCGCGAATGGCACGGGCGGGATCTCGGGAAACAGCAACGCCGAGATGCCGAGCGACAAGAACGACTGCGAGAAGATCGACGTCGTCAGCGTGCTCGCGTCGCCGCCGCTTCTTCGCGCATCGCCGAAGAAATCGAGCAGCAGCCATGTTCCGACGAGGGCGCGGATCGGATGCGTGCTCGGGCCGCGTTGCATGGGGCGGCACCGTAGCGCGCGGCCATCGCGCGCGACAGACGCGCGGCGCGCGATGCGACGGTTGTCGCGGCCGCGGTCAGAGACCGATCACGAACGATGCGCCGTCGCTCGACGACAGGCCGAGCGCGTTGAGCGTCGGATCGAACGCCGCGCCTTGCGCGTAGAGGATCTGACCGAGGAACGCAGGGTCGCTCGGAATGAAGATCGAGTAGGTCGCCGAGTTGTTGGCGCCGATCACCAACGACGACAGGTCGAGGCTCGCGTAGAGCTGGCAACCCGGCGCGCCAAACGCGCTGCCTGCGATCGGCGGCGCGTAGCGCGTAGCACCAAACCAGAACAAGCCGATCGACTGCGGCATGTTCGTCAACTGCGTTGTGAGCACTTGGCCCATGCGCGGCGGGGTGACCGCGGTGTTGGTGACGAAGCCGCGCTGGCCGAAGCAACTGCTGCCGATGAAGCCGTAGCTGCCGAGTCGCGACAGCGATGGCTTGGTGTAGTGCAGGCTGCCGATCCACGCGCTGCCCGAAGACGAACTGCCGCTGAACAGCCCGGTGCGATAGACGCCACCCGCAGTCGCTGGATTGGGATGGACCGTGATGTCCGCGGTCGAGAACGGGCCGATCGCAGTGCTGCTCCACGACATCGTCCCGCGGCCCACGCCGTTGATCGGGCCGTGGTAGATCGCGAGGCCGTAGCTGCCTTGGGGCAGATAGAACGGCGCATTGAGCACGATCTCCGTCGCGACGGGGTTCGACGTCGTTCCGCCGTTGCCCACGCCCTGGCCCGTGGCGATGCGGCGCCAGAAGTTCTGGTTGTTCTCTTTCGTCGCGTAGGTGTTCTGCGTCACCCAGACCTGTGCCTCGAACGGCGCGGTGTCGGTGTGCATGAACGACGTGATGCCGCAAACCTGCACGCCTTCGGCTGCATCGACGCGCACGTCGAAGCACACGCCGATGGTTGAAGGCCCAGATTGTCCGGTCAGGATCCCAGCCGTAGCCGACGTCACCACATTGGACGTGAGCAGCACGTTGCGCGTGGCCTGCGCCGTGCGGCAATTGCGCGTCGCGTTCAGCGTCACCTGAGCGCTGCAGCCCGGGCCGAATGCGTAGGTCGGGTTCTGCTGCGTCGAGTCCGGGATGGCGTCGCCGTCGAAGTCCCAGGACCACGCCGTCGCGGGCGGCGACGAGGTGTCCGTGAACTGGAACAGGCCAACTCCGATCTGTGCAGTCGTGAAGCTCGCCGTGAAGAGATCCGTGCGAATGAACGCGGGGTAAGTCACTGACCGCGTCGTCGCGAGCGCATCGATCACGGTGAGGCTGACTGAGTAGTCGCCGCATCCCGTGAACGTGTGCGTCGGGTTTTGCAGGACGGAGTCCGTGATGCCGTCGTTGTCGAAGTCCCAGAGCCACACGATCGCGCCGCCCGCAGCCGGCGAGAACGAGTCATCCGTGAACTGCACGGTGAGCGGCGACGGACCGCGCGTCACGTTCGCAACGAAGCGCGGCACGAGCGTGGTCGCGTTCTCGTAGGTGAACTCCGTGACGACCGCGAAGTAGTCCACGACTGTTCCCGTTGCCGCCGCGAGGCCCGTGGTGTTGCTGACGCGGCTCGCCAGCGCCGTGCCCGTTCCCGTGACGCAGTCAACGGCGCGCGACGTTCCAGACCAACCCGTTCCATCGAGGTAGACATCGACGGTGAGGTCCAGGCCAGCAGTCGGGTCGTAGTAGAACGCGCGCTGCAACGGGATCTCGATGTACCACGCGGACGGCACGCCCGCTCCCGCGGTGGCGCCCGGCGTCACGGTGACCGGACCTTGGTAAACGGTGCGAACGTCGGCCGCGAGGTTGACGGCGAACGTCGTGTTCAGCGATTGGTAGTCGCTGGGGCACGACGCGAGGTCGATGCGGATGTTGGGCCAGGAGCCGCCGGCCCAAACCGCGGCGGCGCCGTCATCGGGGCGGAAGCGCAACTTGGTGATGAGCATCGGGCCCGAAGCGCCTTGCAGCGTGAAGTTCGACGTGTCGAACACGTTCTGGTGGCGCATGCTCGATACGCCGCGGTTCCACGGGAACGAGCTGCTGGAGTTGCCTGCGCTCGTGGCGGCGCCGGGCGGGCAAACCAAGGTCTGCTGCGCGGTGGATGCTGCGAGGAGCAGGACAAAGCTGGTTGCGGTGCGAAGTGCGTGCATAGGAGCGTTCGAGGGGGCGATGCGCATTCTTGCGCAAGGCGCCAAAACCGGTAGCTGGGCCGGAAAAGAGGTTGGATGCCTGCGGTCGCGGTCGTCGGTGCGACTTCCGTAACTCGAAGCGAAAAGCGTCGGGGCCGCGGGTCCTTGGGGCGGCTCGTTCGCCGCGCCCAGGATCCGCCGCGGCGCATCCGGCTCAGGCGTCGCCGGCTGCCTGCATGCGCTTGATGCGGCGGTCGTCCGCGGTCTGCTCCGTCTGCATGCGGCCCAAGAAGGCATCGCCGAGCTTGGCGTGCACGTAGCGCGCGAACAGCGGCGTGACCTTCTGCATGTGCAAGAACATGTCGATCGCCACCTTGCGGTACGAGAAGTGCCCTTCGGGACCGCTGCGCAGCTCGACGAAGTAGTCGAGTTGACGCGGCTCGAACAGGATGCGCACGCGCTGCAAGAACCCGAACGGAGTCACGTAGGCGGCGGCGTGGGGGAACTTGGCCGCGACCTTCTGCTGGTTCTGCGCCGCGCGCTCCATCGTCGCGCGGTAGCGATCGCCGAGTCCTGCGGCATCGACGAGCGGCGGCACGGCGAAGCCGTGCTCCGTCGTGAGCGCCTGTTGCTGTTGGAAGCCCTTTCGATGGCGGCCGATGTCGCGGTACGCGCCGAAGTCGAGCAGCACTTCGAACTCGAACGGCGAAGCACCTTCGAGGCCCGCGGGCCACGCGTCGTGCTTGCCGCGCGCCGCCATCGCCTCGTCGAGCAACTTCTCGCGCTGCGCTTGCGACATCGCGCGCACGCGATCTGTGAGCGCCGAGTATGGCAGCGACGCGTGCTCGTAGAGCATCGACGCAAGCAACCGCACATCGAGGTCCTGGTCGTGCGAAAGCAGCGCCACGTTGCCCTCGCTTGCCTTGGATCCGCTTGCAGATGCGGGGCGCAGTTGCAGTTCGCCAGCGAGCCTGCGAAGCGTCGTGTGCTGTTGCTGCAGGTAGTCGTTCGGCTTTGCGTGCGCGAGCAGAGTCGGCAGTGCCTTCTGCGCTTCGTCGCGAATGCGTTCGCCGACGATGCGGAACTCGGGCAGCGGGTGGCTGAGCAACTCGGTGATCACGTCGCACAGCGTGCGCGCATCCGCGACCATGCCCCACTTGGTGTAGATCGCTGGCGTGAGCAAGTAGCGCGACGCGTCAAATGCCTCGGCCTTCAGCGTGCGCATCCACGGCGCTTCCTTCTCGTCGGCTTGCCGCGGGCGAATCGTCTGCAGGTATGCGAGAAGCTTCTCGTTGAGCTCTTGGTAGAGCGCGAACGTCTCGTGCAACACTGCGTCGTATGCCGCGAGCGCTTCGCCGCCAGC
>JBEELK010000338.1:0-3727 GCA_041168165.1 Planctomycetota bacterium | reverse complement strand
CAAGCAGACCAAGCCCGACGTCGTCTCGGTGAACACGTTCCCGGACACGCACGCGGCGATCGCAACGGCCGCGCTTGAGGCTGGTTGCCATGTGTTCTGCGAGAAGCCGCTCGCGGAAACCGTCGAGCAAGCGCGCGCCATCGCGGACCTCGCGCTGCAGAAGAACAAGAAGCTCGTCGTCGGCTACATCCTGCGCGTGCACCCCGCGTGGCAGAAGTTCGTCGAGGTCGCGCGCACGCTGGGCAAGCCGCTCGTGATGCGCATGAACCTCAACCAGCAGAGCCGCGGCAAGGACTGGACGACGCACAAGGCGCTGATGGACTCGATGTCGCCGATCGTCGACTGCGGCGTGCACTACGTCGACGTGATGTGCCAGATGACGCAGAGCAAGCCCGTTCGCGTCTCGGCGATCCAAGCGCGCCTGTCCGACGAGCTGAAGCCGGGCATGTACAACTACGGCCAGCTGCAAGTGACGTTCGCCGACGGGTCCGTCGGCTGGTACGAAGCAGGCTGGGGCCCGATGATGAGCGAGGTCGCGTACTTCGTGAAGGACGTCGTCGGCCCGAAGGGCTGCGTGTCGATCCTCGCAAAGGATGGCGAACGCAAGGCCGGTTCGTCGGACGTCGACTCGCACACGAAGACCAACTCGCTGAAGCTGCACTGGCAAGCGCGCGACGCGCGCGACGAGTTCTTGCAGCCTGATTCGTGGATCGACACGAATGACGAGCCCGACCACGACGGGCTCTGCCTGCGCGAGCAGCAGTACCTGCTGCGAGCGATCCGCGACGACATCGACCTGCGCGAACATCTCTCCGATGCAGTGAACTCGCTGCGCATCGTGCTCGCTGCCGACCGCGCAGCGCGCGAAGGCCGCACCATCGAACTGTAGTGGAGCGCTCCACCGGGCCGCAGCGCACGCCGCTGGTGCTCGCAGCGCTCGCCGTGGTCGCGTTTGCGAGCAACAGTCTGTTGTGCAGGCTCGCATTGCGACCCGGTTGGATCGATGCGACGAGCTTCGCGCTGATTCGGATCGCGAGCGGCGCAGCAACACTGTTGCTGCTGTCGACCGTGCGCGGCGGCATGCGCACGACGATGCGATTCGGATCGTGGAGGTCCGCGGTTGCGCTGACGGCGTATGCGGTGCCCTTCGCGTTCGCCTACGTCGAACTCGACGCGGGAACGGGAGCGCTGGTCCTCTTCGGGGCCGTGCAAATCACGATGATCACGGCGGGCATTGCAGGCGGCGAACGACCGCCGCTGCGGTTTTGGCTCGGCTTCGCTGCAGCGATCGCAGGACTCGTCGTGCTGCTGTTGCCAGGCGCAACCGCACCGAGCCTCGAGGGACTCTTGTGGATGACGATGGCCGGCGTGAGTTGGGGCGTCTATTCGCTGCGCGGCCGTTCGACCGAAGATGCGTGCGCGACCACCGCCGCGAACTTCGTCTTCGCCACTCCGATCTGCTTGTTGCTGAGCGCGTGTTGCGCAGCTTCCACGCCCATCGTGGTGGAACCACGCGGCGCGATGGCTGCAGCGCTCTCCGGCGCGGTCCCATCCGGGCTCGGCTACGTCGTGTGGTATGCCGCAGTGCGCCACATCCCGAGAACCACGGCGGCGCTCGCGCAACTCACGGTGCCGGTCCTCGCAGCGTGCGGCGGCATCCTCTGCTTCGAAGAGCCACTGACGCTCCGGCTATGCGTTGCGGCAGCACTGACGCTCGGCGGGACCGCGCTCGTGCTGCAACGCCGCAACTAGCAAACGTTGCACACCACCCGCCTCACAGCGGGATGTTGCCGTGTTTCTTCGGCGGGTTGCGATCGCGCTTGCTGGCGAGCAGTTCCAGCGCCTGGATCAACACCGGGCGCGTGCGACGCGGCTCGATGATGTCATCGACGTAGCCGCGCGCTGCAGCCATGTAGGGGTTGTTGAACTTCGCCTTGTACTCGGCGACGAGGCGCTGCTCTTCTTGCTTCGGATCCTTGGCCGACGCGATCTCGCGGCGGAACACGATCTTTGCCGCACCCTCGGCGCCCATCACTGCGATCTCCGCGTTGGGCCACGCGACGTTCAGGTCAGCGCGGATGTGCTTAGAGTTCATCACGTCATACGCGCCGCCATAGGCCTTGCGCGTGATGACCGTGATCTTCGGCACCGTGGCTTCGCAGTAGGCGTAGAGCAACTTCGCGCCGTGCGTGATGATGCCGCCCCACTCCTGGTCCTTGCCCGGCATGAAGCCCGGCACATCCTCGAACGTGACGATCGGGATGTTGAACGCGTCGCAGAAACGGATGAAGCGCGCGGCCTTCAGCGAAGCCTTGATGTCGAGCACGCCGGCGAGGTGGTTCGGCTGATTGCCGACGATGCCGACCGAGCGGCCGCCCAAACGCGCAAAACCGACGATCATGTTCTTCGCGTAGCGCGAGTGCACTTCGAAGAACTTGGCGTCGTCGACCACCTTCTTGACGACCTGCTTCATGTCGTACGGCTGGTCGCTGGACGGCGGCACGAGCGTATCGAGCGCTTCGTCCATGCGGTTGGGATCGTCCTCGGTCGCGCGGAACGGCGGATCGTCGCCGTTGTTGAGCGGGATGTAGCTCAACAGCTCGCGCACCTGCATCAGGCACGTCGCGTCATCGGGCGCAGTGAAGTGCGCGACGCCGCTCTGCTCCGCATGCACGCGCGCGCCGCCGAGCTCTTCGCTCGTCGTGTCTTCGTGCGTGACGGTCTTCACGACATCAGGCCCCGTGATGTGCAGGAAGCTCGTGCCTTCCACCATCAGGATGAAGTCGGTGATCGACGGCGAGTAGACCGCGCCACCAGCGCACGGGCCCATGATCGCGCTGATCTGCGGCACGACGCCGCTCGCGAGCGTGTTGCGCAAGAAGATGTCGGCATAGCCGCCGAGCGACACGACGCCTTCTTGGATGCGCGCGCCGCCGCTGTCGTTGAGTCCGATGACGGGCACGCCCATCTTCACGGCGAGATCCATGATCTTGCAGATCTTGGCCGCGTGCGTTTCCGACAGGCTGCCGCCGAAGACCGTGAAGTCCTGGCTGTAGAGGTAGACCGGGCGCCCGTCGATCTTCGCGCTGCCGGTCACGACGCCGTCGCCGAGGATCTGGTTCTTCTCGCCATCCATGCCGAAGTCGCGGCAACGGTGGACGACGAATCGATCGATCTCCGTGAATGTGCCTGCATCCACGAGCAGGTCGATGCGCTCGCGCGCGGTCAGCTTGCCCTTTTGATGCTGGGCGTCGATGCGTTCTTGGCCGCCACCTTGCAGCGAGCGCTCGCGCATCTGCTGCAACTTCTGGATCGCGTCGTTCATCGGGGCGGGCAGCGTAGCGGCCAGCAGTCCCCGAGCCAGCGCGGCTCAGTGCGCGTGCGGGTCTTCGACCAGTTCGGCCAGCACGCCGAGCAGCTGCTTGGGATGCAGGAACGCGACCTTGCAATCGTGCGCCCCCTTCCTCGGCGCCGCGTCCAGCAGAGCCGCACCGCCTGCGGACAGGGCGTCGATCTGGACCTGGCAGTCGCCGACGTGGAACGCGAGGTGATGCACGCCCGGGCCCCGCTTCTCCATGAACTTGGCGATCGGCGAGTCGGGCGACGTCGGCTCCAGCAATTCCACGCGCGTGGATCCGGCCATGAGCACGGCGACCTTCACGCGTTCCGTCGGGACGACGTCGGTCGACGCGAGCACGAGGCCCATCGACAGCCACCGCGGCAGCGC
>JBEELK010000337.1:0-19933 GCA_041168165.1 Planctomycetota bacterium | reverse complement strand
GCATGGGCGCGTTCGCGCGAAGGCGGCTTGCCGAAGAAGTATCTCGAACTGATCGATCCGGGCCGCACGTTTGGTCGCATCCGCGACCGCGTGTGCGAGCGCATGCAGGTGACTGCCGCGGACCTGCTCGGCAAAGGCCAAGGCCGTCAGGTCAGCCTCGCGCGCAAGGTTCTCGCATTCTTGTGTGTGCAAGAAGGGCTGAGCCGCGCCGAAGTCGGTCGCTACATGTCTTCGCGCACGCGCGCTGCGGTCAGCTACATGACGCGTTCGCTTGATGACGACATGGCGCAGAAGCCAGAGATTCGAACGTTGGTCGAGGGGTTGCTCTGACGTGGCCTACCTCGTTCTCGACGGACCGGATGGCGGTGGGAAGAGCACGCAGTCGCGCGCGCTGGTTGAGTTCTTGCGGTCGCGCGGTCGCAAAGTGCATCACCTGCGCGAGCCCGGCTCGACTCCGGTCGGCGAGCACTTGCGCCAGTTGTTGCTTTCGCCAGAGACCGGCGAACTCCAACCGCTCAGTGAGGCCCTTCTGTTCACAGCGGCCCGCGCCGAACTCGTTGCACGCGTGATCGGCCCTGCGCTGCAGCGGGGCGAAGTAGTTGTGGCCGAACGCTGCTTTGCATCGACGCTCGCCTACCAGTGCTTTGCGTCGCAACCGGGCGTGCCGCTCGATCTCGTCCTCGACCTGACTCGCCGCGCGCACGGCCCGTGGTTGCCGGACGCGGTGTTCGTGCTCGATTGCGACGTCGCTACGGCGATGCGGCGTCGATCGGCGCGGGCGAAGGATCGCATCGAAGGCCGCGACTCAGGCTTCCACGAACGCGTCCGCATGGGCTACCTCGAAGTGGCGCGTCGCGACCCCACGTTCTGCGTCGTCGACGCTCGTTGGCCGTTCGCGGCAGTTCAGGCGACGCTCCAGCAGCGCGCGCTGCGATTTGTGCGATGACCGAGCGCGGCAAAGGCTCTGCGGGTCGTTCCACTTCGGCGAAGGCTGATGCGGCGGCTCCTGCCAAGTCTCGCGAAGACACGAGGCTCGTTCCGCCAATTGGCCAAGGTGCTCTGCTCGCGCGCACACTGCGCGCCGCGCGCTCGCTGCGAATGCACCACGCGCTGCTCCTGAGCGGATCGCCAGGCTGCGGCAAGAGCGTGGTGGCGCGCTGGATCGCTGGCGCGTTGCTGTGCCCCTCGGATCTCGACAACGAGCAGCCGTGCGGCGTCTGTCGATCATGCCGTCGCGTGCAAACAGGCCAGCATCCAGACTTGCACGTGTTGGCGCCGGAGCCGGGCAAGCGCGAGATCCGCGTGGATGCCGTGCGAGCCGTGCTCGACTCGTTGTTGCATCACTCGGTCGAAGGCCGCGCGCGCGTGGTCGTGATCGATCCTGCGTCCGCACTCAATCCCGAGGGTCAGAACGCGCTGCTGAAGACGCTCGAAGAGCCCGGCGTCAACACGTTCTTGTTGCTGTGCGCGTCGAGCCCGGAAGCGATGTTGCCCACGGTCCGGTCGCGCGCCGAGCGGATCGGCGTGCGTCGCTTGTCCGATGACGCGATCGGGCGCGAGTTGCTGGCCAGAATTCCGAGTCGCTCCGCATTTTTTTCGCGCGCGGTGGCGGGCTGTCGCGGCAGCTTGGGACTCGCGTTGGAGGCGTGCACCGAACAGGCAGTACAGCTCCACGATCTCGTTGCGGGGATCTGTGAAGGCAACAAGCCATTGCGTCCGGTCGCCGTGGTTCGGGAGGCGTTGGCCCTGGGCGATGGACCCGGTTCGGTGCAGTCGGTCGCTCGTGGAATGCTGCGCGCGATGCGCGACGTCGCGAGCGCGAACTTGCGCGCCCTTGCGCGCCCCGAAGGTGGTTCCTACCCTCCGGCCGAGTCGCAACCATGGACCGATTTGATGACGTTGGCGCTCTGTGCGGAGCAGGATCTGGAAGTCCAGATTCCTCCGGAGCAGGCCTTGGTCGGGCTGCTCGTGCAGTGGAGCCGACGTCGTCGAAGCGGAGTCTCGAGGTAGCGACAGGGGGAGTTCGCGCAATGGGGCAGGTCAGCCTCGCGCAACTCAAGGGCGGTTCCTGTCTGGTCGATACACGCAGTGCTCGCTGCACTGACGTTCGCACCCTGAGGAGCCGTTGCAATGGGAGTTTCGGAACAAGACGTTCTCGAGGATCGGATCCAAGACGTGCGCATGCGGGACCATCGGTTCTCGCGCAACGCGTACTACTTCATCCTGGACGCCCTCGACTTCACGATGTCGCACATGGGGAAGGACCAGATGACGGGCGAAGAGCGTCACGTCGGCGGACGTGAACTTCTCCACTTCATCAAGGACTTCGCTTCCGAGCAGTTCGGCCCGATGGCGCCGGTCGTGTTCGAGCAGTGGGGCATCCGCAGCAGCGAAGACTTTGGCGAGATCGTCTTCAATCTGATCGACGCCGAGTTGCTCAGCCGGAGGCCGACGGACTCGCGCCTCGACTTTGTGGACGGCTTCGACTTCCAGTCCGTGTTCGCGGAGCGGCACAAGAAGCGCCTCGACCGCATCGCGCAGCGCATCTGAACCGTTCCGATGTGCGGCACGACGCCGCATGATGCGCGCGATGAAGCAGAAGAAGCCAGCTGTCCGACGCGCCATCGTCCTTGGGCCCCAACGGCATGTGCCGATCGTGCGGGATGCTCTGGACTCGCTGGGCATCGAGGACAACGCGGAAGTTGGATTCGTGTCCGCAGGCTGGGAAGAACGTGAGACTGAGGATGGCGAATTCCGCGAGCACGTTGGCCGCAAGGTGCTGAATCTTGAGATCTGGGGCCGAGTGGAGCGGATCTTCGCGCGTGACCCGGATCTCCTGATCGCCATGCGGCAACGGCATGACTCTCTGCGTCGCGCGCAGGAGCTCTACCGCATCCGGCTCCAAGGGTTGCTCAGCTCCGTTCGCGCGTTGCTCGCGCACCAAGGCGACGAGGCCCTTGTGCGCGCCGAGTTGGCAGGCGCCATAGCGATGGTCCAAGCGTTGGACCGCGAACACATGGCGCGCATCGCCGAGTTGCACCACGAGTTCGATGGGCGTGTTCGCGCCTCTGAGCGGCCAGCGGTCATCGAGCACTGCGATGAGATTGCAAAGCAGATGGAGTCCGCGAGTGCTTTGTGCATCGCCGGTGGCCACATCGGAGTGTTGCTGCACCGTATGCAGCTGTTCGACGTGATGGGGTTGTGCGGTGACAAGCCGATCATCGCGTGGTCCGCTGGCGCGATGGCGTTGTCGCAGCGCATCGTGTTGTTCCACCACGGCCATGCTGCCGCGCACGATGGGGTGGACACCGAAGTGATGGAGAGTGGGCTCGGCGCGCTCCCCGGCATCGTGTTCTTGCCTCACAGCCGCAAGCGGCTCGACCTGCACGACCGCGCGTCGCTGCAGATCCTCGCGCGTCGGTTTGCGCCGGATCCGTGCGTGCTGCTCGATGATGGCGATCAGCTCGAATGGGACGGGCATCGATGGACGCAGCCTCAGGGCACGCGAACCATCGACGCGAACGGCATCGTCGTGGGAGCCGCGTCATGAGCGCAATCCTTGCCGAACTTGAGCAAGCCGCAAAGATGGGCACGCACGTGCTCGATCGGCTCGTGCGCTCCACGTCGTTCCCGCGCGTTGAAGGACGCACGGTGACGTTCCTCTTCCAGGGCGAAGGACAGGAGGTCACTCTGCAGCACTGGATCCACGGGCTGCCGCCGAGCCTGCCGTTCCGAAGGCTCCACGGAACAGATGTGTTCGTGCTGCAGGTCGATCTGCCCGCGGGTTCGCGGATGGAATACAAGATTGGCGTGCAGATGTACGGTCGCGGCGCGTTGATCCGCGATCCGCTCAACCCGCAGTCGGCCCGTGATCCGTTTGGCGCAAACTCCGTCGTCTACGGCGAGGGCTACCGGCCGCCCGAGTGGTCGGTGGAGGATCCGGACGCTCGCCAAGGCTCAATCGAGGATCGATCGATCCGCAGCGCTGCGTTTGGCGGCTCGCGCGACGTGCAGGTCTATCTGCCTGCGCGCTTCCGTCGCACACGGCGATACCCGCTGCTCGTGGTCCACGACGGCCGCGACTACCTCGGCTTCGCCAACTTGCAGGCCGTGCTGGACAACTTGATCCACCGGCTTGAGCTGCCGCCGCTGATTGCGGTGCTGACGCAGAGCCAGGATCGCATGCGCGAGTATGCGGCAGACGATCGCCATGCGCGGTTCCTGGTGGAGGACCTCGTGCCGCAGATGGAAGAGGCCTATCCGCTCGTGCGTCACGCAAGCGCGCGCGCGTTGTGCGGCGCGAGCTTTGGCGCCGTCGCGAGCCTGCACTGCGCATGGCGGCATCCCGGCACGTTCGGTCGCTTGCTGCTGCAATCGGGTTCGTTCGTGTTCACCGAGATCGGCGACCACGGTCGCGGCCCGGTGTTCGACCCCGTGGTCGCGTTCGTCAACGCGTTCCGCAAGGCGCCCGGAAAGCCGGCCGACCAGGCCTACATGAGCTGCGGCGTCTACGAGTCGTTGATCTACTTCAACCGCTCGATGGCGCCCATGCTGCAGGAGGCTGGCATGAGCGTGAAGTTCCGCGAGGCCAACGACGGACACAACTGGGAGAACTGGCGCGACCGCCTGCACGAGGGCCTGACGACGCTGTTCCCGGGCCCGCTCTGGATGGTCTACGAGTAGCGGAGTCAAGCGTTCGCACGGTGGGCGCGGAACGCCGCTGGCGGTGTTCCTTCACTGTTCCCTTTTGGGCATAGTGCCGCGCCCATCGCCATGCCCTCCGTCACTCGCAACATCGGTCTTTCGCTCGGCGCCGACATCTGCTGGCCGCTGGCGTTCGAAGGGATCCTCGGAGCCGCAAAGCTCCAAGTGAAGTCGGGGAACGACTCCGTCTCCTTCCAGGTCGAGCGAATGCCGCTGGAGCCGTTCTCGCTGCAGGCGCCGTGCAAGTATGACCTCGTGGTCGATCGCTTGACGCACTGGTTCCCGCTGCGTCGCGAGTGGATCAAGAAGTCGATCCTGATGGACGGCCTCTACGTCTACAACAACCCGTGGTCGGTGCAGAGTTGCGAGAAGCACACGACCTACAGCGCGATGATGGCACTGGGGATGCCGATCCCGCCGACGCTGATGGCGCCGCAGAAGCACTACGAGTCCAAGACCGATCTCGACTTCACGCTGCAGAGCTACGCGCGGTTGTTCGACCTTCGCCAACTCGGCAAGGACCTCGGCTACCCGATGTTCATGAAGCCGTTCGATGGCGGCGGCTGGCAGGGCGTTAGCCAGATCAAGAATGAGCAGGAGCTGATCGACGCCTACGACAAGAGCGACAAGAACCTGATGCACTTGCAGAAGTCAGTCGCTGGCTACGACCTCTTCGTGCGGGCCGTCGGCATCGGGCCGCAGGTGCGATTGATGAAGTACGACCCCGACCAACCGCTGCACGGGCGCTACCTGGCGACGCGCGACTTCTGCTCGAAGGAAGACGCGAAGGTGATGGCGGACACCTGCTTGTTGATCAACGCGTTCTTCGGTTGGGACTTCAACAGCTGCGAGGCGCTGCGGAAGGACGGCGTGTTCCATCCGATCGACTTCGCCAATCCTTGCCCCGATAGCCAGGTCAACTCGATCCACTGCCACTGGCCGTGGTATGTCGTCGCCAACTTGCGTTGGGCCTTGTTCGTCGCCGCGACGAAGCGACCGATGCGGCAAAACCTCGACTTCGCGCCGTTCCAAGAGATTGGCCGGCAGAACGCGCCGTACGCCAAGAAGCTTGAGCAGTACGGCAAGCTCGCTCGTCAGCGCTTCGATTCGGATCGCTTCACCGAGTTCTGCAGCAAGAACTTGAAGCAGTTGGTGCCAGCCGCGCAGGAGTGGTTTGGCAGCGAGGACTGCAAGTCGGCCGTTCGCAAGAAGGTCGCGCACATCTATCCGGCGCACGAGGTCGACGAGTTCAGCGAGCGCTTCTACCAAGCGGTCCAGGTCGGCAGCGCGCAACTCAACGAGGACTTCGCATGAGCAAGCATGTGGTGCGTTGGCGTTCGCCGTCGCTTGACGGTCGCGAGATCACCTGCGTGCGCTACGGCGTCGTGGGGCAGCCGTTGCTGCTGTTCCCGACTGCGGGCGGCGATGCCGAGGAGCCCGAGCGCTTCCACCTGATCGACGCGATCGGCGCGTTCTTGGAGGACCTCCGCCTCAAGGTCTACGTGGTGGATTCGGTCGCGGGCAAAGCGTGGCTGCAGGAGTGCAAGAACCTCGAGGAAGGGGCTGCCGCTCAGCATCGGTTCGATGCCGCGATCGTTCGCGAAGTGGTGCCGCACATTCGACGCGACTGCAACGATCCCAATGTGACGTTGTTCACTGCAGGTGCTTCGATCGGCGCGTTCAACGCGCTGACGATGGTGTGCAGGCACCCAGAGTTGTTCCGCACCGCGATCTGCATGAGCGGCACCTACGACATGGAGCGCTTCCTGAAGGGTCGCCAAACTGCGGACTACGTGTCGTGCTCGCCGATGCACTTCGTCCCGCGGTTGCCCGAAGGTCCGCAGATGGAGGCCTTGCGCCGCAGCTTCGTGTTGCTCGCGCACGGCGAGGGCGAGTTCGAGGATCCGTTGCAGAGCTGGAACGTCGAACGCGCGTTGGGCGGCCGCCGCGTTCCCAATCGCGTGGATTCGTGGGGCAAGGAGTGGCGGCACGACTGGGTGACGTGGCGCAAGATGCTGCCGCAGTACCTCGGCGAGTTGTTGCCGCCGCGCGCCAAGGCGTAAGCAGCGCGCCGCGGGTCTGGGGCGCTGTGCCCATGGCCTAAGGTTGTCTGCGGCGTAGGCTCTGCGCGATGCACGTTGTCGTTCGTTGCTTGTTGCTGCCGCTGGTCTCCGTGCCCTTGCTCGCGCAACGAGGGCGGCAAGCGCCCGACAGCCACTTCCGCGTCGGCGCCGATTGCGCGCGATGCCACTCAGTTGCGCCGACCGCCAACGCGATGCGCTCGCAGACCGGCGAGGATGTTTCGCCGCACGGGCTGTGGCAGGCGACGATGATGGCCAACAGCTTCCGCGATCCCTACTTCCATGCGCAGATGGAGCGGGAATCGAAGGGCAACCCTGCGGCGCAGGAGCTGTGCCTTCGCTGCCACGCGCCGATGGCGCACCACGAGCAGCGCATGCGCGGCAAACCGGATGTTCGGCTGCAGGACGTGGCCGCCGACCCGATGGCGAAGGACGGCGTGTCGTGCACGGTGTGCCACCAGATTGCGCCCGAAGGCCTCGGCACCGAGGCAACGTTCTCGGGCAGGCCAACGATCGTCGAGGACCGCCGCATCTTCGGGCCGTTCCCGGACCCGGCCATTGCCCCGATGCGCAACATGGTTGGCTACACGCCAACGCAGTCGATGCATGTGCGCGAGTCGGCGCTGTGCGCAACGTGCCACACGCTCGTGACCGAGCACCACGGCGAGAAGTTCCCCGAGCAGAGTCCGTACTTGGAGTGGCGGAACAGCGAGTTCAGCACCGAGAGCGGAGCGAGCGACACGTCGCGCTCGTGCCAGGAGTGCCACATGCCGGAGACAGGATCGACGCGCATCGCGCGCAACCCGATGGGCCGCGAGTTCTTGATCCCCGTTCGCGATGGTTACCGCGCGCACGCGTTCGTCGGCGGCAACGCGTTCATGCTCGACATGCTGCGCAAGAACCGCGACGAACTGCAGGTGCAGGCTTCGGATGCAGCGCTCGAACGCATGGCGTTCGCGACGCGGCGACAACTCGGCGAAGACACCGCGCGACTCTCGATCGAAGGCATGGAGCAGAAGGACGGCGCCTTGTGCTTCTCCGTGCGCGTCGAGAACCGCACAGGCCACAAGTTCCCCACGGGCTATCCGTCGCGGCGCGCGTGGTTGCACGTGCAAGTGCGTCAGGGCACCAAGGTCGTGTTCGAGAGCGGCGCCTTCACCGAGGATGGCAGGCTGCGCGACGTGGCGGATGAGCTCGCGTTGCCACACGTGACGCTGGTCGAGTCGCCCAAGGACGTGCCGGTGTTTGAGCTTGTCGCTCAGGATGGCGAAGGCAAGCCCACGACGTCGCTGACCCAGATGGCGGCGAAGCGCAAGGACACGCGCCTACTGCCGCGCGGCTATCGCGCCGATGGACCGCATCCCGAAGAAACGCGGCCCGTCGGCATCGGCTCGGACCTCGACTTCCTCGCCGGCGGCGATGCGGTCGCGTATCGGACGGCGCTGCCTGACGGCGGCCAAGGTCGCATCCAAGTGATCGCGTGGCTGCACTACCAGACGATCCCGCCGGCGTGGGCGGACGCGCTGCGCAGCGAAGACGGCGAGGCTGGCAAGCGCTTCGTGCGGCTCTACGACGCGATGGACAAGCAGCCAGAGACCGTCGCCGTCGTGACCAAGATCCTCGCCGAGTGAGCTGCGGAGCCGCTGTGGCTCCGCAGCGGCAGGTCACTTCTTTTCGCTGTCCTTCGACTCTTCGCCGACGGCGGTCTTCTTCTCATCGAAGGAGATCTTCAGCACGTTCTTGTAGGCGTCGACTTCGCGGATGTCCTAGCCCGCCTTCTTCAGCAGTTGGCGGACCGCTTCCTGCAGTTGTGCGTCCTCCTGCGGATCGCCTAGCGCGCGTTGGCCCGGGTAGGTAGCGCCGCGAAGGTCGCTGACGCGGTCGCGGACCTCGTAGCGGATCCACTTGCGCACGTCGTCCTTCGTCAGCTGCGTTCCGAGCGAAGCGTAGAACGCGTCAAACTCGGGATACGCATTCGTGTTGCCCTCGTCGCCTTCCGCGAGCTTCGCGAACAGGTCCTTGTTCGCGTCGAAGTGCTTCTTCGCGTAGTCGCGGAACACGCCCTTCTTGAGTAGCGCGAAGACCGCGCTGTTCTTCCACGCGTCCTCGGGCTTCTGGTCGAGCAGTTCGACTTCGAACTCCGGCGTCACGCCCCAACCTGGATCGACGATCTTGCCGTCCTTGTCGAACTCGCGGTGCGTGCAGCGTCCGCTCGGCAGGTAGTACTTCGCGATCGTTAGCTTGATGTGCGAGCCGACGTCGAACTTGCCGTTCTTGTTCGTGTCCTCGTAGGGCTCGCCTTCCTGCCAGCTGCCGTCTTCGTTGAGGTCTTCGAAGCGCTCGCCGGGATCGCTCGCGAGCGGGATCATGTTCTGAACCGTGCCCTTGCCGAACGTGCGCTGGCCGATCACCACGGCGCGGCCGAGGTCCTGTAGCGCGCCTGCGGTGATCTCGCTCGCGGACGCGGAGAGGTTGTTGGTCAGGATCGCGAGCGGCAGGTCGCAGATCGCCTTGTCGCGCGTGTTGTACGACTTGCGCGGCTCGGCGGGACCTTCGGTGTAGACGACGAGCTTCTTGCCCTTCACGAACTTCTCGACGACCTCGCGGGCCTGCATCAAGAAACCGCCCGTGTTGTTGCGCACGTCGAGCGCGATGCCGACGGCACCCTTGTCCATGCACGCGCGAACGGCGGTCTCGAGCTCCGCTGCGGTGGTCGAGCCGAACGTGACGAGTTCGATGTAGCCGATGTTGCCAGGCAGCATCGTGTGGTTGACCGACGGCACGTGGATCTGCTTGCGCATGATCGTCATCGTTTCCGCTTCCTGCCAACCCGGCCGGAAGATCTTGAGCGTGACGTTGCTGTCCGGGCGGCCCTTCAAGCGCGCGATGATCTCATCGCTCGTGTGGCCCGCGGTTTCCCAGCCATCGACTTCGAGGATCTTGTCCGCCGAACGGAGGCCTGCGCGATAGGCGGGCCCGGAGTAGATCGGACGGATGATCGAGAAGTCGTTGTCTTGGTCGAAGTTGACGAATGCGCCGATGCCGCCGTATTCGGGGTGGAGGTCGAAGAAGAACTTGCGGAACTCGTCGCTGGTGAAGAACACGCTGTGCGGGTCGAGGCCCTGCAGCATGCCCTTCGCGGCGAACTCCATGAGCTCCTCGTCCTTGACCTGGCTGCCGTTGACGTGGTTTGCGCGGACCTTCTGACGGATCTCCGTCAGCACGCGGTACTCGTCCTTCGTGTCGATCTGGTCCGGCCGGCTGCGCTGCTCGACGAGCTTCGAGAGGTTGGCCGAGAACTCGCGCCGCTCTTCTTCGCGCTTCAGGTAGAGCTTGGCGCGGCGGCCGAGATCGTTGGGCTCGTTCTGGATGTCGCGCAGCAGCGAGAAGGCATCGCCAGCGGCGACGTTGAGTTCGGCGAGCGCGAGCGCGCCGCGAATGCGCAGGTCGCGATCAGTCGAGCGAAGGAACTGCTCCAACGCGGTCTTGGCCGTCGCGCGCTGCGCGCTCGTGCCGACGTTCCACAAGCCGACGGCGGCTTCGATGCGCACCGCGGCCGGGACCAACTCGTCCTTGCAGTTGTCTTCGAGGAGCTTGCGCACATCCGGGAGGATGCGCGTGTTGAAGAACCGCTCCTCGCCGAGCAGCGCCATCGCGGCGGCGCGCGCGGCGTGCTTGTCCGTCTTCGCGACCGGCTGCAGCATGTCGAGGATGTCCTTGCCGTAGGTCGAGTCGGACTTCAGGTTCTGCAGGCCGACTGCGGCGGCGATGCGGCCATGGTCCCCGATCGACTTCGCGGCTTGCACGATGGCGTCGCGCAGCGGATCCGTGCGCTCCTCATCCGTGGTGTCGAGCAGCTGGAGTCCGAACTCGAACGCGCGCTCGATCGGCGCGGCGTCGGCTTGGGTCAAGATCGTCGCGACCTTTCCTGCGAGGTCCTGCGCCGCGGCGGGTGCGCCGAAGGCGAACAGGGTCAAACCAAGCAGGAGGCGGGCCGACGGAAGGCGAAGCATGCGTTCTCCGGGGTGCATTAGGGTGATGCGTCGGGGCTTCATCGACCCCGGCGGTTGCCGGGATCGAACGAATCTCAGTCCGGATGGCTCCGTGGATGGGCCATCGAGGACCGCTCGATCGCGGCATCCTATACGTCGCAGCGTCCCGCCGATGCCAGCGCAGAATCCGCCGCGTTGGTCCGTGCAGGAGGACGCGCTCGTATGCTGCATACGTGGTGCAAGAGCCTCTGGATTCTCAGCCGTCCCGACTTACCCATCTCGACGCCGCGGGTTCGGCCCGGATGGTGGACGTCTCCGCCAAGAACGTGACCCCGCGCGTGGCCCGCGCTGCCGCCACAGTCCGCATGACGCCCGCGGTTCGCGACCTTGCCCTCGCGGGCGGCATGCCCAAGGGCGACGTCGTCACCGTGGCGCGCATCGCCGGCATCCAAGCTGCCAAGGAGACCTCGCGGCTCGTGCCGCTGTGCCACCCGATTGCGCTGACGCACGCGCAGGTGGATTTCGAGGCGGTCGACGCGGATGGGATTCGCATCGTCGCCGAAGCGCGCACCGTCGCGGGCACCGGCGTCGAGATGGAGGCCATGACCGCAGCAGCGGTGGCTGGCCTCACGATCTACGACATGGTGAAGGGCGCGTGCCGCGGCGCTCGGATCGAGGCGGTCGAACTGCTGCACAAGTCCGGCGGCAAGTCGGGCGAGTGGAACCGAGACTGAGGCGGCGAAGCCTCGCGCTGGATCAATCCGTGTCGGGCAACTCGCCGTCGCCGTCGTCGCCCGTTCCCGTTGCGCCGGCCGCTTCCGCGTTGAGCTTGTTGTAGAGCGTCTTGAGTGCCACGCCGAGCGCTTCGGCTGCCTTGCGCTTGTTGCCGTCGAAGCGCCGCATCGCCTCGGTGATCGCCATGCGCTCGAGTTCGCGCAGCGAGAGCGTCGGCAGCGGTCCAGATCCCGCGCCGACGGGTCGCGAGCCGAACGCGTACTCATCGACGTCTTGCTCCGTCAGTTCGGGCCCGGTCGCGAGCACGGACAGGCGGACCATCGCGTTCTCCAGTTCGCGCACGTTGCCCGGCCACGGGTGGCGCTCCAGCCGCGAGATCGCGCCGCGCGACAGCGTGAGGCTGCGTTCGTTGCGCGCGTTCTGCAAGCCGAGGAACAGGTTGGCGAGTTCGCCGATGTCTTCCATGCGCTCGCGCAACGGCGGGACGCGCACTTCGAGAACCGCGAGGCGGTAGTAGAGGTCTTCGCGGAACCGGTCGCTCGTGATCATCGCGTGCAGGTCGCGGTGGGTCGCTGCGACGACGCGCACATCGACCTTGCGCACCTGGTCCGAGCCGACGGGGCGAATCTCGCCGAACTGCACGGCGCGCAGCAGCGCTGGCTGGAGGTCGAGCGGCAACTCCGCCACTTCGTCCAAGAACAACGTGCCGCCCGACGCGGCTTCGAAGAGGCCGAGTCGCTTCTGTTCCGCGCCCGTGAACGCGCCCTTCACGTGGCCGAACAGTTCGCTCTCCATCAGATGGCGCGGCATCGCGCCGCAGTTGATCGCGACGAACGGTTGGTTCGCGCGGGGCGAGAGCGCATGGATGCGACGCGCGGCGAGTTCTTTGCCCGTGCCGCTCTCGCCGAGCAAGAGCACGGCCTGTTGCGTGCGCGCCACGCGTTGCAGCGTCGCGTCGAAGCGTTGCGCCGCCGGGCTTGCCGAGATCGTGCCGACTTGCGGGCCGTGTTGCGCGATGCGCTTGAGCCTCTGGTTCTCGCGCAGCAGTGCCGTGGTCGCGATCGCGCGACGCACGGTTTGCTCCATCACGTCGAGGCTGACCGGCTTGGTCAAGAAGTCGCACGCGCCTTTGCGCATGGCTTCGACGGCGAGCGGCACGGTGCCGTGGCCGGTGCAGACGATGATCTGGTGGAGCGGATCGAGCTGCAGCAGCTTCTCGAGCGCGGTCATGCCTTGCATGCCCGGCAGGTTGAGGTCGAGCAGGATCGCGTCGGGAGCCTCGTCGCGGGCCACTTCGAGCGCTGGTTCCGCGCGCGGGCGTGCCTGCACCGCGAAGCCCATGCGGCTCAACTCATCGGTCCAAACGCGGCGGAGGCTGTCTTCGTCCTCGACGAGCAGCACGAGCGGGATCGGGTCCTTGGAACTCACAGTTGTTTGATCCTGAGGCTGCGGAACATCACTTCGTCGCCGTGGTCCTGCAGTGCGATGCGGCCCGACTTTGCGCGGCCGAACGGCCAAGAGCGGAACTTGCTCGCCGCGACCATCGCTTCCCACTCCGGGCCTTCGCACGGCGCGTCGACGGCGAGTGATCCGTTGAGCCAATGCTGCACGCGACCCTTCTGGATCACGATGCGTCCCTCGTTCCATTCGCCTGCGCTGCGGAGCTTCGGCTCTCCATTCGGAACGAGGTCGTAGAGCGAGCCCGCGCCGTGCTTGCGATTTGGCTTCGCGCCGAGGTCGTCGAGGACCTGGTACTCGGGGCCGGTCATGTAGGTTTGCTCCTCGGTTTCCTGCACGCGCCAGATCACGCCCGAGTTGGCCTTTTCGGCCACGCGCCACTCGAACCGGAAGTCGAAGTCGCCGAACTCCTCCTTGGTGACGAGGTCGCCGCCGCCGCCAGCCTTCTGGTGGACGATCGCTCCGTGTTGCACGACCCAGCCTTGCTTGGGCGGCTCGGTGCCGCGGTATGCGCGGAACCCGTCGAGGCTGCGCCCGTCGAACAGCAAGCGGAACCCTTCTTGGCGCTCGGTCTCCGACAGGAAGTTGGCCGGCTGTGGCGGCAGCGTCACCGCGCCGGTCGCAGCCCACTCCGTTCCGCGCGCGAGGAAGTGCCGCAACTGCGGGTCGCGCCACGTGGCGCGCGTCGGCACTTGGCCAGTCCAGGTGTGGCCGAGCGGCGTGTGGAAGACGCGGCCCTTGCCCCAGGTCGCGGCGGTCGCCATCGGCTCGAATCGACCCGTGCCGCCGGTCTTCGGATCGCTGAACGCGGACATCAGCACGCGATACTCCGCGCCCGGAGTCGGGACGAGTCGGTGGTAGAGCTCGTCCGGGTGCATGCGGAAGTCCGCCATACCCTGCGTGATCGGATGCGCCGCGTCGACGACGTGCACATCGAACGCGTGGTAGGCACCGTGTCCCGTGCCGTCGCGCCAGCACAGTCCGACGAGCTTCTCGTAGTCGCTCCAACCAGGGAATGCGTTGTTCGCCGCGTGCACGACAACGATGCCCACGCCGCCTTCGACTGCCCGCAAGAACGCGCGCTCGCTCACTTCACCCCAACGCGGCCCGTTGTAGTCGAGCACGATGGCCGCGAACTTCGTCAGGTCGAGCGCCGCGAGATCCTTGCTCGGATCGTCGGTCGTGGTCACCGAGAACTTGCCGCACTCGTGCAGCGCGTCCTTGATCTCGGCGGAGGTGTAGCGCCAGTCGTGGTTGTTCTGACCGCTCACGAGCAGCAGCGGAAGGGACTGTGCGAGCGTCGGCGCGAAGCTGACGAAGATGCCGACGATCGCGGATTGCAGGAGCCTGCGCATGCGACGAGCCTAGCTCCTCGTCGCGCTCGTCGCATCAGGTCGCTGTCGCTCGCTTGCGGGCTGTGGCAGCGGCCATCGATTCGCGCTAAGACGCGAGCATGGGCGGTTCTCGGTTGGTTCCTTTGGCCCTCGTTGCGGCGTGGGCGAGCAGTGCATTCGTGTGCGCGCAGCGCGCGGCTCCCACTCTGGCTGGGGTCGTTGCGCAGGCTGAGCAACTCGGCGCACGGACGGGAGTGGCGGCGGTGGAACTCGACGGCGAGTGGCGGTTCCGCCATCGCCATGAGGATCGCTTCACGCCGGCGAGCAACATGAAGTTGCTGAGCGCGGCCGCGGCGCTGCACGGATTGGGGCGCGGCTTCCATTTCGAGACGCGGTTCGAACTGCGCGGCGGCAGGCTCATCGTCATCGCCGGCGGCGATCCCAACTGGATCACGGGCACTCCGTATGAGCCGGACACGGCGTGGCGCGGGCTCATAGCAGCGATGTTGCGCAAAGGAGTGCGCTCGCTTCGCGGCGTGACGTTGGACGAACGGCCGTTCACCGGGCCATCGCGGCCGCCGACGTGGCCTCAGGACCAACTCGATACCTACTACTGCGCGCCGACCGGCGGGCTCGTGCTCGACCAAGGTGCGTTCCGGCTCGCGGTGAAGCCGATGGG
The DNA here is from genome assembly GCA_041168165.1 of Planctomycetota bacterium. Lineage (GTDB taxonomy): Bacteria > Planctomycetota > UBA1135 > UBA1135 > UBA2386 > SXPK01. The sequence continues at coordinate 4,950 of JBEELK010000337.1, read as the reverse complement.
ATCTGCTGCCGACGCATCGTTGGTCGCACCGCTCGTCGGGATGCCCGTCGAAGGCAGCATCGCGGTGGTCGATCAAAAGAAGGGCGCGGTCTACGGCGCGCTCGACCTCGGTGACCGCGTGCGCGTCCAAGGCAAGGTGTTCCGTGGCGCTGCGCTCGCGGAGATCACGGTCGCCGTGCGCGAGCCGTTGCCGTGGTTCCAGAAGGGACTCGACGAGGCGCTGGCGCAAGCGGGCATTCGGATCGATCCAGCGGCCGAGTGCCCTGAGGATGGCGTGCTCTACGTGCACCGCACGCCGCTGCAGCCTGCGTTGATTCGCACGCTCGAAGCGTCGAGCAACTTCGACGCGGAGCAACTGGTGCGAGTGCTCGGCGCCATCAAGTCCGGCGACGGCAGTCTGGCCGGCGGCGTGGCGGCAGTGCGCAGCGTGCTCGACGAAGCGCTCGGCAGCTGCGGCGACAAGCTCGTGCAGATCGATGGCTCTGGCCTTTCGCGCGGCAACGAGGTGACACCGAGCCTGTTGGTGCGCGCGCTGCGTGTTGTGGCCGCGTCGGATGACGCCGAGGCGTTCTTGTCCGCGCTTCCGGTGGCGGGCGAGACAGGCACGTTGTCTGGCCGGTTCGAAGAAAGCCCGGTGAAGGGCCGCGTTCGCGCCAAGACGGGGTGGATCCGCGGCGCGTCATCGCTGTCGGGCATCCTGGAGCGCAAGGACGGTTCGCGCTGCGTGTTCGCGATCCTGATGAACTACGACCCGAAGAAGAACGGGCTCAACGGTCAGCTCAAGGACCTGCAAGAGCAGATCGTCGAGGCGCTCGACCGGGCAGGCCGCGATGGTTGATCGCGACGTTGGCTCGCTGCCGCCGAGCGATGTGCTCGCGGACTTGCGCGATCGCGCGACCGAACTCGCGCGACGCGGCGGCGAAGTGCTGCTGCGCTACGCGGCATCGCGGCCCGCAGCGTCGTCGAAGGGCGTGCGCCGCGAACTCGTCACCGAGGCGGATCGCGCAACGGAGCACGTCGTCGTCGGCGGAATCCTGCAGCAGTTCCCGTCGCACTCGGTGCTCGCCGAAGAAGGCGTGCTGACAGCGCAGGGGCAGAGCAGCAGCGCGTCGGAGTGGAACTGGATCATTGATCCGCTCGACGGCACGACCAACTTCGTGCACGGGCTGCCGTTCTATGCGGTCGCGATCGGGCTCACGTGGCGCTCGATTCCGGTCGTGGGCGTCGTGCATGCGCCAGCGCTCGGCGAGACCTACACGGCAGCGCTCGGGCTTGGCGCATTCTGCAATGGCTCTCGGTTATCGGTGACGCGCACAAAGGACTTGGCGGACGCGTTGCTCGCGACAGGCTTCGCGTATCGGCGCGACGAACCGGGCGCGATCGACAACCTCGAACGGCTGCGACGCTTGATGCCGAAGATCCGCGACATCCGTCGCTGTGGCTCCGCCGAGCTCGACCTCTGCATGGTGGCCAAAGGCGTCTACGACGCCTACTGGGAGTTTGGCTTAGCGCCCTACGACGTCGCGGCGGGCGCGGTGCTCGTGCGCGAGGCGGGCGGCGTCGTCACCGACATCCACGGCGGCGACGACTGGCTGTCTTCGGGGCAGGTGCTTGCGAGCAATGGCGCGCTGCACGAAGCAGTGCGCGCCTATCTGCCATAAGCCGCCGGGCTCAGTTGTCCTTCGTTGCGCAGCAGCAGTCCGAACCCGTGCCGCAGCACGATTCGTTCGCCTTCTCGGCGTTGCTCGCGCGCGCAGCGCGAATCGTCGCCGTGACTTGCTCGCGCTGCTCTGCGATGTGCTTGGCGCACGTCGTCGTGCACGTGCGCACGAGCACCGTGCCGATCATCGTCGAGGCCGAGCGATCGCCGAGCGGCTTGCCGGAGATCGCGCACGTGGCGAGCGGGTAGTTCGACTTCTGCGCCGTGAACGCGGCGGATTGAACCTGCGTCACGATGGTCGTCGCGTCCTTCTTGGCGGCGTCGACGCATTGGTTGCAGCACAGACGGACCAGCGTGCCTTCGAGCACGAGATCGACTGCCTTGCCATCCTCGATCGGCTTGCCAGAGACCGGGCACGTGGTGAGCGGGTAGTCCGGCTTCTGCTCGACCACGAACGCGGCCGTCTGCTCGTCTGTCCACGACTCCGTGCCGAGCTCGATGTTCCCAAAGCTCGCAGACTTCGCCGTCGAGAGTCGCGCGATGTGCGGCGTCGGATTGCTCGTGAACGTTTCCTTGCACCCGTTGCAGCAGAACCGAACCAGCGTGTCCTCATGCATCGTGGTGACCGAGTTCGCGCCGAGCGCGCGGCCCGACACCACGCACGTGGTCATGGGGTAGGTGAGCAGCTGCGCCTTGATGTTCACGGCGTCGATCTGGCGGCTCCAGAGTTCCGTGTCCTTCTCGATCGTGCGCTGGCAGTCGGCGCAGCACGTGCGGAACGTGCGGCCGTTTGTCACGAAGGTCACCGCATCTTCCTCGAGGCGCTTGCCGCTGACGACGCACGTTGCGAGCGGGTAGGGGCGCGGTGCGTTCGTTGGGCTTGACGTCTCGCCCATCGGCGAGGGCGAGTAGGCGCCTTCGGGCTGGCCGGAAGCTTGGAAGCCGCTGCAGGACGCGAGAATGGCTACGAGCGCGAAGAGGAGGGTGCGGATCATCGGGTTGGGGGCGCCGCGGGGTGCGTGCGCGTCTCGGCTCTATCGGGGCCTTGGCATTGACGACTTGAGCGCGCGGGTCACACGGTCCGCCGGAACTCAGTGGATTGCGCGCGGTGACCGGCGCGCGGGAGCCGTGTAGGCTGCGCGACCATGCGCTCCCTCCTCGCAATGCTCGTCGTCGCCGCATCCGTCGTCGCCCAGGAGGCGGCTTACCCTTCGCGAGTCGTTGCGGTGCAGCACGACTCCGGGTTCCTCGCCAATCCGCAGTCATCGCCGCGGATCGTGTGGAGCCAAGACGTGACGGTCGCTGGCGATTGGGTGCAGCTGCAGTTCGGCGACGCGCACCTGCCGCAGGGCTCGCAGCTCAAGATCTACGCGCCGAGCCGGCCCGATTGGGCGCAGTGGCACGACGCGCGATCGCTGATGGACTATCGCATGTTCTCGTGCCAGTTCGTGGGGCCGACGTTGCGCGTTGAGTTGCACGCTGGCGCTGGAACAACTGCGAACCGCGCGCGAATCGACGCGGTCCATGTGCAGGACGTTGGCTCAGTCGTCGAGACCGATTCGATCTGCGGCGCGACCGATGACCGCGTGCTCGGCAGCGACGTGCGTCAGTGCCGAATCAACGCTGGCTGCACCGCGTGGCTTTTCTCGCAGTTCGCCGTCGGCACGGCGGGCCACTGCATGAGCTCGGGCACGGCCGGCAAGATCCTGCACTTCAACGTGCCACTGTCTTCGGCCACGGGCGCCGCAACTCCGGCGCATCCCAACGACCAGTACGCGATCGAGTCGTTCTTGCAGTTCCTCAACGCCGGCGTCGGTCAGGACTGGGCGACGATGGGTGCGGTGCGCAACAGCAACACGGGCCTCTATCCGGGCCAAGCGCAGGGCAGTTGGTACACGGTGGTTGGCGCTCCTGCGTTGGCGACTGGCCAGCAGATCCGCATCACGGGCTACGGCTCGGGCAATGGCGTCAGTGGTTCGCCGACGTGGAACCTCGTGCAGAAGACGCACCTCGGCAACCGCGTCTCGACGGCGACTGCGAATGCGCTGCGCTACGACACGGACACCACGGGCGGGAACTCGGGTTCGCCCGTGATCCTCGAGAACACCGGTGAAGTCATTGGCGTGCACACGCACGGCGGCTGCAGCGCGACTGGCGGTGGCAACTCCGGCACCGACGCATCGCGCGCGGATTTTGCTGCGGGCCGCGTGGCCGCGTTGGCTCTGCACACGATCGGTTCGATCTCGGCGATGGGTGCTAGCTGCGGCGGCAGCGTGTTGCCGGTGTTCTCCGTGACCGGCACGCCGGAGATCACGCGGACCCTGACGGTCCGCGCGAGTGGCCTTGCCCCCGCGGTCACGTTGGGCTGGTTCGTCATCGGCCTCAGTGCTTCGTCGTGGAATGGCGCGCCGCTGCCCGCGGACCTTTCCGCAATCGGCATCGAAGGGTGCCAGCTCTACACGTCGATCGACTACTCCGAGGGCGTCGTCAGCGCGGGCGGCGTCATGTCTCGCGCGTATCCGATGCCGAACGATCCCGGCCTCGTCGGCCAGCACCTCTACTTCCAGTGCTTTGCCGCGGCGTCTTCCGCTACGACCACGCTCGGCGTCGTCGGCACCAACGCGGTCGACGTGCTGCTCGGTAACTGACCGAGCAGCTCGCCTTGGCGGTCAGAATTTGACCGTCTCCGGCTCGTCGTTGCCGCGCTGGATCTTGACCGTCGCCGTGCGGCCAACCGGGTGCCGCCGCAGGATGGGGCCGATCACCGCTACGAGCTTCTCGGCGTCCTTGCCAGCGAAGAACAACCGGCCTTCACCGCAGCCGAAGTCGTCGCCGTCGTATTCCCCGACGCCGGCCGCCTCGATCGCAAGTTCGAGTTGGTCGCCGAGCTCCACGATGCTGGTGCGCTCCTGGTTGGTGCCCATCGAGTGGTTGCTGAGGCGGCAGTAGACGACCACGTCCTGATCGTCAGAGGCCATGAAGTCGTCGTCGATCTCGTCGTCTTCGGTCATGGCGCGCATGGTAGGACCGGCTCGGGAAAGCGCGAGACGGCCGTCCGGGAGGCTTCTGGCGACATGGACCCCCAGCGTTAGGATGGCTGGGTTCTAGACGTGTCGACGAACTCGAAAAAGCCGCCCCCGAAGGCAGCAGCCCGACCGACCGCACCGGATCAGGTGGTGGTGCGCGGCGCCCGCGAGCACAACCTCAAGAACGTCGACGTCTCGTTCCCGCGCGAGTCGCTCTGCACCTTCACCGGCGTGTCGGGCTCAGGCAAGTCGAGCCTCGCCTAC
>JBEELK010000336.1:0-12096 GCA_041168165.1 Planctomycetota bacterium | reverse complement strand
CGTCTTCGCGCTGCAGAGATTCGACGAGTTCGAGTTCGATTCCGCCGGTGACCAGCGTGAGCGGGTTGAGCACGACGACCGCGGGGCGCACCTCGAGGAGGATGCGGCGGGTTTCGGCGAGCGAGTGTGACGGCCGCACATCCATGCCGCGCCGAGACAGCACTTCCACCACTTCTTGGAAGTCGTCGCGCCCGTGGTTGCAAAGCACCACCAGGGCAGGGGCTGTGTCGGTTTCGAAGGGATGATTCACGGGTGCGGGTCCAGTCGCGGAGCTCGGCGCCAGAGGCGGATTGGCTGTGCTGAGGCGCGCTGCAGGCTACGGTCCGAATGCGATCTGGCAACCGGTGTGGAGTGCGCAGAGGCACCGTCGGACCGCATTTGCGCGAGGTGGGGGTTGCGAGATGTCGATGGGATCGACGATGCGGACCCTTGACCCGCGGTGGGGCGCGCCTATGCTCCCCGCCCCTTACTTTTCCGCACGCAGTCCCTTCGTAGGCCAGGAGATGCCAGAGTGCCGCTCGTAACCGCCCAGCAGTTGATTGACGCCGGAGTCCACTACGGCCACCAAGCCAGCCGGTGGAATCCGAAGATGCAGCCGTACATCCACGGCAAACGGCACAAGATCCACATCATCAACCTGGAGGAGACCATCAAGGGTCTCTACCGCGCGACGCACTTCCTGCGTCACCTCGCGGCCACGGGTGGTCAGATCCTGTTCCTCGGCACCAAGAAGCAGATCCGTGCGGTGGTGGAAACTGAGGCGCAGCGCGCCCAGATGCCCGCCGTCACGGAGCGCTGGATTGGCGGCACGCTGACCAACTTCTCGACCGTTCGTGAGCGCCTCTCGCGCCTCGTCGAACTCGAGAACCTGGAGAGCACCGGTGCCCTCGACAAGTACAAGAAGAAGGACCAGTCGTCGATGCGCCGCGACATGAAGAAGATCAAGCGCAACCTGGAGGGCGTGCGCGTGTTGCACGGCCTGCCGTCTGCGATGATCGTCATCGACCCGCGCCGCGAAGAGAACGCGGTCAAGGAAGCGGCCCGCATGAACGTGCCGGTCGTCTGCATCCTCGATACGGACTGCGATCCCGGCTACGCCGACATCGTGATCCCGGCGAACGATGACGCGATGAGCTCGGTCCAGCTGATCCTCGGCCACCTGACGGAAGCCGTGATCGAAGGCCGCAAGACCTGCGATGATGCGACCCTGCGCGACGCGCAGCGCACCGCGAGCGATGACGTCCGTTGCCGTCAGGCACAGGGTCGTCGCACCGAAGGTGGCCGCGATGGTCGTCCGGGCCGTGGTGATGGTCGCGGCGGCGATGGCCGTGGTCGCGGCGGTGGCGGCGGCGGTCGTGGCCCCGGCCGTGGTGGCATGGGCGGCGGCGGCGGCATGGGCGGCGGCGGAATCCGCGGCGGTGCTCATGCAGACTCCGTCTCGATCGGCTCCGATCGCCCAGCCGGCGGGGCAGCTCCGGCGAACTGAGGTCGTTGCCGGCTGACGTTCTCGGCCGGCACAACTTCTGTTGGATTGTTGGCAGTTGGATTGTTGGGGGCGGCCCGCACGATGCGGGCCACTGCACCCCAGCACTCGGTTCTGCAATTCACTCCATGCTGGATGTTGGGTCTCGTGAGGGGCCCAACTCCATGCGTCGGCGAAGCACTCGCCGACGCTGCGGGATGAGTGCACGCGTCCCAACCCGCGCAACCGCAGTCGCTTTTGGCGTCCTGCACGAGCGCGAGCGGCAAAAGCCTGCGGGGCTTGGTCGCAACCTTTGACTGCTTTTCTACTGAGAACAGACCATGACGACGATCGATGCCAAGACGGTGATGAAACTGCGCGAGATGACCGGCGCGCCGATGATGGACTGCAAGCAGGCGCTGACCGAGAACGGCGGCGACATGGCCAAGGCGACGGATTGGCTGCGCAAGAAGGGCAAGGCTACGGCGGAGAAGGCCGCGAGCCGTGAGGTCAAGGAAGGCAAGTTGTTCAGCTACGTGCACCACAACGGCAAGGTCGCCGTGCTGGTCGAGATCGTCTGCGAGACGGACTTCGTCGCGCGCAACGAGGACTTCAACTCGTTCGGCAAGGGCTGCTGCCTTGCGGCGGCAGCATTCGCGCCTGCGTTCTTGAACCGTGAGGCGGTCGATGCCGCGGCGGTCGAGCGTGAACGCGCGATCGTGGTGGATCAGACGAACACCGCGATGAAGGGCAAGCCGCAACAAGTCATCGACAAGGCGATCGAAGGCCGCATGGACAAGTTCTTCCAAGCGAAGTGCTTCGTCGAGATGCCGTTCGTGAACCCCGAGGATCAGAACGACACGCGCACGATCGAGCAGGCGCGCCAGTGGCTCGTCGGCAAGATCGGCGAGAACATCCAGATCCGTCGCTTCCACTACATGTCGCTCGGCGGCTGAGCAATTAGGAGTAGGAGACTGCCGTGCCGATTCCGACCAAGATCCAACGCATCCTGCTGAAGCTGAGCGGGGAGAGCTTGGGCGCGGATGGCTCGGGCGTCGATCCTGACGTCGTCGCGGAGGTTGCGGACCGCGTTGCGCGCGTCCAGCGACTCGGCGTCGAAGTCGCGATCGTTGTCGGCGGGGGAAACCTGCTGCGCGGCGCAGAATTCAGCAAGCGCGGCACGAACCGCGCGACAGCAGACCATATGGGGATGCTGGCGACTGCGATCAACACCCTCGCGCTTCAGGATGGCCTGGAGCGCGCTGGCGTCGAAACGCGCGCCGCGTCCGCGATCGAGATGAAGACGCTGATGGAGCCCTACATCCGTCGGCGCATGGTGCGTCACCTGGAGAAGGGGCGCGTTGTCATCCTCGCCGGCGGCACGGGCAATCCTTACTTCACGACGGACACCGCCGCGGCACTGCGCGCAACGGAACTTGGCGTCGACGCGATCTTCAAGGCGACCAAGGTCGACGGCGTCTACTCGGCGGATCCGAAGAAGGACAAGACGGCGACGAAGTTCAGCCGCATCACGTTTGCCGAGGCACTGGAGAAGGACCTGCGCGTGATGGACCGCACCGCGTTCACGCTGTGCATGGAGAACGACATGCCGATCATGGTGTTCGACATGTTTGTGCCTGGCAACCTCGAGCGCGCAGTGCGCGGCGAGGACATCGGCACCTGGGTCGTCTGACACGGCCCATCCGTGCATTGCACGGATGTGAGAGAGCCGATGGGCTGCTCGCGGTCCGCGCCTGCGGCACTCGCCGTTAACCGTGGTCTGCGCACTCCGTGCGCTGGTCTCTGCGCGTTGCCTCGCTAGCATCGCTCCGCCGAACGGCGCCTACCTGAATCGAGCCATGGATCCGACCACCCAAGTTCTGAACGAACTCAAGCAGAAGATCGAGAAGACCGCAAAGCACGTGAAGGACCAGCTCGCTGGCATCCGCACGGGCCGCGCGTCACCGACTCTCGTCGACACGATCCGCGTCGACTACTACGGGACGCCGACCGCCCTGCAGCAGATGGCGCACATCTCGGTGCCCGAACCGCGGCAGTTGATGATCAAGCCGTTCGACCAGAACTCGCAGGTCATGAAGGAGATCGAGCGGGCGATCCAGAAGTCCGACCTCGGCCTGAATCCGCAGAGCGACGGCAAGGTTCTGCGCCTCACGATGCCTCCGCTGTCCGGCGAGCAGCGCCAGCGCCTCGTAGCGAAGGTGAAGGACATCGTCGAGCAGAACCGGGTTGCCCTCCGCAACGAGCGCCGCGACGCCAACAAGCACGCCGAACAGTCCAAGAAAGACGGCATCCTCACCGAGGACCAGCTGAAGGGCCTGCAGCAGAAGATCGACCTGGAGATGAAGGGCGCCGAGCAGAAGATGGACGAGCTCTTCAAGCACAAGAGCAAGGAGATCCTCGAGGATTGACGCGCGGGCCAATCGGGTGCGGCGAGCCGGCTTGGCCGCCGCACGCAACGCGCTAGACAGCCCGCCCAAATCCCACAGGCATCGCTGGTTCGGTGCACAGCGACCCTCACAGGTTGCGGGGCAAAGCCACTTGCGCCCGCGCGTGCATCCGGCTTCACTGCTCGCCCCGTTGTTGTGGGGGCCCTGTGCTCCGTTCGGGGGCGTAGCTCAGCCGGTAGAGCAGCGGCCTTTTAAGCCGTAGGTCGCAGGTTCGAGCCCTGCCGCCCTCACATTCCCACCATGGCCGTCGATCCTGATTTCCTGAAGCTCCTGGTCGCTCCTGGGACGCGACAGCCGCTCCGCGAGCTGTCGGCCGCAGATCTCGCTGCGCTGAATGCGCGCATTGCCAAGGGCGGTGTGACGAACCAGGGCGGCGCGGCCGTGACCAAACCGATTTCTGCGGCGCTTCAGCCTGAAGGCAGCCGCACTGCCTTTCCGATCCAGGACGGAATTCCCATTCTGCTGATCACGGAAGCGATCCCCCTCGATGCCGACGGTGGCTCAGCGCCGCGGCCCTCGTAGAACTGAATCCAATCCAATGTCGACGACTAGCGAACCCACGCCCGAGGATCCGACGCTGCAGGAGCGTCACGACGAGTTCTCCGGCGCCTTCGGCTTCTTCCGCAAGTACCAGAAGCTGATCCTCTACACCGCGGGCCTCTTCGCACTGGTCACATTCTCGATCAGCAGCGCGATGACGCAGTGGTTCGCCGGCATGACGGGCGGCCCGACCGGTCCGATGCCGAGCATCCAGGTCGATGGTGCTCGCGTCGAACTGAAGATCGAAGACAACGAGTGGGGCGGCAAGCTGTCGCGCCAACTCGGAACGTTGCCGATCGGCGTGTTGCCAGAGTTCATCGTCGGCAAGGACGGCAACGAACTGGCGTCGCGCATGGCGGTTCTCCGCCGTGCCGCGATTGCGACCGGCATCGAGGTGTCGATGACCGAAGTCGACGACGCGATCGGGTGGCTCGTGCGCGTCAGCAACGAGCGGTCGCAGGCCAGCGACACTGCGACGCAGATGGCGTTGCAGCGCGGGTTCAGCTCGCTCGCCGATTACCGCGAGTTCGTCAAGGAAGCGATGCGGGTTGGCAACTATGTGATGCTCAACGCCGCGGGCGTCGACGTCTCGGATGCCGCTGCGTTGCGCCAGCTGCTCGAAGGCGACCAACAGAAGAAGCTGTCGGTCCGCGTTGCGACCTTCGACATGAAGGCTCTGGAGAAGGCGCTCGACCAGAAGGGCGATATCTCCGAGGACGACGTCAAGAAGTGGATGGAAGGCAAGTCCGACGACGAGAAGACGCGCCTTGAGGTGTTCGACACCAACCGCGTGTCGCTCGCGCTCGGCGTGCTCCGCTTTGACGCGTTCGATGCTGCGCAGTGGACGGAGGAGTTGAAGGACTTCGTCGTCGGCGACCAGCAGAAGCAGATGATCTACAAGCAGGAGATCGATCGCTTCAAGGACGACAAGGGCAAGTCGAAGCCCATGGACGACGCGGATGTCGTTGCGCAGATCGAGAAGCTCGTCAAGGTCGACGAGGTCCTCAACAAGCTGCAGCAGAAGATCCGCGACGCTCAGAACGAAACGCTGAAGCCGCTGATCGAAGAGCAGTCGCGCAACTTCCAGGAGAAGTTCCAAGCGCAGCAAGCGCGCGAGGAAGCAAAGGCGAAGAGCGAGGCGGAGCCGCAGAACGAGGAACTCAAGAACACGTTCCGCGAGGCAGACAACCGCTTCATCGCGATGGAGAATGCAGCCAAGGCGTCGGAGCAGAAGCTCGCGGATGCGCGCAAGGCGTTTGACTTCCGCGCCAAGTGGACCGAGATGACGAAGGACAAGGCCGGCGCGTCGCTGCAGGAGGTGACAGGCCTCAAGAACGCGAAGGAACTGAAGGACCTCGCGGCCATCGACCTCGGCGAATGGAAGACCCCGGAGCGCGCGACCTCGCTGCGCTCGGCGGGTGACCTCGGCGTCATGCCGGAGCGCGCCGCGAAGGGCGCATTCTTGCTGCAGGCCACCGAAGTCGTGGTCCGGCCGATGAAGCCGTGGGACGAGATCAAGGCCAACTTGCGCGACATGTACTTCCGCGAGCAGGCGAAGAAGACTGCGGACGAGAAGAAGAAGTTGCTCGCCGACGAGTTGCTCAAGCTCGGCAAGGCGAAGGCTCCGGAGAAGGTTGCCGAAGTCGAGGCCAAGCAGGCGGCAGAAGTCGAGAAGCGCTTCTCTGAGTGGGAAGCGAAGGTCCAAGCTGATCTGAAGAAAGCCCAGGACAACCTCGCCAAGCTCAAGGCCGGCACGCAGGCGCACACGGCGTGGGAGAACAACCGCGCTAGCCTGCAGGCTTCGCTCGACGTGAAGGCCGAGAAGCGCAAGTCGTTCGAACTCGGCGTCAAGGAAGAGACCGAGGCCGAGCTGCTCAAGATCGCCAAGGCGCACTACGGCGAGGTTCTCGAAGCCGCGGCGCAGGTTGCGGGCTTCACGGTCGAGAAGGTTGGGCCGTATCGCCGCGACCTCCGTTCGCGTCCATTCTTCGACAAGCGCTACGACCGGACGATCGCGTTCCTGTGGGGCGGGCTGGTCAACGAACTCGATGCCGGCGAGGCCACCGACATCGCGGAGGACACGATGGAGCGCCGCTACCAGATCGCAGTCGTCGACAGCCTTGAGCCGCTGACGGTTGCTGACCTGACGCGCCGCGAGTTCTCGCAGAAGAAGATGCTGTTCCCGCTGATCGAGACCTCGACGGCGTTGAGCCAGGCGTTCTCGTGGGAAGCGCTGAAGCAGCGCTATTCCTACGTGGAGCCCGAAGGCCGTCAGATCGTCGGCCAGTAAAGAGCGGCCTCGGGATTGCCCGGGGCAAAACAGGACGGAGCGAGCAGCGCGTGCTGTCCGCTCCGTTTTGCTTTTTAGGCGGGCTTCTTTGCGACCGCGATCAGGCTGTGGCCGAGCGGGAGGTTGCCGACGCGCAGCGCAAAGCGCTCGCTCGACATCATCTTGGTGAACAGCCAGTTCAGCAGCCTGGGCACCGGCACGGAGGTGTTGTTGTAGCCCTCAGGCAACAGACCAAGTGCGCCGCGGAGCTTCTGCACCAACACCGACGGGATGATCAGCGGCAGCAGCAGCGCGTTGAAGTAGCTGGCCCGACGCACTTCGAAGCCTGCTGCGCGCAAGGAGCGCACGAGGCGCGTCTTCGTGTAACGGCGCTGGTGGTGCGCGATGTCGTCGTTGTTGGACCAAAGCCACTCGTAGGCTGGCACGGAGAAGAACACGTGGCCGCCTGGCTTCACGACGCGATGGATCTCGCGCAGCGCCCGCGCTTCGTCGGGGATGTGTTCGAGGCAGTCAAATAGCGCGACGAGGTCATACGCAGCGTCCGCGAACGGTAGGTCGTGCCCCGAGCCCGCGAGCACGTTGCGGAACCCGCGTTCCTTGCAGTAGCGCAGATACTCGACGTCGATGTCCATGCCGTGGACTTCGCCGTAGCACTGCAGCGGAACCAGCATGCCGCCTGCGCCGCAACCGATCTCCAGCACGGTGAGCCCCTCAGTGCGAGGCAGCGACCGATCGAGCACGTCGAAGAAGATCGCGCGGCGACTCAAGAACCAGAAGTGGGTCTTCTCGAGATTGCGAAACCTCTCGTAGGCGATGCGTTCCATTGCGGCAGCCTCAGCAAGGCTCGGCGACGACGATGATCTCGTCGCGCGGGTTCACGTAGAGGTTCGCTGAGCGCAGCAACTGCAGCGGGCTCGCGAGCAGGCCTGCAACCTTGCCGAGGCGCCCAGCGCGCTCCGCGATGAAGCCGAAGGACACATACTTGCCGGCATAGCCAGCGCCGCAGTGCACGACGCGGAAGCCGCAGTCCTTGAGCAGGCGTTCCATCGTCTTCGGGTCGAAGTGGTAGAGGTGCTCTTCGTGTTTGTAGTGATGCCAGCGGCGTCCGAGCAGGCGCGCCCAACGGCTCTTCACGTTCTGGGTCTCCAGCAGCAGACGGCCGCCCTTTGTCAGGAGTTGACGCACGCGACGCAGCGCGGCTTGCGGATCGGGAATGTGCTCGATGACGTCCCACATGCTGACGAGATCGAACGAGCCTTCGCGGTAGCCGAGCGAATGGGGCGCATCGTCGAGGTTGCCGACGAACACGGTTTCGTCGCCGAGTTCCTTGCGCGCGATCTGCGCGATCGATGCGCTCGGCTCGATGCCTAGGACTGGGTGTCCTGCCTTCTTCATCACCTGCAGGAAGTAGCCAGCCGCGCAGCCGATATCGAGGATGCGCGCGCCGGGCGCGACCCACTGCTGCACCAGCGCCATGCGCTTTTGAAACGTCTTCAGGTAGAGCGATGCCTCGCGCGCATAGTCGGCGTAGCCGCGCGCCTTCGGGTTGTCGCTCTTCCAGTAGCCTTCGCCGTAGACCTTCGCGAGCGCCTCGCCCGACAAGCGCGGGCTCACGTAAACGAACTCGCACGCGGCGCATTCAAACACCGTGAACGGTTCATCGAGCAGCTTGGTGCGACGCTCGCGGCTGCCGCAGAGTTGGCACTGCACGATCTCGACGACGCCGCTGTTGGCATCGCTGTGTGGCGCTGCGGTCATGCGAACGCTCGCGGCGCTGCTGCGCGATACGGAGGAGGCGTGAGGTGGGATCGCATGGTCGTCGTCGTGTGCGAGTTGGCGCGAGGGGCGAGTTCGATCAGATCGGGCCGCCAGAGCCAGCGGGTGCAGGCGGTGGCAGCGGCGCGCCGCGTTCGAGGAAGCGTTTGCGGCAGATGGTGCGGAACATCTTCATCGCCGTGCGAGCTTGGCGCGAGAACGTGTCCGAGTGCTTCGATTCGCCGCCAAGGCGCGGCGCGTAGGTGACCGGTACTTCGATCACGCGGCAGCGCTCTTGCAGCGCCGCACACATCATCTCCGGACTGAACGCGGGGCCCGTTTCGCTGAGTCGCGGCTCGATCTTGCGGAAGGTCTCGCGCGTGAGCGCGCGGAACGTGCAGCCCACGTCGGTGAAGCGCGGCTCCGATGGACGAAGCCAGCACAGTTGCAGGAACTTGGCCATGAACACATTTCCCCAGCGGAGGAACGAGCGCATGTTCGCGCCCTGCTGCACCATTTGCCGCGTGGTGCGCGTGCCCATCACCATGCCTGCGTCGTCCAGATACACGAGCAGCTTCTCGACGTCGCGCGCGCGGAAGCTGCCGTCGGCTTCGGTCAGCACGAGGATGTCGCCCTTCGCGGCGCGCATGCCGCCGAGCAACGCCGCGCCGTAGCCTTTTCTAGCCTCTGCCACGACGCGCGCGCCGCGTTCTGCTGCGATCGCAGCCGTTCGATCCTTGCAGTTGTTGTCGACGACGACGATCTCGTCGAGGAACGGGCAGCCGCGGAACTCGTCCACGACGTGGCCGATGGTTTCTTCCTCGTTGTAGGCGGGGACGACCAAGGAGACGGTCCGATTGCGGAACATGGCGTGGAGGAAGATACATTGCGGTCATGCGAACTGCCCGCCCTGGAGTTTTCTTGTGTGCATGGGCCGTGTTGTTTGTCGCGCTCGGTCCGTTGGCGTCGCAGGATCGCGCGGCGTCCCCGGCTGAGACGGCAGAGAGTGTGCCGACGATGCGCGTCGAGATCCTCGGCGCGAGCGTGAGCGCCGGGTTCGTCGATTCGCCGCTGACTGGCGGCAGCAAGGACAACGCCTCGGCGCCGCTCGTGCTGCCTTTGCGGCGATGGCTCGACGGCGAGGGCCAGAAGGTGCAGAGCCGCGCGGACGCGATGATGTTCTTGGAGCCCGAGAAGCGAGGGCGCACGCAAGTCGATCGCGCGCTGCGCAGCGAGCCGAGCGTCGTGGTCGCCGTCGACTTCCTGTTTTGGTACGGCTACGGCGCAGTCGACGGCAAGAGCGACGCAGAGGGCGAGGAGCGCATGCGGCGCCTGCGAGTGGGGCTTGAGACGTTGGACCTGCTGCCGTGCGGAATAGTCGTCGGGGACTTGCCCGACATGCGCGGAGCGGATCGCCGCATGCTGAAGCCGCACCAAGTGCCGAACGAAGCCGATCTCGCCGCGATGAACGGCGCGATCGCAACGTGGGCTACAGAGCGGCCGCGTGTGCGGGTCTTCCCGCTCGCGCAGTTGGTTGCGTCGATGAAGCAAGAAGGAGTGACGCTGTCCGTCGAGGATCGTCAGTTCGCGACGGCTCCGGGTTATCTGCTCCAAGGCGACCGACTGCACGCGACGCGCCTTGGCGTCGCGTACCTCGCGCACGCGCTACACGAGCCGATTCGCGCGGCGTTGTCCGAGGATCTGCGCGAACGCGCGATGGCGCGCACGTTCGTCGAGTTCTGCGCATTCACGTCTGCGGAGGCCGAGCTTGCCGATGCGGAGGCGCTGAGCAAGAAGGCGGAGCAATCTGCGAGCGGCAGCGCCGAGAAGGCGCAATCGGGCCGCTGAGCGCAGCAGGCGGCATCCGGCTCACTGCGCGTCGAACGGCAGCAGCTCGGCCCATCCGGCGCACGCGCGCAGCGGTTCGCTGACCTCGCGCAGCAAGGACCACTGCCACGCCGGCAACTGTGCGCCGCGCTTCTTGGCAAGGTCGGCGGTGGTGTCGGCGATTCCAGTTTGCCCTGTGCGCATCGACAGGGACGCGAGCAGTGCCAGCGGTCGAAGGTCGGTGGCGTCCATGCGCGCTGTCGTGAACTTCTCGCGCATCGCGTCGAGCCGCGATTTCGCGAGCAGATCGCCGCGCGGCGTCTGGTCCTTCATCGCGTCGAGCACGCGAACGAACGCGGCCTCGGCTTCGATGCGAGCGGTAGCTGCTGGTTGGTTTGCCATCGTGGCTGCGCGCGCGAGCCCATCGAGTTGCTCGGCCAGCGCACGGCGCAGTGCAACGGGCGGATCGGTGGCGAGCGCCACGATCGCCGCGTCGTAGTCGCCTTCGGTCGCGTAGACGCCGGCGAGTTGGATCTGAACCTGTGGCTCGAACGGGTCGAGCTTGCTGGCCTCGGCGAGCTCGCGCTTGCTGTCCTTCGTGTTGCCGCACATGCGCATCAGGTCGGCGCGCAACAGGCGGTAGGACGGTTCGAACGGTCGGACAGCCACCAGTGCGTCTGCAGTCGCGAGCGCGCGTTCGGCATCGTCGCGGAGAAGCGCTGTGCGCGCGCGTTCGCTCGCGAGCAACTGCAACGCCACGGGATCGACAGGCTGTGCGGCGACTGCGCGCTCGAGCCAGCGCACGGCATCCGAAGCCGGAGGCTGCTGAGCTGCGAAGCGAGCGAGGCAGAACGATGTCGTGAGGACGCTGGCGCCAGCGAGAGCCATCGCGGCTCCGACGATGCGCAACACGGCGCGTTGCCACCGCGCGCTCGATGTCGGTTCGATCGTCTCAGGCAACGAAGCCTTCGATGCGAACAGCAGCGCGAGCGCGATTGCTGGCGCATTGCCGAGCGGCGAGCGGATCAGCATCAGCGCAGCGAGCGCGAGCATGGGCGCTGCGAATGCGTCGATGCGCAGAGGCCGCAACCGCGACCAGAAGAACAGCAGCAAGCACGCGAGCGCCGCGAGGCCGCCTTCGATCGCGGTCTCCAGCCAGTCATCGTGCGCGCTCGCGACGCGTCGCATCTCGGCGCGTTGCATCGACGACAACTCGATCTCGCGCTGCGTGCGATAGCGCGGATAGTCGACCGCGAACTGGCCCGCGCCGTGGCCGAGGATCGGCGCGTCGAGCAGCATCGCGAAGCCGCCTCTGTGGATCTCGGCGCGAACTTGCAGGGTCTCGGTGCGCACTGCGGAGCCAGGCAGCGCTGCGCGCGGATGCGTCGCCGTGCTGTCCGCAGGCGTCGAAAGCCATAGCGCGCCAAGCAGCATGCCCAGCGCAGTGGCAACGAGCGGCAGCCAACGTCCGCGATGAACCTCGCGCGACATTGCGCACGCAATGCCAACTCCGAGCGGCAGCGCCACGAGGCCCGAGCGCGATCCGTTGGCCAGCGCATAGACGCCAGCGAGCGCCAGCGCTGCGAGTTGCCATCGCGGGCGATGTCGCAAGCCTGCCGCGACGCATGCGCCTGCGATCGCGACGAACTCAGCCGCGACGTTGCGGTTGCCAAACAAACTGACGGGCTCGTCCGAAGTGCCAATCCACAGCGGAACTCCGAGTCGCTGAAGGAGTCCGGCCAGCGACACGGCGA
>JBEELK010000335.1:0-2688 GCA_041168165.1 Planctomycetota bacterium | reverse complement strand
CCGACGTCGGCGAATGCCAGATGCAGGCAGACGCCACCAGGATGCTGACGAGCAAGGCTGCGAGACATCGTTGGGCGCGCATGCGGCGTGCAGCCTACTTGCGAAGCGCGCGCCATGCGCCATCGTGCAGCGATGCAACGCGGCGATCTCCTAAGCACGATGATGGCAGTGCACCATGACCTGGAGTCGCAGTTCTTCGAGCACCAGACTGCGCTACTCGACCGCGACTATGCGCGCGCAGCACAGGCCCTCGCGGACTATCGACGCGACCTGTTTGCGCATGCGTCCGATGAGGAGCAACTCGTGTTGCCGCGCTACAAGGAACTCGGCGGCGACGACACGGATGCGCCCGTTCGCTTGTTTCTCGGCGAGCACGACAAGCTGCGCACATTCGTCGACGAGTTCGTCCGCCGCGTAGAGGACCTTCGCCGACAACCAGACGACGCGCGACTTCTCGAACTCTTCGACCGCGAAGCCACGTTCAAGAACCTCGTGCTCCACCACGATCTGCGCGAGCGCAACATGCTGTATCCGCACCTCGCGACCCGCATCGCGGCCGAGGAGCAATCCGCCATTCTCGCTGCGCGCGGACTGCGCGGCGCGTGACCTGCGCTCAGTTCTTGCTGTCGCGGCGCCCCGTCACGATCCAAGCCGAGCGAACGCCGACAACGACGCCGCGGCTCTTCACCGTGATGCGATCGGAAGGCAGCCCGATGCGCGCGAGGAAGGTGCGCAAGTAGGCCTCGCCGGAGAATCGTTGGCGATACTCGTCCGTATCGATCGACAAGTCCGTGAAGCCCGCGAACGCGCGCGCGACTTCGTCCTTGGAGTAGAGCAACGCGGTCCGCACCGATTGCGGCAGCAACGACGCGAGGTCTTGGTCGCCTTGGATGCGCAGCGCGATGCCGCCGCCCGGAGCCAGATGCTCACGGCACAACTGCGCGAGGCGATCGAGGTCCGGCGTGTAGTCGCGGCGGATCGAGCAGTTAGACGTGATCAGGTCGAAGGGGCCGCCGAGCGCAGTCCACGTCGCGTCCATGAGGCAATCGCCGCGCACGAAGCGAATCGACGGGTGCGCAGTCGATGCTTGCTGCAGCAACTCGGCCGCCGCATCGACGCCGACGACGCGGCCCATGTGCGGCGCGATCGCGACGGCGAGCCGGCCGCCGCCGCATCCGAGATCCAACGCACTCAATCCGCGATCGAGCCACGGACGGATTGCAGGCTCGAGCGCCGTTGGGATGCCGCGCTTCGACATCCAGTATTCGGCTTCGCGATCGAACGGGGTGACATCCATGGGCTGTCGCGCAGGCTACGCGAGTTGCATCGCTACGACAGCAGGCCGCGCGCTGCAAGGTTGCGCATCAGCGCCGTCGCGCCAAACGTCCACTGCGCGCAATCACGAGTCGCGCGCACTTCGTTGGCGAGCATGCCGAGGCGGGGCGACGTGATCTCGACTAGATCGCGCTCGCGATGCGAGAAGCCGTTGCCGTCGCCGAAGCGATCCTCGGTCGGCGCGAACATGGTGCCGAGGTAGAGACACAGGCCGTCGGGATACTGATGGCGCTCGCCGATCGTGGCGCGCACGAGTTCCTCGGGGTCGCGGCTGATGCGCAGAAGCGAACTCTCGCCGCGCAGCGCAAAGCCATCGTCGCCGCGCACGGCAAGGCTCACCGTCATCGCGCGCACGTCGCGCATGGAGAACGACGCGTCGAAGAGACGCACAAACGGCCCGATCGCAGCCGACGCATTATTGTCCTTCGCCATCCCGAGCAACAACGCGGAGCGGCCCTCGACATCGCGCAGGTTGACGTCGTTGCCGAGCGCGGCGCCAACGACGCGCCCCTTGCTGCTCGCGACGAGCACAACCTCGGGCTCCGGGTTGTTCCACTGCGAGAACGGCGGGATGCCGACATGCGCGCCGAACCCAACCGCCGCCATCGGCTGCGCCTTCGTGAACACTTCGGGATCCGGCCCGATGCCGACCTCGAGATACTGCGACCACAAGCCGCGTTCGATCAGCAGGCGCTTCAAGTCCATCGCAGCTGGCGATCCCGGCTGCAGTCCCTGCAATCCACCGGCGAGCGCAGACTCGATGTGCCCGCGCAAAGCAGCAGCCTTGGACGCGTCGCCGCGCGCTTGCTCTTCGATCACTCGCTCCAAAAGGCTCACCGCAAACGTGACGCCGGCGGCCTTGATCGCCTGCAGGTCGACGGGCGCCAGCAAGCGCGGCAGGCCTTGGTTGCGCGCGCCTTCCCATGAGTTGTCGGCGATCGCCTCGATCGGACCGAGGTCGCTGCCTTGAGTCGTGCGGAGGTATCCCGCTGGATCGTCGAGTTCGCACAGCGCGGACGCAGTTGGCGCGACCGCCGCCGTGATGTCGAACGCGCGTCCGCCGCGAACGGCAACCACGCATGGCCCAATCCCCGGGCGCTCGACGCGCGCGAGCAGCGTGGCGTCGAGGAAGTCAGCGGGCAGCGGCGAGAGACGCGAGCGCAAGATCGCGGGATGCTCCACCGCTGCTCATCGGGCGGCAAGCGCGGGAGGGACCGCATCCGCTGCGACCCTTCGCGGCGCCGCCGAGCAGCCGGTTGAAGAACGGCTCCGTCGCCGAGGGCTTGGGATCGGGTTAGAGATCAAGGAGCGAGAACGGAGTCGAATCTTCAGATTCGACGCAGTTCGCGCGAC
>JBEELK010000334.1:0-8821 GCA_041168165.1 Planctomycetota bacterium | reverse complement strand
CCCCGCACATCCTTTCCCTCATGCTTCGTGCATCGATCACCCTTCTCGCTCTCGCAGCATCGCTGACCGCGCAGGTCAGCATGACCCACCTCGGCACCGTCGACTGCACCAGCACTGGCGTTGCCGCCAACTCGCAGTTCATCGGCACCAACCTCAGCGCCATGGCGTGGAACGGCACCGACTTGTTCGTTGCCGGCTTCAATAACCAAGCCATCGCCGGCGCTACGGGCATCTGCAAGGTCAGCACCGCGCTGACGACGCCGTCGTTCAGCGCCTCGTTCGGCGTCAACTTGCTCACGCCGGGCAGCCGTGGCTACTCGGGCCTCGATGTCGACGGCACGCAACTCGTGGCCGCGTATGACGCAGGCGCTACGGATCCGAACGGCATCACGTCGTGGTCGCTCACGGGCACGGCCAACTGGGCAAAGGCTGCGCGCGGCGGCAGCGGCGTCGGCCTCGACGTCGGTTGGTTTGGCCTCGTCGACTCTGGCACCGCCTGGACGACCTTCGGCTCGGGCCGCCGCAGCTTGCAGGACAACCTGACGGGCACGGACATCTACACGTCGGCCAACGGGATGATCATCCAGACGACCGGCGTCACGAGCTCGTTCTGGCGCGACATGGCGTTTGATCCGCTCACCGGCGATGTCTGGCTCCGCCGCAGCAACAAGGTCGTCGCATGCGACCGCACGGCCGGCAACTCGGTCTCCAACTCGCGCATCGTGGTCGACGCCACCGCGGCCGACAGCATCAACCAGCAGAACCTCGCGTTCTGCCGCACCGGCACCGAGAACGTGATCTTCTGGAACAACCGCTCGGCCGGCGCCTTCGGCCAACTCTGGACCAACGTGATCCAGTGCAACCGCGCGAGCGACGGCTCTCCGATGACGATCGATTGGCGCGGCTTCACGGCGGCCAACAGCGCTGGCGCTTACGACTTCAGCTTCGACGAGGCGACCAACACGCTCGCCGTCTCTGACTTCGTCAACAAGGTCGTGCACGTCTTCGCAGTGTCGACCTACACCAACTACGGCACGGCTTGCGTCGGCGCCGGCAACTTCCCGTTGCTGCTCGGCGGCTCGGGCGATCTGCGCGTCGGCGGCCCGCTGACCTACACGCTGTCGCAGGCTGCTCCGTTCTCGCTCGGCGGCTTCGCGTTCGGCGCCGCGCGCGACAACACGCCGCTGCCCTTCCCGGGCGGCTGCTTGCTGCACGTGAACCCGCTGCTCTTCACCGAGGGCATCTTCTTCACGGGCGTGCTCGGCAACGGCTCGGGCCTCGGCACCCTGACGTTCACGATCCCCGCTGGCCTCACGGGCCAGACGCTGACGGCGCAGGGCTTCTGCCTCGAGAACGGCGACCTCAACCAGCTCAAGACGTCGAACGGCGTCGAGGTCCTGTTCCAGTGATGCAGCAAGCGCGCAACGAAACGCGCGCACGTTGATCTGCAGTGCGCGAGCCGGGGCGACCCGGCTCGCTGCATTTTGGGAGCGCTGCGCTTTGCTGCTGCGACGCCGCGGCGTCAGGCGATCGAGAACGGATCCGCGTCGCTCTTCGCGATGCGCACGTCGAGCGCCTTGCCAAACGGCTCCGTCATCCGCTTCTTCAGTTCGCGCAAGTAGCCGCGCTCGGTGTTGCTGTGCTCGCCGAGCACGACGCACGCGCCATTCGCGACCGCGGCGAGTGCTTCGTGATGCGACAGCTCGCCCGTGAGCCACAGGTCCGCGCGCGCTGCGCGCAGCACCGAGCCGCCGGAGCCAGCAGCGACCGCGATGCGCTTCACCTTGTGCTTGCCGCGCGCCTTGGTGTGCGCCACGCGCAGGCTCTTCACGCCGAGCATCTTCCGAATGCGAAGCAGGAGCGCGTCGACGGTCATCGCCTTGCTCAGCGTGAGCACGCGACCAAACTCGCCATCGCCGCACACTTCGACTTGCTCTGGCGCAGCGCCGCCCGCGATGCCGTTGCACAGCCAATCGGCGATTCCACCCGGCGCCGCATCGAGCGCGGTGTGCGGCGAATACACGCTGACGCCGTGCGAGAACGCGAGCAACGCGCCGCGCTTTTGCGCGTCCGCGGCATCGAGCTTCTTGATGCCGTGGAAGATCGGAGGGTGGTAGGCAACGACGAGATCGGCCTTCATCGCGACCGCCTCGTTCGCGACCGCCTCGGTGAGGTCAATCGTGAGCAACACGCGCGCAACCGGACCCGATGCGCGCGGCGCGACCAACAACCCCACGTTGTCCCACTCCGCCGCCAACTCCAGCGGCGCGATCTCGCGCAGCACGTCGAGGACTTCGTCTCGCGTCGGATGCTTCGCCATGAGCTCAGCTCGCTCCCGCGCTGACGGTAACCATGCGCTCGGGATGCAAACACTGCTGCGCGACCTCGAGCACCTTCTCGCGCGTGATGCCGCGAATGATCTCGGGGTAGCGATGCAAGAAGTCGAAGCCGAGCCCGTATCGCTTCGCGCGAACGACATAGCCAGCGAGGTTGGTGTTGCGTTCGAGGCCGAACACGAAGCTGCCGGTCAGGTAGTCCTTCACGTCCTGTAACTCGTCCTCGCTCGGCGGTTCCGTGCGGATGCGTTCGATCTCCGCCATGAAGCCGTCGATCGCGCGTTGCCGATGCTCCGGCGACGTGCCGATGTACGCGGTGAACATGCCCGGCTCCTCCGACGCGCTCGCCGTGATGCCAGCGCTCACCGAGTAGCACAAGCCAAGTTCGTCGCGCAGCTTCTTGGAGCAACGCGAAGTGAAGCCCGGCCCCGTTCCGAGCACGTGGTCCATCACCGCGAGCGCGTAGTAGTCGGGATCCGTGCGACGCACGCCGATGTGCCCCATGTAGATGTGCACCTGCTCGCGCGCCATCGCGATGTGCACGTCGCGCACGCGTTGCGGCAACGCGGGCGCAGTCAACGTCGCATGCTGCGGCGCCTTGCCACGGAACGACGTGAATGCCTTGCGCATCATCGCGAGCATGCGATCGGGCGTGTCCGGACCAGCTGCGGCGACGTAGCCGTTGGCAGGGCGGAACCACGTGTCATGGAACGCGCGCAAGTGCTTGGGCTTGATCGAGCCAATGGACTCGCGCGTTCCTTGCGTCGGCCTGCCAAGCGGATGTGCGCCGTAGACCTCCGAACGGAAGCGACGTCCTGCAACCGAACGCGGATCGTCTTCGTCGGCGAGGATCTCGGTGAGGATCTCGGCCTGCACGCGACGCACTTCCTTGCCAGGAAACGTCGGGTGCATCACGTATTCGCGAAGCAGCTCGATGCCCGCCTTCTGGTTGTCCGCGGTGCACTGGACCATGCCACCGCGCGCGTTGCCTTCGAGTCCACCGCCGATCGATTCGACCGCGGTCGCGAGTTCCAGCGCGTCGTGTCGCTCGGTGCCTTCGTCGAGGCAATCGCCAACGAGGTTGGCGAGGCCGCACATCTCGTCTGGGTCTGCGCCCGGACGGATGTCGAGCGAGACGGCGCACGCGAACGTCGCGACGTTGGGGTTTTGGACCGCGAGCAGCGTGAGCCCGTTGTCGAGTTGCTGTTCGCCGATCTCGAGACGGATGGAGTTGGTCACTTCGTGCCTCCGGGCTTCTTCGCGCTCGCGGGCTTTGCCGCGGGCTTGGCTGCAGTCTTCTTGCTCGCCGACTTCGCAACGCGCTTGGTCGCAGGCTTCTTACCAACCACCTGCTTCACGGGCTTCTTGGCGACAGGCGCAGCCTTCTTCTTCTCGCGTGGCTTCTTCGCCTGGTCCGCCTTCGCATCACCCTTCTTGCCGCCAGCCGCCCGCGAAGGCACCGCGTGCACGCACACGCTGCGTTGCGGGACGAGGTAGCGCGCTGCCGCCTGACGCAGTTCTTCCGGCTTCAGCGAGTCATAGGTCGGCAGCACGGTGTCGAGCGTGCGATAGCCACCCGGCGTCAACGCTTCGAAGCGCGCGAGCTTGAGCGCGTGCTCGAGCGCGGACTCATCCTGGAACAGGAAGCCTGCGCGGATCTGCGTGCGAATGCGCTTCAAGTCTTCCTTCGACACGCCTTCGCGAACCAACGCGTCGATCTCTTCGCGAATCGCCGCCTCGACCTTGTTGAGCGACGCGCCTTCGCGCAGTTCTGCGAGCACGAACAACGCGCCCGGATCCAGTCGCGTCTCGTTGATCACGCTGACGTCCGTCACCGATTCGTCGTCGATCACGAGCCGCTTGTAGAGCCGGCTGTTCTTGCCAATGCCGAGGTCGTGCGCTAGCACGTCGAGCGCGTAGTCATCGCGCTCGCCGACGCGCGTGGTCGAGAACGCGATGCAGATGCGCGCCACTGCGTGCGGCGTGTTGACGATCGCGCGACGCTCGCCTTGCGGCTGAGGCTCTGCGAGCACTTCGCCGCGCGGCTCCGCCGACGCGGGGATCGAGCCAAACAGCTCGCGGATGCGCGCTGCCGTGCGCTGCACATCGATGTCGCCAGCGACGACGAGGAAGGCGCGGTTGGGGCCGTAGTTGCGCTTGTAGTAGTTGCGCATGCCCTCGACGGGCAGCCGTTCGAGGTCTTCGCGGTACCCGATCACCGGATGGTGATACGGATGCACCATGTAGAGCAGTGACTCTGCGGCTTGGTAGAGCGGGCGCCACGGGTCGTCTTCGCCCATCGCCAACTCTTCGAGCACCACGCTCTTCTCGCTCTGGAACTCCGACGGGTCGAGCAAGCAATCGCGCATGCGGCTCGCCTCGATCTCCAACGCGGTTTCCCAGCGATCCGAAGCCAGCGCGAAGTAGTACGCCGTGCCGTCGTTGTCGGTGAACGCGTTGTTGCTGCCGCCCATCTTGGCAGTCAGCAGGTCGATGTTGCCCTTGGGGTAGCGGTCCGTCCCCTTGAACATCATGTGTTCGAGGAAGTGCGACAGGCCTGTCTCCCCCGTGCGCTCATCACGCGAGCCGACGCGATACCACAACACCGATGCGACCAACGGCAACGAGCGGCGCGGCGCAAGCAGCGCGCGAAAGCCGTTGTCGAGTTGCACCAATTCCACGTGATCGAGGCTCACCATTCGTCTCCGTCATCGACATCCGAGTCATCGCCGCCGCCTTCCGGCTCTGGCTTCTTCGTCGCAGTTTTCTTTGGCGCAGACTTCTTGCCGGTGCTCTTGCCCGAGTTCCACGCCGACCGCGTCGCCGCATCCGCGACGTCTGCTGCGGGCGCAGCCTCGCCCGCGGCGGCTGCGGACAGTTCGAGCAACTCCTTGATCTCGTGTGCGAGCAGGAATCGCCAATCGCCTGGCTTGAGCCCGTGCAGGTTGAGCTCACCGATGCGAATGCGCTTCAACTCCAACACCGGAAGGTCGAGCTTGGCGAACACGCGACGGATCTCGCGGTTCTTGCCTTCGTGCAGCACCACCTTGATGGACGAACGCTCGTTGCCGGCGCGCTCGACCTTGACCTGCATGCCTTGCGTCGGACCTTCTGAGAGCCATACGCCGCCGCGCGCCTTCTCGATCTCCTTCTGGCCGATGCGGCCGCGCACGAGAACCGAATAGGTCTTGGGCACGCCGTAGCGCGGATGCGTCAACCTCTGCGCAAAGTCGCCGTCATTGGTCAGCAGGATGAGTCCTTCGCTGTCGAGGTCGAGACGACCGACCGTGAACAATCGGCCCTTCACCGCCGGCAAGAAGTCGATCACGCGCTTCTTCTGCTCGTTGCGCGCGTTGGTGCACACCACGCCGGTCGGCTTGTTGAACAGCACGTAGACCTTCTTCTCTTGGCGTACGCGCTCGCCATCGACGACGACCTCATCCACGGCGGGATCAAGGCGGAAGCCGAGTTCGGTGATCGTCTTACCGTTGACCTCGACGCTGCCGCTCGTGATCAGTTCGTCCGCAGCGCGTCGACTGCACACGCCAGCCATCGCGAGGTAGCGATTGAGACGGACCTTGCCGTCATCGACCTCGCGCGCGGCCTTGGCCGTGACCTTGATGCCGCTCTTGCGCACGCCGCCGCCGCGAACGGGGCGCTTGCCAAACGGGCGCGCAGATCGATCGCCGCGCGGCGGGCCGTAGCCGCCATCCGAGCGATCTTGGGCGTCGCCTCTGCCACCGCGCGGGCTGCGCGAGGGTCCAGCGCCGCGGCCGCTGCCTTGGGGCTTGCCGCCGCGCTTCTGGTCGGTGCCGCGTGAGAGTCTTTGGCCGGGTTTCCGGTCTTCGTGTCGTTTCGCCATCGAGAAGGCGAAGAGCATCCCGACAACCCGCGCGGCGGGCGACAACAAAACGAACCCGTGCCGCGGCGGCGCGCGGCGCGCGCGTCAGCTGCGGGCTGGGTCCGTCAGCGCCACATCGAGGCTGCCCATCGGCGACAAGAACACCGACGGCGTCGACGCAGGCACCAGCACGCAATCGCCGGCCTGCACGCGAATCGGCAGATCCGTTCCGCCCGAGTGCCAGCCGAGCGTGCCTTGGCCGCCCAGAACGGTCACGACCAAGAACGCGCCCTTCGTCTCGGCCTCAAACTTCTGCTGCAGCGCGTAGCGACGCATGCGGAAGAACGGGTTTGCCGTCAGCAGCGTGCCGCCATCCGGCAGCGCCTTTGGCGGCACGGTCGGATCGAGCGCGCCGTTGGTGATGCGCGAAGCCGGAATGCCCTCCTCCAGATGCAGCGTGCGCTTGCGGCCCCAGTCGTAGAGGCGCCACGTGATGTCGCTGTTCTGCTGCACTTCGAAGATCACCGCGCCCGGCCCGATCGCGTGCACCGTGCCCGCGGGCACATAGATGCAATCGCCGACCTTGGGCGTGAACTGGTAGAGGAGGTGCTCGAGTTCGGGCTCGCGCGCCAGCGCTTCGAACTGTGCGCGCGTCACGCCTGGCTGAAAGCCGCGAACGATGCGCGCGTTGGCCAAGGTCTGCAGCACGAGCCACGCCTCGGTCTTGCCGCCGTCCCCATGCGCCGCAGCGGCCGCATCATCGGGATGCACTTGCACCGATAGCTCCGTCTGCGCATCCAAGAACTTGAACAACAGCGGGAAGCGATCGCCGAACGCCGGGCGCACGTCCTTGCCGAGCAAGCCGCGGCGATCCGCGAGCATGAGGTCGCGCAACGTGCCGCCTGCGCGCAGGCCGCTCACGTTGTCGGGCCGATCACACAGCTCCCAGGTCTCGCCGATCGGCTGCCCATCTGGCGAGCGGATGCCGAACATCGCGTCGAGGTGGTGCCCGCCCCACACCTTGCTCTGAACGAGCCGATCGAGGAGCACGGGCTTGAGCGCGGTCGAAGACATCGTTGGCATGCGGACGGTCTTTTCGGCTTCTACCCGATCCGATCCTGCGTGCCGCGTCTCAACTCTGGCCTTCTCAGCCTGCCTGCGGCGCTGCGTCGCCCTTGCCATCGGCTTTGTCTGCGCCCGGCCGCCGCTTGGCCTTGCCCTTCCGCACCAGCGACCGCGCCTGCTCGAGCGTCGCTGCGTCGCCGCCATCGCCAGCCATCGCCGCGAGTTCTCCTTCGATCTGCGCGCCGGAGAGCACGCCCACGGTGGAACGCGTGCGCTCGTCCTTGCCCTTCTTGTCGACGGCCTTCTTGACCAAGAAGTGCCGGTCCGCGAACGCCGCGACCTGCGGCAAGTGCGTCACGATCACTACCTGATGGTGCGCCGCGACTTCGCCGAGCTTCTGCCCCACCTGCAGCCCGAGGCGGCCGCCGATCTCGGCATCGATCTCGTCGAGCACGAGCAGCGGCACGCGATCTTGGTCCGCCAGCGTCTTCTTGATCGCGAGCACGATGCGCGCGAGTTCGCCGCCTGATGCAGTCTCGCGCATCGAACGGAACGGTTCGCCAGGATTGATGCGCACCTCGATGTCGACGGCAACGGGCCCGTGCTCATTGGCGCAGGTCAGCAGCTCTTGGTCTGCAAACTCCTCCGCCATGGCCACGCGAACTGCGGTGTGCTCCATGCCGAGGCCCTTCAGCTCGGCGACGATCGATTGCGCGAAGGGCTCGGCTGCCTTCTTGCGCGCGCGCAGCAGTTTGCGCCCGATCGCGGCCGCGGCGGCAACTGCCTGCTTTTGCGCCTTCGCGAGCGCTTCTTCGTCGCCGAGGCTCTCGACCTGCTGCAACTCGCGCGAGGTCTCCTCAAGCTTGCGACGGAAGTCGCTCTCCGTCGGCCCGTAGCGCTTCAACGCGGATTGGATCGCGTCGAGCCGCGCCTCGACTTCGTGCAAGCGCGCGGGATCGAGATCGAGCCGCGCGAGGCCCGATTGCACATTGCGGCAGACATTGGCGACGAGGTCCTCCGCCGAGGCCAACTCGTCCGCGGCTTCTTCCATGCGGCGATCGACATCCGCCGCCTCGCGCAGGTGCTTGCTCGCTTGCCCGAGCAAGTCCGCGGCGCATGACTCGTTGTCCTGCAGGATCTGCAGCGCGGACTGCAATCGCTGCCGAACGCTGTCGAGGTTGGAGAGCACCTGATGCTCTTGCTCCAACGCTGCGAGTTCGCCGTCGCCGAGTTGCAGCTCTTCCATCTGCTGCAGTTGGAATCGCAAGAACTCGACGCGCTGCTTGTGCTGTTGCGCGCCCTTGACCGCTTGCTGCAGCGCGTCGTTCGCCATGCGCGCAGCGCGCAGCGAGTCCGCAAACGCGATGCGCGACGACGTCGTGCCGCCGAATGCGTCGAGCGTCTCGCACTGGATCTCGGGTCGCATCAATGCGCGCGAGTCGCCCTGGCCGTGGATCTCGACGAGGTGCTCGCCGAGCGTGCGCAACGCGGCGAGGGTCGCCGGCCGGCCGCCGATGCGGCAGCGGCTCTTGCCGTGCGCGTCGACGATGCGCGTGACCAGAAGCAGGTCGTCTTCGAC
>JBEELK010000333.1:0-5888 GCA_041168165.1 Planctomycetota bacterium | reverse complement strand
AGATCGAACGCGTCGAGGAGCAAGACCCACTGCTGTCCTTCTGCGACTTGCTGCTGCGCAGCGGCGCGCTGTCGAAGGACGCGATGCTCGCGCTCTACCAAGACACCGACGAACGCTTGCGTCGCGCGGCGATCGAAGCGTCCAACCGGCCCAAGCTGACCAAGGTCGCAGACATCGTGCGGCCGCTCGACTTGCCGAAGCCGTCGCAAATGCGCGCCGACGTCGCATCGCACGAACGCCGCATGGAAGCATTTGGCGGCAAGCTGCCCGAAGACGACGCGCGTCCGCGCCACCTCGCGTATCGGTTGCCGCAAGCGCTCACCGACCTGTTCGCGGCGCACGACAACGCGATGCTGTTTGGCGAAGACGTCGCGAAGAAGGGCGGCGTCTATCACGTCACTGCGGGCCTGTTCGAGACGTTTGGCGCGGGGCGCGTGTTCAACACGATGCTCGACGAGACGACGATCCTCGGCATGGCGCAGGGCATGGCGCAGGCGGGCTGCTTGCCGTTCCCCGAGATCCAGTATCTCGCCTACCTGCACAACGCGATCGACCAGATCCGCGGCGAGGCTGCGTCGCTGCAGTTCTTCAGCGACGGCAAGTGCCAGAACCCGATGGTCGTGCGCATCGCGGGGCTCGCATACCAGAAGGGCTTCGGCGGCCACTTCCACAACGACAACTCGATCGGCGCGATCCTCGAGATCCCTGGCCTGATCTTCGGCGTGCCGTCGCGCGCGGATGACGCGGTCACGATGCTGCGCACGATGTCTGCGGCCGCGTCGCAGCACGGCAAGGTGTGCGTGTTCTTGGAGCCGATCGCGCTCTACATGCAGAAGGACCTGCACGAGCCCAACGATGGGCAATGGCAGTTCCTCTATCCAAAGCCCGACGAGCTGATGCCGATCGGCACGGGCCGCTGCTACGGCGAGAGCGACAACGACGACCTCGTGATCGTGTCGTATGCCAACGGCCTCTGGATGAGCTTGCGCGCGCAGAAGCGACTCGCACAACAGGGCATCAAAGCGCGCGTGTTCGACCTGCGCTGGCTGATGCCGATGCCGATCGAGGAAGTGAAGCGCCACGCGAAGGCCACGGGCCGCGTGCTGATCGTCGACGAATGCCGCGCGCATCAAGCAGGCCCGAGCCCGCTGCTGATGGCCGAGCTGTGCCAAGACGACGAACTCGCCTACGTGCGCAAGAAGCGCGTCGCCGCGACGGATAGCTACGTCCCGCTCGCTGCCGCCGCCAACCTCGTGCTCGTGCAGCAAGAAGACATCGAACGTGAGGCCGCCGCGCTGGCGCGCCTGCCGCGCATGGAGGCCGCGCGATGAGCCAGAAGACCGCAGTCCTGTTCTGCCCCGGCCGCGGCTCCTACGGCAAGCCGGAGCTCGGCTTCTTGCAGCGCACGTTGCGAGATGGGCCCGTCGCCGACGCGCTCACCGCGAGTGACGCGTGGCGCAAGGAGCAAGGCAAGCCGACGATCCGCGAGATCGACGCGGCGCCGCAGTTCCGCCCCGGCCTGCACCTCGACGGTGAGAACGCGGCGGAGCTGATCTACTTCTCGACGATGGCGCACGTCGAAGCGCTGCGCGATCGCTACCGCATCGTCGCGGTCGCTGGCAACTCGCTCGGTTGGTACACGGCGCTGCCCGCGAGCGGCGCAGTGGATCCGACGAGTGGCTGGCGGCTCGTCGCGACGATGGCGGCGCTGCAGAAGCAGGTCGAAGGCGGCCAGATCCTGATGACCGCAGTCGGCGACGACTGGCTTCGCGACGCAGCGCTCATCGCCGCGATCGACGCGGCGATCGATGCCGTCAACGCGCGCGGGCCCGAGTTCTTCGTCGCGCGCAGCATCCGCCTCGGCGGGCACGAAGTGCTCGCGGGCACGGAGCAAGGCGTGCAAGCGCTGCTCGCGCAGTTGCCCAAGGTGAAGATCGGCGAGCGCGAGTTCCCGTTCCGACTCGCAGGCCACGGCCCGTTCCACACCGCGTTGTGCGCGTCGACGTCGCAGCAAGCGACCGAGTTGCTCGCAGACCTTCCGGTGCAAGCACCGCGCTGCCACCTCATCGACGGCTTTGGCAACGTGCACTCGCCGTGGTCTGCCGACCCGCGCGAACTGCTCGACTACACGACGAAGCCGCAGGTGCTCGACACGTTCGACTTCACCGCGTCGGTGCGCACCGCGCTGCGCGAGTTCAATCCCGACGTGTTGCTGTGCGCGGGTCCCGGCGCGTCGCTGCGCGCGCCGGTCGGACACGTCGTGCTGCGCGAAGGCTGGCGCGGGCTCCGCGCCAAGGACGCGCTGTTCGCGTCCGGCGTCATCGCGACCGATTGACGGGCGCGACGACGCGCGCGGTCACTGGATCGTGACGCGCGCGACGTTGGAGACTTCGGTCACCGAGCCGTTGGCTGCGACCAGCATCACGACCGAGTCGATCGTGAGGCCCGCGAAGAACTGCACCAACTGCGGCGGGAACGAGAACTGCGCATACGGGTAGTTGCTCGGGCCCGTGTTGCTGAAGTGCAGCACGCCGCCGGGCAGCGCCGGCTCCGACAGCGACGCATCGACGAGGAAGTCACGTTCGACGCCGAGCAAGTTGCCGAAGCCCTTCGGGCCCTGCGTCGCGAGTGAGAAGAACGTGTAGCCCTCCGTCCACGCAGCGGGCACGCCAGTCATCGCGACCGTGAGATCGCCCGTGCCCGTCGACGTCATCGACAAGCGCAGCGGCGATTGCGCGTGGTAGCCACCGCCCATCGGGTGCATGACGAGCGCGTAGTCGACGTCGATGTCCGGCGTCTCGACCTTGGCGTCTTGCACGATCACCGGCGCGCTCACCGTGACCTCGTATAGGCCCGGCGTCGGCGTCGCGATCCACACTTGCTCCGTCGTGTCGAGGTCGTTGGCCACGCCGCCCGATGCGCTCACGTTGCCGGCATCGAGCCCGTTGTTGCCCCACCACTGCGTGCCGCCGACGAGTTGCTTGACGCCGAGGTCGACGCTGTTGATGCGCGTGATCGCAGCCGACGGGATCGCAGCCGGATCCGCATAGGTCATCGTCGCGCGGAACTCCGTCGTGCCCGGGCGCACCCACACGTAGTAGCTGCGCGACTGGCTTTGCTGCAGCGCGGTGTATTCGTCGATGACGACAAGCTTGTCGCGGTTGTCGTAGACGCGGCG
This sequence comes from Planctomycetota bacterium, assembly GCA_041168165.1. Lineage (GTDB taxonomy): Bacteria > Planctomycetota > UBA1135 > UBA1135 > UBA2386 > SXPK01. Next base: position 2,710 of record JBEELK010000333.1, on the reverse strand, counting down.
AAGGTCAGGGAAACCCCAGCCTTGATGCGTGCGCGTGAGATTGGCCGTAGTGCCCGAGAACGCGTAGCTCGACGCCGTGTTGACGAGCAGGCTCTTCGTCGTCGTGAAGTGCGCCTTGTTGTCGAAGCGATTGGCAGCCGTCGCGGGCAGCGGCAGCGGGTTGTGGAACAGCCCGTCCGTGTACATCTGCTGCATGAGCCCGACGTGGCCGCTCACGATCGGCGTCGCGGACGAAGTGCCGTTGAAGCCCGTGTAGTAGTCCGTCGTGCTGTAGCCAGCAGCGCCCGGTAGGTCCGAGCACAACACCGAGTCGTAGTAGGCGCAGATATCCGGCTTGATGCGGCCGTCCGCGGCCGGACCGATGCTCGCGCCGTTCCAGACTTCGTCGGCGGGGTTGGAGTTGTTCTGGTGCCGCAGGCCACCGACCGAGATCACGTTCTTGGCCCACGCTTGCGGACGCGAGTTCTGCGGGATCGCCGATGCGCCCGCGTTGCTCTGGCTCTGCGTCAGCACGTAGTCGAACGTGAACAGCGCATTGTCGAGGTCCGCAGACGTCGATGTGTATTGCAACGTCAGCGTGCTGCCCCAGCTCGCGGTCTGCTGCATCGCGCGGATCGGGCCCGTCGGATCGACGCTGCCTTGGATCACCGCGAAGCGCGACAAGCCAGCCCACGCGCCAACGCTCGATTCGATCAACTGCGCGTTCGGCATCATGCCGCGCGCTGCGGAGTTGCCTGAGCCGTTGCCACCGACGATGCCCGCGGTGCAGTGGCCGTGCGAATCGTTCGTGTCGAAGCGGACGAGGATGGGATTGGTCCAGTCCGGGTGCGTCTGGTCGAGACCTTCGCTGATCTCCGCGCGCACGCCGTCCCCCGTGTAGCCCGCAAGCGACTCGACGTAGTTGCCGCCGCCTTGGATGCGCGCGTTGTCCATGTCGAACTCGACGCCCGACGCCGCATCGATCCACAGCACCGTGTCGAGCGCAGCGACCAGCGCGAGCTGCTGCGCCGAGAGGCGCGCGATCACATAGATCGAGCCTTCGTGCAGGTTGGTCACTTCGCCGCCGACGCCAGCGATCTGCTCTGCGAGTTGCGCGCGGTCCGCCTTGCTGGCGAGCACGATGTTGTAGTCGCCGATCGCCTGAGGACCCGTCTCCTGCTGAACGAGCGCGTGCAGCGCGGGATCGACCTTGTCGCCGACCGCTATCGGGCCGACGAAGCGCACCCACGCCGCCTTTCGGATCGCGTCGATGCGCGCGCGATCGCCACGCACGAGGTATGCGTTCTTGGGCCAGTAGCCCACGATCTCGACGCCAGCGGACTCGAGCGCACGGCGGTACTCGGGAAGGATCGCCGTGCGCGCTTGCACGAAGTGGAGCTGCGTGTCGGCCTTCGCCTGCAGCGCGCCTTGCCATGCGATCGGCGCGAGCATCGGATCGAACACGCCGCTGCGCAGGTGGAGCCGATCGTCCGTCGCGGGCAGCGCCAAAAACGTGCGGCCCTGGTCGCGGCTCACGCGCGCGCCGAGTTCGTCGATGCGCACGATGGCGGCGCCGGTCGCAAACGTCGCAGGTTGCTGCGCAGCGAGAGAGGCGAGGCAGACGGAGAACGCGATCGACTGCAAGAATGGATGGTGCATGGCAGATACGCGGTGCGCCGCAGGACGGCGACTGGGGAGGCCCGAAGATGATGGCCGTGGCCATCCCCGCTGGGAAGCCGCGGTGCGATAGACGTCTTGGCCGGCGCCCGATGTTCCCCTGCGGCGCAACCTGTCATGGAAGGCGGACGACCCGCGTGGATGCGCTTCTCGTGAGCCGCAAGTCGCCGCCTTCGAACGCGAGCGCTTGGAAGTGCAGCGATGCGCCTTCGAGCGCAGGATCGGCCGGCAGCGTTAGCGAGCCCGACCATGCAAACGCCTGGGCAAACGGCTCGATTCCCGTGAGCAGCCAGATTGGGTCGGGCCCGATCGTGAGCGTGCCGAGCGGCGGCATCGCGACCGTCGCGCGGAGCGGCGATGCGGCGAGCACGAATGCGCCTGGATGCATGCCGTGCGCAAACACCTCCACCGGCGCGCCGATCGGCGTGCATGGCGCAACCGCGACGCGCGGGGTCGGATCGCCTAACACGAAGTGCCCGCCTGCCGAGCCCTGCGTATGCGCGGACACGAGGCAGCGGCCCGCTGCGTCGAGCGAAGGCCAACCGCCGAGTTCGCCGAGCGCGCCGCCGCCGGGCAACGGATCGCCGCGGCGAGTGAGCACGCTGCGACTGCCATCGCCATGGCACAGCACGATGCGATCCTGGCCGCCGTCGATCGCGAGGTCGCACCACAAGACAAGGTCGCGGCCATCGAACGGCGTCATCGGGCCGCGCGAGATCGCGAGCCCAAGGCACTGCCCGCCGTCGACCGCATCGAAGAACCCGATCGCGCGACGCCACGCAGAAGGTCGACCCACAAACCAACCCGCCGTGGGACCACGCGGCGACGTGTGATCCGCGAACACCGCGCACTGCAGTTGGCCGTCCGCGTCGCGCGCGAGCAGCGGAGCGCCAAACGATGTGAATGCGCCGCCCACGGGCGATCCCTCGCCGGTGCGCAGCCACCACGCGTCCACGCCGTTCTCGCGCACGACGATGCCGCTCGCCGCAGCGCCGCCTGCGCCGTGCACGCGAACTGCGACGCTGCCGCACGCATCGACGCACGGCAGCGGCCC
>JBEELK010000332.1:0-3729 GCA_041168165.1 Planctomycetota bacterium | reverse complement strand
GCCGCGCGCGTTCTCGACGACAAAGCGGCGGTCGATCCACGACCAACGGCGCTCGACCGCGCCGATGCGCTCGCTGCCGTCAAAGATGTCCATGCGCTGGAAGAACCAGCGAAATGGCTTCTCCAACCGCCCGATTTCCACGCCGCTCGGATCCGTGATGCGGATCGTCGCGCGCCGCATCTGGCCGAGCAGGTTGCGACCAAAGAACGATCCAAAGCCGTTCGACTGCTCCGCCGCGTAGCCGATTGTCGCGCCCGCCTCATCGCGCAGCTCGTAGCGATTGCGGCCTTCGAAGCCGACGAGGATCTCACCCCACTCCTTCAACTGCTTGACGAGGACACGCGAGTGGCCTGCAAGCAACGACTGGATCGCAGTCATGAACTACTTGCCCGGCGTCGCGCGACCGGCGAGCGCGAGCGACTTGTTGAGGAACTCGAGGTAGCCCTGCTCCCACGCGCCAGGGCCGCCCTTCAGCACGTGCTCGACGATCAGCTTCCCGGTCGTCGCGTCGACACTGCAATACGTCGGCGTCGTCACGCGGCCTTGCACGAGATCCTGGCGCAACTGCGTGTGCACCTTCCACTTCTCGGCGGGGATCGCCGACTCGTTGTCCATGTGCAGGCGCGCTTCGACGAAGTGCTTTTCAAGGATCGGCGCGATGGCGTCCGCCGGCAGAATGCCGCGCTCGACCATGCGGCAGTTGGTGCACGTGAATCCCGTCAGGTTGACGAGCAGCAACTTGCCCTGCTTCTGCGCAAGCGCGCGCGCCTTCTCGTAGTCATCGACGACGAGCTCATGCCGCGACACATCGCGCGCGCCGTATGCCGGCGCCAACGCCGTCATCACGAAGTCGAGCTTGTAGCCAAGCGCGCCGTAGAGGCAGTAGCCCGCGAACACCACGCTCGCGAGGCCGCCGATGCGACGGCCGTTGCCGACCGATGCGCGCGGCACGATGCCCCACAAGTAGCCCGCGAGCGCCAAGAAGAGCGCGATCCAGATGCCGAAGAACGTCTCGCGCGGCAGCAGATGAAGCTCTTCGACGTACTCCGCGTTGCTAAAGAACTTCAGCGCCGCCGCGAGCTCGATGAAGCCGAGCGACACCTTGAGCGTGTTCATCCATTCGCCCGAGCGCGGCAGTTGTTTGACGCGACCGGGAAGCAGTGCCAAGAACACGAACGGCGTCGCCATCGTGATCCCGAACACCGCCATGCCAACCATCGCGCGCCACGCTTCGCCCGATTGGACCGCGGGCACGAGCAGCAGCGCAACGACGGGCGCAGTGCACGTGAACGAGCTGATGACGAGCGTGGCGCCCATCATCAACACGCCGACGAGGCCACCCGCTTTGCGCGTCTTGCCCGCGGCGTCCATAAGGAAGCGCGGCGGTTGCAGCACGAACACGCCGAGCAGCGACAGGCCGAACACGACGAACGCGGTGCCGATGACCGTGTTGGTGATCCAGTGCGCGGCGAACGGAACGATGTGCTGGCCGAGTTGCCCGGCGAGCGCGCCGATCACGGTGAACATCGCGACGATGCCAAAGCCGTAGGCGAGCGCCAGCGACAGCACCTTGCCGCCGCGCGCATCCGCTTGCTTCGTGAAGAAGCTGAACGTGATCGGGATCATCGGATACGTGCACGGCATCACGAGGGCGAACAGGCCGCCGCCGATGCACGCGAGGATCAACGCCCACAGCGAGTTGTCCTCGTCGCTACCCAAGGGCGACGAAGTGCTCCCCAACAACGAGTCGATCCTCGCTGGGCCCGCTTCGACCGCGACCTCGAACGTGAACGCCACCGACTGCGGCATCTCGCAACCGTTCTCGTCGCAGACCTGATAGGCAAACTCGCCTTCGGCCTTCGCGGTCGCCCCAGCTGCCGCCTCGACGACAAACTTCTGCGTCACGCGGAACTGCTGCGGCAGCGGGTAGGTCTTGATGCCGAACGCTTCCTTCTCTTCGCCGGGCGGGATCACCGCATCGCCATCGCGGCGAAGACCCGTGAGCTTCAGCTTCTCGGACTTGATGGCGACGGGGATGTTGGTCTCCTCCTTCGTGCCATACGCGTGGTAGCCGTCCTCGACGGTCACATCGAGCGTCAGCGCGATGCTCTCACCGCCGCGCGCGCTGCTTGGCGAAGCCGTCGCGAGCATCGTGATGCGGCCGTCCTTCGAGACGATCGGCTTCGGCTTCTTCGGCGCGGGTTGTTGCTGCTGTTGCTGCTGCTGCGCTGGGTTGGCCGCGCCGCCGGCAGCGATCTGGACCTTGGCCGAGAACGGCTTCTGCGATGGCATGTCGCACGAGTTCTCGTCGCACAGTTGGTAGTGCAGGTTGCCCGCGATCACGGCCTCGCCCGCAGCACCCGCCGCAATGCGCACCTTCTGCGTGAGACGGAACGTGTCCGGCAGCGGATAGGACTCGACGCCAAACACCGTCTTCTTGCTGCCGGTCGGGATCGCCGCGTCGCCCACGCGCTCACATCCGTCGAGCTTCCAGTCGTCGAGGCGCACCGGGATGTTGGTCTCTTCCTTCGTGCCGTAGGCGTGGTAGCCGGGCGTCACCGTCACTTCGAGCTCAAGCACGACCTCGGCTCCGGGCGCCGCCGCTGCCGGGGCCACGGTGGCCTTGATCGTCACGTCGCCCTGCGCGCAGGCCGCGCGGGCAAAGCCAAGGCACGTGGCAAGCAGGAGAAGGAGCCAGGACGGCGCGTTGCGGCGGAGTTCCATGCGGGGCGGGATGATACGAACGGAGCCGCGAAGGTCTCCGGGTTCGGCAACTTCGTTTCGCAGGAGCACTTCGTCCTGCCGCATCCCACGCTTCTTGCCGACCGAAGCCCCGCGCGCCCGCGCGCTGGAAAGCCGGGGCCACGTTCCTATCCTGCTCGGCCCACAACGGGGCCCTGCGCCCCTCGATCGACCCACCATGACCTACGACGTCCTCGTCCTTGGCGCCGGCCCCGCCGGCTATGTCTGTGCGATCCGCTGCGCCCAACTCGGCCTCAAGACCGCTGTGGTCGAGAAGGAGAACCTCGGCGGCGTGTGCCTCAACGTCGGCTGCATCCCGAGCAAGGCGCTGATCGCGGCGAGCAAGCTCGTCGACAAGATCCAGCACGCCGACCTGATGGGCATCAAGGCCAAGTTCGAAGGCATCGACGTCGGCGCGCTCGTCGCATGGAAGGCCGGCATCGTCAACAAGCTGACCTCGGGCGTCGGCGGCCTGCTCAAGAACCACAAGGTCGACGTGCACATGGGCGACGCCAAGTTGATCGCCAAGGACAAGGTCGAGGTCACGAGCAAGGACGGCAAGAAGACGCTCGAAGCCAAGAACATCGTCGTCGCCGTGGGCTCCACGCCGATCGAGGTTCCTGGCTTTGCGTTCGACGGCGATAGCGTCTGGTCGAGCACGCACGCGCTCGCGCCGAAGCAACTGCCGAAGCGCATGATCGTCATCGGCGGCGGCTACATCGGCCTCGAGCTCGGCCTCGTCTACCACAAGCTGGGCACCGAAGTCCGCGTGCTCGAGTTCATGGACCGCGTGCTGCCGGGCATGGAAGAAGAGCTGTCCAAGGAGATGGGCCGCTCGCTCAAGAAGAAGAAGATCGAGGTCTTCCTCAAGACGAAGGCCACCGGCTTCAAGAAGGGCAAGAACGGCCTCGAAGTGACGGCCGAAGTCGAAGGCAAGCCGCAGACGTTCGAGTGCGACGTCGTGCTGTCGTGCGTCGGCCGCCGCCC
>JBEELK010000331.1:0-5809 GCA_041168165.1 Planctomycetota bacterium | reverse complement strand
TGCGTGTCAAAGCCGTCCATCTCCACGAGCAACGCATTGAGCGTCTGTTCGCGTTCGTCGTTGCCGCCGCCCAGGCCGATGCCACGGCTCCGGCCCACGGCGTCGATTTCGTCGATAAAGATCAAGCAAGGCGTGCTCTTGCGCGCCTGTTCGAACATGTCGCGCACACGGCTCGCGCCCACGCCCACGAACATTTCCACAAAGTCCGAGCCGCTGATGCTGAAGAACGGCACGTCCGCCTCGCCGGCGATCGCCTTGGCGAGCAGCGTCTTGCCGGTGCCCGGCGAGCCCACGAGCAGCACGCCGCGCGGGATCGATCCGCCGATGCGCGCGAACTTCTGCGGGTTCTTCAAGAACTCGATGATCTCGCGGACTTCGGCCTTCGCCTCGTCCATGCCCGCCACGTCGTCGAACGTGATGTTGGTGCGGTTCTCCTTCGTGTAGAGCGCAGCGCGGCTGCGGCCAAACGAGAGCACTCCGCCGCCGGCGCCGCCTTGCGAGCGCATCTGGCGCAGCACGAAGAACCACACTGCGGCGAGGATCAGCATCCACGGGCCGATCGTCGTCAGCAGATACAGCATCGCGGTGTTGGGCTCGCTGATGCGGAACTCGCTGGTGCCGAGCGTGAGTTGGAAGTCGCGGATCGGCGCCTTCTGCGCGTCGAGGCGCTGGTGCGCGTTCTGCAGCGACGTGTCGCCGGTCGGATCGAGGCGCACGTAGATCGTGCGGTTGTCCTTCATCGCGAGCGCGCAGAGGTAGCCGCCAGCAGCGCGTTGTTGGGGCTCTTCCTTCGGCTGGTCCGTCTGCGCCTTCGCGGCGGACTCGTGCACGAAGTAAGCCTGCAGCACGCGCGTCTTGCCGGCTTCGACGTCGGCGAGGAACGCGCCGAGCGCGTCCTTCTGCGCGGCCGGATACTCGACCGTGTCGAGCTTGAGCGTCGCGAGCTGGTGGAACAGCTGGATGTCGCCGCGCAGCAGTTCGCGGACGACGACCTCCATCGTCTGCGGGCGGCCCTTCTCGCCGCGCATCTCCGCCGTGACCACGTCGCCCGAGATCAAGAGCCGCTCGACGCGGCCGTTGAGCAGGTTGCTGTAGAGCGCGTCGATGCTGCTGGCGGTCTCAAGACCCGCGCGAGCCACGATCACGAACAGGACCATCAGCATCAGCAGGATCACGAAGACCCCGCCCATGCCGCGCGGCTGCTTCTTCTTGTCCTTGTCGTCGGCGCTGGAGGTCTTTTGCGGCTTGTCGCTCATGAATTGGAGTGGGAGGCCTGGGTGCCCAGATGGGCCTGTGGGGCGGTTCGCAGTCGCGTCCCCCTGGGATTCGCGGCCCGCGCGTCGCACTGGGCCCCGGCGGTGGATCTAGGCGATCCGGCCGGGAGTCGCAATGCAGCGAGGGGCAGCAGCCGAGAGGACGCGGCGCGTCGCCCTTGGCATGGAGCCAACTTCGTCAGAATGAGGACTCCAGGGCAAGGACGATCTTGCGCGCGAGGTCCTCGACCAGCTCCTTGCGGACGGTGGAGAGGTCCTCGTTGAGTGTCGTGCGGAACTCGGCGCGGTCGAGCACGGTCTTCTCGATGAGCTTTTGCCCGGTGCGCCGGTCGGTCAGCAGGATCTGCACGCGCATCTGCTGGGCGCCTTCGAGCACCGGCGCGCGCGCCGACTCCGGCGCAGCCGTGTCCTTGGGATTGCCGACGACGAGCGTCTGCTCGTGCTCGCTGACGATGCGGAGGTCCAGGATCGCGTCGGCGCGCTCCAAGGTCCCGGGCAACAAGTCCGAGGACACCGAGAGCTCGCGGCTGACCGCGGCGGACAAGTCCGCTTCGAAGCGCTGGCGGTAGGTGTCGTTCTCGACGGCGCGAATGTGCACGCTGCGCACGCCGCGCTCGCGCAGGCCGGTGCCGGTCGAGTAGCCGCAAGACGCCAGCAGCAACGCCGGCACGCTGAGCAGCAGCGCTGCGATCGCGCGATTCACTTGGTTCCCTTGCCTTGGTTGCGCGGTGGGTTGCCCATCGCCGCGAGTCGCTCGGTCGCTTCTTGCGCCGAGTCGGTGCCCGCAAACTCCGGCTCCGACGCCATGTGCAAGTGCTCGATCTCGCCCGGCCTGTTCTCCACCGTGCGATAGAAGTCGGCGATCGTCAGGTGGCGCAGCGAGCGCCAGTCGCGCAGCGTGCGCACCGCGGCTTCAGCCTCGGCGCGGAACGTCGGGTTCTCCGGGTTGCTTGCGATGTAGACGTCGAGTTCGCGCGACGCGGTCTCCATGCGGTCGAGGTCGTAGTCCGGCCCCGCGAGCGATAGGTAGATCGACATCGCGAACTGGTAGCGCGCGAGCGGCGCCCATTCGCTGTCGGGGAAGCGGCGCAGCAATTCGCGGTAGCGCTCCTCCGCCAGCATGTAGTCCTTCTTCTCGATCGCGAGCGTGCCGAGCAGATGCATCGCTTCGGGGAACTGCGGGCAGTTCGGGTAGCGGGTCGTCAGATGCTCGAGGCACGACTTCGCGCCGCGCTTGTCGGACCAGAAGAACCAAAAGCCTCGGTCGCTCTTCGCGAGCCGGCTGCCGGCCTCGAACTCCAGCGCGATCGCCTCGGGGCGCAGCTCGCTGTGCGGGTGGTTGTCGGCAAACTCGCGCAGTGCGACGAACGCTTCCCACGGGTCGTCTTGCTGCAAGTGCACCTTGGCGCGCAGCACCGCGTAGCGCGGTTGTTGCACGGGCAAGAACTCGGTCTCTTCGTGCTCGATCAGCACGTCATAGGCGCCTTCGATGTCGCCGGCTTCGAGCCGCGACGACGCGTCCGTGAGAACGCGCTCGCCAGCAGACGACTCCATCGGCGGCGCGCTAGCGCAGGCAGCGAGCAGCAGGGCCAACAACGCGCGGTGCATGAAGCGCACGGTAGTGGGGCTCACGCGCCGCTGTCCACAGCGCGCACGTTCGCTTGGTCCGCCGCTGTGCGCGCGAACACCGCCGCGCGCAGCCGCGGGTGGCGTTCGAGCGCGCTTGTGACAAACCGGCCGAGCAGCGCGATCGCGGTCGTCGGCGGCGCGGCGTCGATCTCGGGCCACGACTTGCCCTTCGTGTCGCGCAACGTGCGCAAGAACTCGAGCGCCGCAGTACCGATCGCGCGGCGCGGCGCGGCGGCGTGCTCGCGGCACGCGAGCGAGCCCGCGACATCGCCGACGAAGGCTTGGCCATCGAATGCGACGCCGCACTCGGTGCACCCATCCAGATCCGGCAGCGAGCCGAGGTGCTGCAATAGCCGCAGTTCGAGGCCGAGCGCGACCGTCGGCAGCGCGCGCAGCGGGCAGAGTTCGATCAGCGCGAGCCCGCCATCGACGAGGTCGAACAGTTCTGGGTCTGGCGTGCCCGGCGCAAACGCGGCGTCGCACAGGTTGACCAAATGACTCGCGCACAGAAAGCGCGACGGATGTCGCAGGCCGCGGCGTTCGCGCACGAGAGTCCCGCGCGCCAACTTGCGCAGCCCTTCGGTCACGTGCGACAGCTGGACGTCGAGGTCCGACAGGAAGTCGATGTGGCCGCGCAGCGGCGAGTTGACGCGATGCGCGCCCTTGGCGAGCGCGTGCACAATGCCGTGGTCGCGCGTCAGCAGCGCCACGATGCGGCTCGTCTCCGTGAAGTCGAACCGCTTCCAGACGATGGCCCGGCAGCGAATCCCGCTGCCAGCCCGATCACGCCTGCTGGATTGCGAGTTCGCCATCGGCAAGCGCCACGCGCAGGCGCTCAATCTTGCGGGCGTCGCCGGCGACGACGCGGAACTCGACGCCTTCGATCGTCAGCGCCTCGCCGGGCGCCGGGATCCGGTTGGCGTGGTGGATCACGTAGCCCGCGACGGTCTCCCATTCGCCGTCTTGGGACAGGCCCAGCGCGAGCTTCTCGTTGAGTTGGCTCACGGTCATGCGGCCAGGGACCTCGGCGGCGCGGCCTTGCTCCAGGATCTCGACCTGCAGCGCCTCGGTCTCGCCGTCGGCGTCGTACTCATCGTGGATGTCGCCGACGATCTCTTCGAGAACGTCTTCGACGCTGACGAGCCCCGAGGTCGTGCCGTATTCGTCGAGCACAATCGCGAGGTGGATCTTCTCGGCCTGCATGCGGCGCAGCAGCTGCGGCACCGCCATCGACTCCGGCACGAACAACGCGGGCCGCATCAACGTCTGCACCGGTTGGTCGGCGTCGGCGCCGTGATGCATGTGGCGCAGCGCGTCCTTGGCGAAGAACAGGCCCGTGATCTCGTCGGCCTTCTCGCGGTAGATCGGATAGCGCGAGAATCCATGCTCCTGCGCAATGCGCACCGCTTCGCGCAGAGGCGTGTCCGCCTGGATCGCGATCATGTCCGGCCGCGGCGTCATGATCGTCGAGACCTGCTGGTCCTTGAGGCCGATGATGTTGCCGATCCACGCCTTCTCGTCGTCGGCGAGCGCGTCCTCGTCGACCGAGTCGGACACCGCGGCCATCACTTCTTCTGCGATCTCTTCGGGGTCCGTGCTCGGCTCCTCGCGAATGCGCAGCGCCTTCATCACGCCGGTCGTCACCGCGAGCACCGGCAGCACCAGCGGCCAGCGCAGGACCATGAGCCCGCCGCGCAGCAGGGGCAGAACGCGCAGCAGCGTGGTCTCGGCCTTGACCGCCGCGACGCCCTGCGGGATTGAGCCGCACAGCAAGAGCGCTACGACGACGACGCCGCCGAGCGCCCACGCTTCCGAGCCCGACTCCACGCCGGTCTGGACCGACAGCAGCGCGCCGACGAGTCCGCCCACGAGGTAGAAGCGCGCCACCACACGGTATTCGCGTTCGCGCCGCTCGAGTTCGTCGACGAGCGCTTCGCCCGCCGGGCCCGGCTGGCGGTTTTGCAGCTTGGTCGGCGAGTAGACGGTCAGGCAGGTCGAGGCCAGCGCGCCAAACGTCGCCACCGCCAAGAATCCGATCGCCAACGCGAGCAGGGCAGGCGAACTGGTCGTCTCCAAGGCCGCGAGCGCGGTATCCGGGTCCGTCAGTGGCGCGCAAAAGAACGCGCGCAGCAGCCAGGGTCCAGCGGACGCGCCGGACCCCGAGGGACCGTCAGGTTCGGCGGGCGCATCGAGGTTCGACGCGACGTCCGCGGCGGGGGGCAGAGCAGTGGTGAGGGCTGGCAAGGGGCGCGGAGTCTAGAAGTCGTTTCCCAAAGCGCCAGCGGCTGCGGCCGGCCTAAAAGCCCAAGGGCTGCGTCGCGAGTTCTCCGCGGAATCTCTAGATTCCGCTGCGACCTCGCTCCTTGCCCTCGGCCTTCGTTGCTCGGCCTCGCTCGCAGGCCATTTGGGAAACCACTTCTAGGACGGCGAGGGGCTGGGCAACAGGGGCGGGGGTGGGTGGGGTTTCGGTCGGGCGTGTTGGGGGGCGGTCCGGCCCGGGCATATGGGTGACACTCGAAGGGGACCACGCTAGCCGCCTCGGGTTCCGTTCGTCGGTGACCTGGATCCCAGGCCGACCCTGGGAACGAGCGGAGCAGAGCCCTGGCGCACGAGGGACTTCGAATGATGCTGGCTGCGCACCGGCTGGCTTGCGTTGTCGACGCGGCACGAGGGGGCGCGCATGCGGATGCCGAGTGCGTAGGAGGCAGTGTCACCTATGTGCCCGGTCCGTAGTGCGGCCGGTGCTGGCGACGAGCATGAGGATGCGTCTGTGGAGGCCGCCTCGTGACGGCGCCGCGCGCTGGCTGCCGAGAAGTCAATCCTCGCTTCGCTCCTCGGAGCATCTCCTCATCCAGCACGCGGGTGGCAGTGGACAGTGTCCCGGTGAGGCGGAGCAGTGTTACCTA
>JBEELK010000330.1:0-10874 GCA_041168165.1 Planctomycetota bacterium | reverse complement strand
GGCCCCTCGCGCAGCGGCCCCTCGCGCGGTGGCAAGCCACAGCAAGGGCCGCGTGGACACGGCGGGCCGAGCCACAAGCCGCAGCGCGGTGGCGGTGGCGGTGGCCCCTCGAGACCCCATGGTGGCGGCGGTGGCGGTGGCGGACATCGCGGTGGATTTGGCGGCGGCGGCGGTGGCGACGGTAGTCGTCGTGGCGGCAGCAGTGGTGGTCGCCACGGTGGGAAGAGTCGTCCGCGGCGCGGGCGCTGAGTCGCGACCCCACCTCGTGAACCCTGCCCTGGCTGCGCGCCAGGGTTGCAGATAGACGCTATCCAGGGTTACAGATGGCCGGGCCCTAGGGTTGCAGATGGACGCACCCCAAGGTTACAATCAGACGCATGCTGGAGACCGCGGAGCTGCCCCGGATCGCAGAGCACGCGCTCGCACAGGCCCTCTCCGACACCCCGGTCGTCATCGTCCACGGCCCGCGACAGTGCGGGAAGACGACGCTGGCAATGCGTGTCGGGAAGCGATTGGGGTTCGGGTATCTCAACCTCGACGACGACGCGGTAAGGCGCGCCGCGGTGGCCGACCCTACCGGCTTCGTATCGCGCCTTCCCGAGCGAACGATCCTCGATGAGGTACAGCGCGCGCCAGAGCTGTTCCTACCGCTGAAAGTCGAAGTAGACCGTCGACGCACACCTGGCCGATTCCTGCTAACTGGCTCGACCAACGTACTGCTGCTGCCAAAGATCGCTGACTCGCTCGCCGGACGCATGGGCTCGATCCAGTTGCATCCACTGGCTCAATGCGAAATCGAACGCATGGAACCAAAACTGCTTGGTTCGATCCTGCGAGGCGACTTCAAAATCCGCTCCTCGCGCCGCCTCGGAGAAGAACTCGCCACGCGAGTCGCAGGCGGGGGCTATCCGGCGGCACTTACTCGCAAGACGCCCGCTCGGCGCAAACAGTGGTATGCAGACTACGTCGACTCGATGGTCCAACGCGATGTGCGCGACCTCGCGCGCATCGGATCACTGAGCGCACTACCGAAGTTGCTGAAGCTAGCTGCGTCACAGACCGCGAGGTTGATCAACGTCAGCGAACTAGCCGCGCCATTCCAAGTCTCGCGACCCACCATCCGCGACTACGTCACCCTGCTTGAGCGCATCTTCATCCTCGAAGAACTCCCGCCCTGGCATAGCAACCGACTGAAGCGACTTGTGAAGACGCCGAAGCTACATGTCAAAGACAGCGGCCTCGCATGCGCGCTGCTCGGACTATCCGCGGCGGATCTATGGGACGACCGCGAGTTGCTCGGCCAGATGCTCGAGTCCTTCGTCTACGGCGAATTGAGACGGCAGGCGTCGGGTCTCGACGACGGAATCACATTCTCGCACTACCGCGACAAAGACGGGGCCGAGGTAGACATCGTGATCGAACACTCGGGATCCCGCACGAGCGGCGTTGAGGTGAAGGCATCGTCGACTGTGCACCCAACCGATTTCAGGGGCCTTCGCAGGCTTCGCGAGGCCACGGGGAGGCGGTTTGGTTGCGGGGTTATCCTCTACGACGGAGAGGTGTCCGTCGGCTTCGGCGATGGCATGTTCGCCGTCCCCATCGCAGAGCTTTGGCGCTGACCCTAACATGCTCGCCCCGTGAACTCGCCGATGCTGCTCGTGCGCCCCGCTGGCGCAGCCACTGAGACCCTTGCCGATTACCGCGCTCGCGGCGGCTACAGCGGACTCCTGCGCGCGATCGCCGCGGGATCGCCTGCCGCGGTGCTCGACGCGATCGAGCAGTCGATGTTGCGCGGTCGCGGCGGCGCGTCGTTTCCGACGGCCAAGAAGTGGCGACTCGCCGCGTCGCAGCCTAGCGCAGAGAAGTTCGTGGTCGGCAACGGCGGCGAGCACGAGCCAGGCAGCGAGAAGGATCGCCATCTCGTCGCGCGCTACCCGCACGCCGTGCTCGAGGGCCTGATGCTCGCGGGCTTCGCGACCGGCGCGAACAAGGGCTACGTCTACTTGATCGAGGACATGCACGAGCAGATCGCGAGCGTCGAACGCGCGCTGCAAGAACTGCGCGACGCAGGCATGCTCGGGAATGCAGTCGGAGGGACGTCCTTCGCGTTCGCGATCGAGACGCACAAGGCCCCCACCACCTACGTCGCGGGCGAAGAGACCGCGGCGCTCAATTCGATCGAGGGCAAGCCCGCGAAGCCGCGCAAGAAGCCGCCGTTCCCTGGCGAGCAGGGCCTGTTCGGCAAGCCGACGACCGTCAACAACGTCGAGACGCTCGCGCACGCGGCGTGGATCGCGCGACACGGCGCGACTGCGTTTTCGGCGATCGGGACCACGGAGAGCAAAGGCACGCTGCTGTTCACGCTCGGCGCTGACGTCAAGCGGCCCGGCGTCTACGAACTTCCGTTCGGCTCCACCTACCGCGATCTCATCGAGCGCTGCGGCGGCGGCACGGCGAACGGCGAGCCCGTGCGCGCGGTGCTGCCCGCACTGTCGTGCGGCTTCGTCAACGCAGCGCAACTCGACACGCCGATTGCGTACGAGACGCTGCGCGCGATCGGGACATCGCCTGGATGTGGCGGCGTTCGCATCGTGACGCCGTCGACCGACGTCGTGGCGCTCGCGATGGAGATCGCGACGTTCTTCATGAAGGAGCAATGCGGCCAGTGCCCGCCGTGCCGCATGGAGACCAACCAATTCGTGCACATCCTGAAAGGCGTGCAGCAAGGCATGGGCCCCGGCTACGAGGAGAAGCTGAAGAAGCTCGCGGAGTTCAACCGCAAGAAGGGCTTCTGCTCGCTCATCGAAATGGCGGCAGCGCCCGTGTTGTCCGCGGTGGCGACGTTCGCGGAGGACTTCGCGAAGGCTGCAGGCCCTGCACGCGAAGGCTCGTCGTGAACGACCGCCGCTACTACGCCGCGTGCACGCTGGGCCTTGAGCAAGCGCTGCATGACGAGTTGAAGGCGCTCGGCGCAGGCAACGTGCAGATCCGCCGCGGTGCGTGCGAGTTTCGCGGCGATCGCGCGCTTGGCTACGCAGCGTGCCTTTGGCTTCGCTCCGCAGTGCGCGTGCAAGAAGAGTTGCTGCGAGGTCGCGTTCGCGATCGCGACGATCTCTACGACTTCGCGCGCAGCGTCGATTGGTCGCGCTCGATCACGACGCTGCAGACGCTCGCCGTCGATGCGAGCGTGCGCGACAGCTTCGCCAACGACACGCGCTTCCCGGCGCTCGTCGTCAAGGACGCGATCTGCGACCAGTTCCGCGAAGCGAAGAACAAGCGACCGGACGTCGACCGCGAGCAGCCGGACTTGATCGCCAAGCTCGTGCTGCACGCAGACCAAGCGATCCTGTATCGCGACCTGTCGGGCGAGCCGTTGCACAAGCGCGGCTACCGCGAGATCCAGCACAAGAGTCCGCTCAACGAAGCGCTCGCGGCCGGACTGTTGCTCGCGACGGATTGGGACAAGCAGGAGCCGCTCTGCGACCCGATGTGCGGCTCAGCGACGTTCTTGGTCGAGGCAGCGTTCCTCGCGATGGATCGAGCGCCTGGGCTCGCGCGCTCGTTCTCGTTCGAGCGCTTCGTCGACGCGGACCTCGACGCGTGGCGCAAGATCTACGATGACGCGGAGCGACGTTCGATCGCCGGCGCATCGAAGTGCCCAACGCTGCTCGGCAATGATCGGCACTCGGGCGCGCTCTCGATCGCCGAGATCGCGATCGACGCGGCCGGACTCAAGGGCAAGGTGCGACTGCAGCAAAGCGACTGTGCCGAGTTTGCGCCCGCCGTTGCCCCGAGCGTCGTCGTCGTGAACCCGCCCTACGGCGAACGCCTCGACGCGCCGACCGAAGAACTCGCGGCGGACTGGAGCGGGCTCGGACGATTCTTCCACCAGCGCTGCCAAGGCGCGCGCGCCTACGTGCTGTCGGGTAACCCCGAACTCACGCGCCATCTCGGGCTGCGCGCCGGCAACAAGATGCCCGTGCGCAACGGCCCCATCGAGTGCCGCTGGATCCGCTACGAGATCGGGCACAAGACCCGACGAGACGACGGCGAACAGGCACCGCAGCCCGGCCCCGCCGATCGCAACGATCCTTCGAGCTGAGGCTGCGGCCCGCCGCAACGACCGGGCCGAATGCCCCACTGGTGAAGACCCCGGATGGGCCTACATTGCGCCGCCCATGCCTCCTCTTCCCCATGCCCGCCGCGCGACGATCCGCCCTCGGATCCTCGCTGAAGGCATGGAGCCCGTGCTGCTCGAGGACGCTGTCGCCCAACTGCTTGCTGGGGACGGAAACGTGGAGATCGCGTTGCTCGGCCGCCGCGGCGCGGGCAAGACGACCGCGCTGCGCCACTTGCTTGCCGTGTTTGGCGAACGGCGCGACTTGATGCTCGCCGATGAGGACGACTCGTCCGCTGGCTATGGCGCGCGAGTCGTCGTGCGCGCGATGCGAGCGCTGCCGAATGGCTCCTCGATGCGCGCCTTCACGCTCGCGCCATTGCAGGACGAGGACTGCGCCGACTACCTCGCCCAACTGCATCCAGACCAGCGCGATGCCGTGCTCGCCGCGTGGAGCATGCCCGCGCCGCTCTTGGACCTGCGCCAGCGCAAGGACCTCGTATGCGCGGTGCTCGACCACCAAGCGACCGTCGCGCGCGTCGACCCGCAACATCCGCCGCCCGATGCGTTCTGCGCGCTTGCGTTCGTGCTCGCGACCAAGCTCGGCCAACGGCGCGCTGCGGCGCGCGCGTTCTCGCTGCGATCGCTCGGCGCCGGCAGCAGTCGCTCGCAAGAAGCGACCGAGTCGATGCTGACCCAATCCGACCGCCACCTGCTCGATTGCGCATGCGTGCGCGCGATGCTCGCGGCGGAAGAACTGGTGCGCACCGCGCTGCAACGCGCCGAGGCCCCAACGCCGCCGCGGCAATGGCCGCAGCCGCTCGTCGATGCGATCGCGCACTTGTTGCTCGTCGATCCCGTGCTCGTGCACGAACTCGCAGACCTGTCGATGAACCCGCCAAAGCGACCGGCCTTGCTGCTGAGCATCCTCGCCGCGGCGGAGCCGTCGTTCCGCCCGCCGGTCGGCCGCTATCGCGACCTGTCGGGCTCGCGGCTTTGCGGCATCGACCTCCGCGTCGCGGACCTTGCCGGCGCAAAACTGCAGCGCGCAGACTTCACGGGAGCACAACTGTGCGATGCGGACCTCCGCGGCGCGGACCTCTCCGGTGCAAGGCTCACGGGCGCGGACCTCACGCGCGCAGTGATGACGGGCTGCAACCTGACCGGAGCCGAACTCGATGGCGCCGAACTTCGCGAAGCGATCCTCGACCCAGGCGTTCGCGACATGCACGCCAAGGTCCACCGCAACTTGGGCCAGAGCGCAGGCTGAGCCGCGCGCTCAGCGCGGCGTGCGGCTGATGCGCGCGCCGAGCAACGCCCACAACGCGGCGCCAAACAACGCAGCGACCAACGCCGCGTTTGCTCCGTGCGACGACTGCTGCACGATCGTGAGTTGGATGCACGCGCCAATCCAGTCGCCGAATCGCAGAGCGACGGTGTCGAGCAAGAACTTCACCTTGTGCTTCGTCTCCAAGTCGAGCGGCGTGTAGAGCGCCTCGCGCGAGGGCTTCTCCAACGCGAACTGCACGCCGCGCAACGCGATCATCACGACGCCAACCGTCGCGACCGAGGGCCATGCCCAAACGGCGCAGAGTCCGAACGCCGACAAGATCGGGCTCATGGTCAAGAACACGAACGACGGCAGCCGTTCCAGCAGTCGGCTCGTGCAGAAGATCTGCAGCACCAACACGAGGCTCTGACTCAACGCCTCTTGGTGCGCAAGCCACTCATGCTGCGCGCGGCCGCCATCGACTTGCTCGGCCACGAGTTGCGTGCGCGCGAACGCGAACGCAGACGCAGTCATCGCGAGCAAGACCATGTAGCCCGCGATGGCTCGCAAATAGCCACTGCCGCGCAGCAGGCGAATGCCAGCGAACATGCCGCCGCGCGATGTCGTCGCATCGACAGGCGCTGCATTCGACTCCGCTCGCATCGCGCGGCATGCACTTGCCGATCGCGAGTAGCAGACGCAAGCGACTTCGAGCAACGCGAGGCTGCCGAGCGCGGACCACGCCGGCGTCGGCAACAGTTCGGCAGCTCGCGTCGCGAGCCATGAGCCCAGCACAGCGCCCGAGGTGCCGCCTATGCCGATGAGCCCAAAGAGCCGCAGCGCTTGTCGTCGATCGAAGTTCTCGACCGCGTGCACCCACACCAGCGCGGGCGCTGCAAGGTTGAACGCCGAGAAGAAACCCCAGAACGCTTCGCCGACGACTTGCGCGCCTTCGCTGGACCAATCGTAGGAGCCTGCGAGCGTGAGGCCGGCGAACACGAACACCATGCTCGCAGCGAGCGCGTGCAGCGCGATCGGCACGAAGCGGCGGCTCGGCATGCGATCCGCAAGGAGCCAGAACGCGGGCACGAACAGCAGGGTCACGAACAGCGTGATGCCATACAGCCGCGGCATCTGCTCGACGCCGCGAGCGACCCCGAACTGGTCGCGGATCGGCCGCAGCAAGAACGTGCTCGTCAGCGCCGCGCAGAACATCGCCGCGGTCCAGAACGCAGCGCGCGCTTCTGACTTGGTCGCGTCGCGGAGGCCGAGCATGCGCAGCAGGATGGTCACGTGAGCCCGATACGTTGGCCGCGCGCCCCTTGCGAAGGAAGAGCTTCGCTACTTGCCGCCGCGCACGCGATCGAGGAATCGCTTCTCGTCGGGCTTGAGGCGTCGCGAGGGCAATCGCCACACGCGCAAGCGCGCGACTTCTTGCAGCAGCGTCGCGATCCAGTCCTCGCGCTCGCCGAGGATCTTGGGCAGGTTGCGATGCTCGCCCCACTTCGCGTCCATTTCGCCGGCTAGCGCGCGCACTTCGTCGCGCATCGCGAGCAGCAGGTCGAGCAACATCGCGACGAGGTCGCCGTCGCTTCCGCCAGCGAGCCGCCGCGCAAGCAACGGCATGAGTTCGCGCACCTGATCAGGCTGGGCCGACTGGAACCACGGGGAGCGCACAAGTTCGCGCGCGAATCGCTCGGGATACCAACGCGCCAATACGAGCAGGCGATTGCGCTCGCCGAGTTCGTCCTTCCACGTCTTCGCCTTGCGGATCGACCCATGGCCGATGTGCACGCAGTGCGCACTTGGCACGTAGAGCGAACGCCACCCCTTGTCGCGCAGCGCGAGCGCGAGGTCGACGTCCTCGTAGTACATGTGGAACGACTCGTCCTGTCCGCCCACTTCGCGCCATGCCGCAACACGGAACAGCGCACAGCATCCCGACACGCCGAGCACGGGTTGCGGCTCGCCGCCGCGCGCGTCGTCCGAAGCGCCTTGGTCGCGGTCGTGCCAGTAGAGGTCGTCTCGCTCCGCGATGCCCGTCGTGCAGATGCGGCCATCGGGGAACGTGATCTTCGGCGCGGCGGCAGCGGCGCGCGGATCTGCGTCGAGCGCATCGACCAACGCCTGCACGCAGCCAGGGTCCAACGTCGCATCCGTGTTGAGCAGCAGCGCGTACTCGCCTGCGCGCGCGACGCCTTGGTTGTTGGCGCGCGTGTAGTTGTTGCGGTCGGTGCGCACGGCCTCGACCTCGGGGAACTCGCTCGCAAGGAACTCGAGCGATCCGTCCGTCGACCCGTTGTCGAGCACGATCGCCCGAATGCCGCCGCGCACCTCTTGGCGAGCAACGGAGCGCAGGCAGTCGGCGAGGTACTCCTTGCCGTTCCAGTTCACGACGACGACCAGCACGTGCGGCGCGGCGCTCATGCGATGCCTGCCTTCGCAACCGCAAGCTCGCGATAGAGCTGCTGCAGGTAGCGCACGTCCGCAAGAACGCTGGGGATCGGCTCCTTGCGCGACAGCTTCGCGAGCAACGATGAAGATCGAGAGATGCGCTCAAACGCCTTCGTCAACTGCGCAACATCGCCGGCGTCGAACAGCAAACCGTTGTGACCATCGCGCACGATCTCGGACAAGCCGCCGAGTCGACTCGCGATCACAGGCAGTCCGAAGTGGAGCGCCTCGAGCGCGGTGAATGGCGTGTTCTCGTGCCACAACGATGGCACCGCGACGCAATCCAGGTGCTTCAGCTTCTCGCCAAGCTGCGTCGGTTCAAACCGACCTTCAAAGACGATGCGCGGATCGTCGCCAGCCAGAGCGCGCAGTTCCTTTGCGTAGCTTGGATGCGTGTCGACATCGCCAAACACATGCAATGCGAGCCCCTTCCGCTTGCTTGCGCGAACCGCCTCGATCGCGACATGCACGCCCTTGTGCCGCGTGATCGAACCGATGTAGCCAATGCGCAATTTGCCATCCGAGCGATCGCGCGACGCGTCGGGGCGCGCAGCTCCGCGGGACGGATCGAGTCCGTACGGCAGTCGCAGGATGCGGCCCGCAGGGAAGCCCTGCGCCTCGAACACGCCTTGCAGGAACAGCGATGGCGCGATCACTGCGTCGACGCGTTCAAGCTCCGCGAACATCGCTGGCTTGCGCGCAAGCAGCGCGTGCGCGCGACGCGCTGGCGTTGGGGCGAGCCCGCCCGCAGGCGGCGGCTCGTTGCACAGCGGCGCGAGCAGCGGACGCAATCCAGCGGTGTCGACCGCTTCCGCGAGCGCCGGGTCGATGCACGAGATGCATCCAAAGCCCTGGTCCGGCGGGCCATCGCACAGCGATCCATCGCGCCGCAACAGCAAGTAGTTGGGGCAGACGAACCAGAAGTCCATCAAGTGCACGGCGACTGGCACGCCGAGCGCGCGCGCCTCGCGCAGCACGGACAAACCGAGGTTGCGCAGATGGAACACGTGCACGACATCGAACCTGCGCTCCGCGAGGAAGCGCGCAACCATGCCGCCGACGAGCGGGTTCTCGTAGTCGCCGAGTTCGCGATTGGCGGAGTGACGCGGGTGCACGGCCATGCGACGCACCGGCACGCCTTCGACCAAATCATCGCGCTCGAACTGCTCCTGCCCCGGCGCCTCCAGGTGGATCAACGGCTCGTAGGACAGGATCTCGACGTGCTCGCCCTGAGCCTGCAGGCCATGCGCGATGGAGCGGACGTATTGCTCCGTGCCCGTCACATGGCGCGGCAGGTACTGATGGACGACGAGCAGCACCTTCATGGCTTGCTCGTCTTTCCATGCGCGTCGAGGAATTGCCGCTCGTGCTCCAGCAAGTCGCGCGGCACGACTCGGCGCTTCTTGACCTCGTCAAGCAACAGGCAGATCCACTCTTCGCGCTCGGCGAGAACGCGCAGCGCCTCGTCGGCGCGAGTCCCGTGCTTGGCGCATTGCGCGCGCAGTTGGATCGCCTCTTCGCGCGTGCCTTGCAGCTCCTTGCGAACGGTCTCGACCAGCCGCGTGAGATCGCGCTGCTTGCGGTCAAACTGGGCAGCTCGCGCGCCGCGCTCTTCGACGTCATCGAGGAGCCGTTCGCAGTCCGCCACCGCGTTTGACAGCTTGGACTCGAGTTCCCGAATCGCTAGATCCTGCTGCTCAGCGCGCGAACGCGACAGCGTCTCTTCTTGCTGACGCCTCGACCGCTCCTCTTCGACGGAGCTCTCCAACTCGGCGACCTTCGCGACGGCAGTGCGCAAGCGTGCCTCGAGCTGCAACGCGCGTGCAGCCGCTGCATTCGCGGACTGC
Source organism: Planctomycetota bacterium (assembly GCA_041168165.1). Classification (GTDB taxonomy): domain Bacteria; phylum Planctomycetota; class UBA1135; order UBA1135; family UBA2386; genus SXPK01. Next base: position 1,186 of record JBEELK010000330.1, on the reverse strand, counting down.
TCCGCAGCCTCGGCACGCGCCTCCGCTCGCTCCGCCCTCTTGACCGCCTCGCTGCGAAGCCGCGCATCGGCCTCCGCGTCACTCGCTGCTTGCTCTGCCCGCAAGCGCGCCTGCTCCGCATGCTCGATGGCATCGTTCGCACGTTGGCGCTCTCGGTCGGCATCAGCACGCTGCGACTCGCATGCGGCAATTGCTGATGCGGCTTCCGCACGCGCAGCATCGCGCTCGCGCACCGCTGCCTGATACGCCGCATTTGCCTCAAAGCGCTGAGCCTGAACGGCCTCGTAGCGTTCGCGAAGGGCTACCAGCTCCTCCGCCTTTCCGGCCATTCGCTGGCAGTCCGCGATCGCATCTGCAGCGGAAGTGCGAGCTGCATCCCCATCCTGCTGTGCTTGGCGAAGCTTCTCACTTTGCCGTGCCAGAGCAGCCACAAGTTTGCGCTGTTCGCCGGCATGCGTCTCGTTCTGCAACGCGTTCGCGGCGCGCTCAAGCGCCAATTCCGAACGCAACTCGGTGAGTTGCTCTTCCGCCGCGCACATGCGCTCCTCGACGCCCCGCCGCCGTTCGAGTTCACGGAGGTCGGAAGTGCGCTGCGCCTGCAGGTCGAGGATTTGCTGCTGCTGCTGCGCGAGGTGATCGATCGCGCGCTGCGACTCGCCCTGTCGCCGCCCAAGCTCTTCGCGGAGCGATGCAATCGCGCGCTCGCGCTCGAGCAACTCGTTGCGCAGCGCGTCGATCGTGTTGGAACGGGCAAGCATCTCGTCCTTGAGATGCGCCTCAATGTTGCGTTGCTGCGCGCGCGCAGCGTCCGCTTCGCGCAGAGCCTTCTGCGCTGCTTGTTCGGCGAGATCTGCGGCAGTCGCGCGTTGCCGCATCGCGCCAATGCCTGCGCTGACGCGCTCCAGCAGTGACGGAAGATCCTGGTCCGACGACGCACCCTCGGCACTGAATCCAAGGTCCTTGGCTAGTGCGGCAACGCGATTGCGCACCGCGGGCGCAAGGCGTTTCCAGTTCGCCAGGGTCTGCGTCTGCTGGACGAGAATGTCGACCGCCGCAGGCATCTCGTGCGCGCGTGGCAGTCGTTGGATTGCGGCACGCAGCGTGGCCGCGAGCGCATCGCCGTCCATCGTCCACAACGACTCGGACGCCAACGCAGCAGTCATCAGTTGGTGCGGCCGGTGCCGCG
>JBEELK010000329.1:0-5041 GCA_041168165.1 Planctomycetota bacterium | reverse complement strand
TTCGTCCGGCACGACCAAGCCGCAGTGCGTACACCGCGCGAGTTCGTTCTTTGCAACTCGCACAGGTCCGTTCGAAATCCGGCCCTGCGCTGTACGTTCCACCACGGTCGCGGCAGAAATGCGCATGACCCCGCAATGTCCCTGATCCTCGAGAGTTTCGTTTTCGGAGCGGCCAACTCGGTCCACTGCGCATGCATGTGCGGCCCGCTGGCGCTTGCCTTCGGCGGCGGTGGCCGCGCAGCTGCCGCATACCAACTTGGACGGACGAGCTCTTACGCACTCGTCGGGTCCATCCTCGGCGGCACAGGCGCAGCGTTTGGCAGCGCGAACTTCGGCGTGCCTTCTGCGACCACTGCGTACGTGCTCGCTGCGGGACTCGTCTTGCTCGCGCTCGTCGGCGAACGCGGCGCGATGAAGATCCCATTGTTGTCGCGCTTGCTCGGCAAGGTGACGCAGAAGGGTCGTGCGCTGTCGCCCGCGATGCGCGCGCTGTTGCTCGGCGCGACGACGCCGCTGTTGCCATGCGGACTGTTGTGGTCTGCGTGCGCGGGGGCAGCCGTCGCGGGTTCTTCGCTCGCCGGCGCCGAGGTCATGACGGGCTTTGCGCTCGGCGCAGTGCCGCTGTTGTTGCTCGCGCACGCGAAGGCGCCATCGCTCGCGCGGCGATTGCCGCCTGCGACGCTCGCGTGGATCCAACGCGGCGCGATGTTGTCAGCGGCCGCGCTGCTCGTCTGGCGCGGCATTCAGGCATCGAACGGCGGATGCTGCGCGGAGTAGCCCGATGGACCTTCGCATCCTCAGCTACAACATTCACAAGTGCACCGGCGGCCTCGACCGCCGCTACGACCCCGCGCGCACCGCAAAGCTGATCGCGAGCGTCGAGCCCGACATCGTGCTGCTGCAAGAAGTGGCCGAGAACGGCGCGTGGTATCGCAAAGAGCGCCAAGTCGACGTGCTCGGCGACCTGCTCGGGATGCCGCACCGCAGCTACTTCGTCAACGTGCGCTTCGGCCCGCTGCGCGGCCACTACGGCAATGCGATCCTGAGCCGTCACCCGATCGCGTCGTCGACCAACATCGACCTCACGCAAGAAGGCAAGAAGGCGCGCTCCGTGCTGCACGCCGAGATCAAGCTGCCTGTCGCCGAGGGACACACGCGCACGTTGCACGCCTTCAACCTCCACCTCGGCCTCGGCGAACGCGAGCGCCGTCGCCAGCTCGTGCAGTTCTTGGCGGCGCATCCGTTCTCGCACATGCGCCACGCGACACCCGTCGTGGTCGGCGGCGACTTCAACGACGTCTACGGCACGATCGGCCCGCAGCTGCTCGCGCCCAATGGCTTCGTAGGCCCCGACAAGCCGCTGCGCACATTCCCTGCCTATGCGCCGCTGCGTGCGCTCGACGGCATCTACGTGCGCGGCGACATCGACCTCGTCGAACTTGACCGCGTGCAAAACGCGCCGGCCAAGACCGCGTCGGACCACCTCGCGCTGCTCGCCAAGGTTCGCGTGCGCGCCGGCGCGCACTAGCAGGACGGCGGGGGCGTGCGCAGCGGGCGGCTGCGACCTATCCTGCTCGCCCCTTTGAACCTCGCCCACCGCATGCTCCGAACGACGCTCGCCGTCTTCTCGCTCGCCGCGCTCGCGGCAGCCCCAAGAGTCCTCGCGCAAGACACGCCCAAGGAGACCCCGAGCGCTGCAGCCACGCACGTCATCGAAGACGGGCAACTGCAAGCGGTCGAAGCGTTCTCCGACAAGTCCGAGTGGATCCGCGAATGGCTGTTCGTCGAGACGCCGTTCGACACCGACGGCGACGGCAAGAAGGACCGCATGCACGTCGACGTGACGCGGCCCGCGCAGACCAAGGACGGCGCGCTCAAGGTGCCCGTGGTCTACGAGACGAGCCCCTACTTCTCGGGCACCGGCCCGTCGGACCTCAGCTACTACTGGGACGCCAAGCACGAACTCGGCGCAACGCCACCGAAGCGCCAGAAGATGGCGACGATCGGCTTTGGCAAGCGCATCGGCATGATCGCGCAAAACGATCCGCTCGTTACGCGTTGGCTGCCGCGCGGCGTTGCCGTCGTGCACTCGTGCTCGCCGGGCACTGGCTTCAGCCAAGGCTGCCCCACCATCGGCGGCGATAACGAGGCGCAGGCGCCGAAGGCCGTCATCGACTGGCTCAATGGCCGCGCGAAGGGCTTCAAGGCGCTCGACGGCGAAGACGAGGTCAAGGCCGATTGGTGCACCGGCAAGGTCGCGATGATCGGCACGTCCTACAACGGCACGCTGCCGCTCGCGGCCGCGACCACTGGCGTCGATGGCCTCGTCGCCATCTGCCCCGTGGCGCCCGCGACGTCGTGGTACATGTACTACCGCAGCAACGGCCTCGTCCGTCACCCCGGCGGCTATCTCGGCGAGGACGTCGACGTGCTGTTCGACTTCATCGCGAGCGGCGATCCCAAGCGCCGCGACTGGTGCATCGAGAACGTTCGCGACAACGACCTGCAGAAGAACCAAGACCGCATCACCGGCGACTACAGCGACTGGTGGAAGGCGCGCGACTACACGCAGAAGCTCGACAACGTGAAGGCCGCGGTGCTGATGGCGCACGGCTGGAACGACTGGAACGTGATGCCCGAGCAAAGCGTCACGGTCTACGCGTCGCTCAAGAAGCGCGGCGTGCCGACCATCGCCTACTTCCACCAGAACGCGCACGGTGGCGACCCGCCCTTTGCGCTCGTCAATCGCTGGTTCACGCGCTTCTTGTTTGGCGTCGAGAACGGCGTCGAGACCGGCGACAAGGCATGGATCGTTCGCGAAGGCGATCGCGCCAGCAAGCCGACCGCGTATGCCGACTACCCGCACCCCGAGGCTTCGCCGGTCACTCTGCGATTGAAGGGCCCCGGCTCGTCGTGCGGCGCGCTGCTGCTCAACCTCGACAAGCGCCAACAGGCGGAGACCTTGATCGACGACGTCGGCAAGACCGGCGGCGAACTCGCCAAGGAAGAGACCTCGGACAACCGCCTGCTGTTCGCGTTGCCCAAGCTCACGGCTCCGCTGCACATCTCCGGCACGCCGCGCCTTCGCGTGAAGCTGTCGTGCAACAAGGAAGCCGCCAACTTCAGCGCATGGCTCGTGTCGCTGCCTTGGACCGACTCGCGCAAGATCACCGACGACCTCGTCACGCGCGGCTGGGCCGATCCGCAGAACCACATGTCGATCGCGAAGGGCGAGAAGCTCGTCCCCGGCGAGTGGTACGAGATCAGCTTCGCGCTCAACCCCGATGACCAAGTCATCCAACCCGGCGAACAGCTCGCGCTGATGCTGTTCTCATCCGACCGCGAGTTCACGCTGTGGCCCGAGCCCGGCACCAAGGTGACCGTGGACCTCGAAGGCACGACCCTCGAGCTGCCGATCGTCGGCGGCAAGGACGCGCTGCAGAAGGCGGTTGAGGGAGGGAAGTGAAATGACCGACCTCTTCACTCCTCTCCAACTCGGCCAGCTCACGCTGGCAAACCGCATCTTCCTCGCGCCGCTCACGCGTTGCCGCGCCGACGCAGGGCACGTGCCCAACAAGCTGATGGCGGAGTATTACGCCCAGCGCGCGACGGGTGGATTGCTGATTGCGGAAGCGACAATGGCGATGGCAGGCAACTCGGCGTTTTGGCGCGAGCCCGGCATCTATGACGATGCGCAAGTCGAAGGCTGGAGGCTCGTGACGCGCGCCGTGCACGCACGCGGCGGACGCATCTTCTTGCAAGTGTGGCACGGCGGACGCGCGACGCATTCGCTGCTCAATGGCGACAAGCAGCCAGTGGCGCCGAGCGCGATTGCGATCACGGACAGCGAGACGCACACGCCAAAGGGCAAGAAGCCGTACGAAGTGCCGCACGCGCTGCTCGACAGCGAGATCCCAGGCATCGTGCAGGGCTTCCGCAGAGCGTTCGAGAATGCGAAGCGAGCGGAGTTTGACGGCGTCGAAGTGCACGGCGCAAACGGCTACCTGCTCGACCAGTTCTTGCGCGACGGCAGCAATCAGCGCACGGGCCCCTATGGCGGCTCGATCGAGAACCGCGCGCGCCTGTTGCTCGAAGTGACACAGCAAGCATGCGACGTGTTTGGCAAAGAGCGCGTGGGCGTGCGCATCTCGCCGCTCAACTCCTTCAACAGCATGAAGGACAGCGATCCGATCGCGGTTGCGACCTATGTGGCGCAGCAGCTCGACGCGATGCAGATTGGCTACCTGCACCTGATGCGCGCGGACTTCTATGGCGCGCAGAAGGGCGACCTGCTCACGCCGGTGCGCAAGGCCTTCCGCTCAGTGCTCGTCGCCAACATGGGCTACACGCCCGATGAGGCGACGTCCGCGGTGGCGAGCGGCGCGGTCGACGCGAGTGCGTTCGGCACTTCGTTCCTCGCCAATCCCGACCTGCCGCGGCGCATTCGCGAACACGCACCGCTGCAAGAGGCAAACCCCAAGACGTTCTATACGCCGGGAGCCAAGGGCTACACCGACTACGCGACGCTGGGCTAGCGGCAATCAGCGGCGGCTGCCGCCGCGCGGGCGCGGCGTGTCGCCGACCACGTGCCAGTTCCAGCGCCAGCTCTCGCTCGCGCTCGCCTGCGCCACTTCGATCGTGTGGCGCATGGCCTTCGCTTCGAGGTTGCTCGGATCGAACGCGAGGATGCGCGTGGTCCAATCGAGCGCGTTCTTGAAGTCGCTCTGCACGGTCAACATGTTGGCGACGTGCAACGCGGACCGGATGCCGCTGTCGTGCAGATGCGCGCCGATCGCGCGCGCCTCGACCGCGAGGTCGGAGTCCTCGGCGATCTCCTTGGCGAGCTCCTGCAGCGCCTTGCCCGCAGCCTTGTAGGCATCGATCGACTGCTCGCACAGGCGCGCGGACTGGCTGGTGTTCTTCGACTTCGCCAAGCCTTGCGCCTGCAGCTTGTCGCCTTGCGCGACCTTGTCGTGGATCGGCTTCATGCGCTTGTGCAGCGCATCGAGCTTCTTTGCGTCCATCTTGGCCTGACGTTCTT
>JBEELK010000328.1:0-27888 GCA_041168165.1 Planctomycetota bacterium | reverse complement strand
CGGCTCGCGTTGCCCGGCAAAGAGCTACAGGTTCCGCTCGCGGAGAACGCGCCCGAGACGCTGCTCATTGCGGCGTTGCGCGACGAGGCGCATCGCTTCGCGATCACCTACCACCGGAAGCGCCGCGGTCGCATCGGCAGCGAACTCGACGATATCCCGGGCATCGGTGCCGAGCGGCGGCGGCTTTTGCTGCGGGCGTTCGGTTCGCTGTCGGGCCTTCGTGCTGCCACCCGCGAGGCGGTGCGCGCCGTTCCCGGCATCCCGCAGGCGACCGCGGACCTCGTCTATGACCGACTGCATGGCGTAGCGCCGTCCGGCGATGCCTCGGTGACGAAGGACCGGGAGCCCGACGGATCCTCGGGAGCATGACAACGAGTTTTGGCGCACGGACGAGGTCCTTCGTATCGTGCTCGCCCTGATCCTGGCCGGCGCGGAGCGCGCTCGGCCCCAAACCCGCAAGGACCCCCGAGATGAAGCTGTTCCCGGTTTCGCGCTGGCTCTGCGCCGTCGCCATCTTCGCCGCGTTCCCGTCCACGACGCCCGATGAGGGCATGTGGCCGTTCGACGGCCTGCCGCTGCAGTACCTGAAGGAGAAGCACAACTTCGAGCCGAGCCAGCAGTGGCTCGAGCACGTGCGCCTTGGCTCGGTGCGCTTCGACACCGGCGGCTCGGGTTCGTTCGTGTCGCCGAACGGCCTCGTGATGACGAACCATCACGTTGCGCTGACGACGATCCAGGCGGTCTCGACCAAGGAGAAGGACTGGGTCGAGCCAGGCTTCAGCAGCAAGCTGTTTGGCAGTGAAGTGAAGGGCAAGGGCCTGACGCTGCGCCAATTGATCGAGATCAAGAACGTGACGAAGGACGTCGTCGCGCTCCCGGAAGCGGAGCGAGAGGGCAAGCTCAAAGAGATGTGCGCGGGCATCACCGACGCCAAGACGCACATCGAGGCGGACCCGGTCGTCCTCTACGACGGCAACGAGTTCCGCATCCACGTCTACCACAAGTATGACGACGTGCGCCTCGTGTTCGCGCCCGAGAAGCAGGTCGCGTTCTACGGCGGCGACTACGACAACTTCACCTACCCGCGCTACTGCCTCGACTGCGCGTTCTTCCGCGTCTACGAGGACGGCAAGCCGATCGACTCGTCGAAGTTCTACTTCCCGTGGAACTCGGACGGCGCCAAGAAGGATGAGCTCGTCTTCGTCTCGGGGCACCCGGGCAACACCGAGCGCCTGCTGACGCACTCGGAGATGGAGTTCCACCGCGATATCCAGACGCCGCGCATCGTCGAGCGCCTGACCACGATGCTCGCGCAGACGAAGGAGCAGATGGACAGCGATCCGGACAAGGCGTTTGCGCTGCGCGACCAGTTCTTCGGCATCGCCAACAGCCTGAAGGCCTACCAGGGTCACCTCGCGGGCCTGCGCGACGCCACGATGATGGAGAAGATGAAGGCGCGCGACGAGGAGCTCGTCGCGAAGTCGGGCAAGCCTGAGGTCAAGGCAGCGTTCGACGCGATTTCGCAGGGCTACGCTGAGTTCCGCGCCGCGCTCGACAACAAGGAGATCAAGCGCAGCGAGCGCCAGAAGCTCCAGAAGAAGCTCGAGCAGGAGATCGTCCCGGCGAACAAGGCGGTCATCAACAAGGCGCGCTTCGACGTCTACGGCAACAGCCTCTACCCGGACGCGACGTTCACGCTGCGCCTCGCGTTCGGCACCGTGACTGGCTACGAGGCCGGCACGACGAAGGTTCCGCCGAAGACGACGTTCAACGGCCTCTACGAGCGCAACACGTCGTTCGACAACGAGACGCCGTACGACCTGCCGCAGCGCTGGCTCGACGCCAAGTCGAAGATCGACCTGCAGACGCCGTACAACTTCGTCTGCACGGCCGACATCATCGGCGGCAACTCGGGCAGCCCGATTCTTGACCGCAACGCGAACGTCGTCGGCCTCGTGTTCGACGGCAACATCGAGTCGCTTCCGGGCAACTACTGGTTCGACGAGCGCGTCAATCGCTGCGTTGGCGTCCATGCCGCCGGCATGGTCGAGGCGCTCGACAAGGTCTACGGCGAGAAGGACCTCGTCGAAGAACTGCGCGGCAAGCAGCAGAAGCAGTGACGCAGGCGATCGGAGGAGCATCCTCCGGTCCACCGAACGTCGATTTCGACGCAGCGGGGCAGCGCGAGCAATCGCGCTGCCCCGCTCGCATTCCGTGAAGATGACGGCACAATGCGCGGCCCATGATTCACCCGACCGCTGTCGTCCACGAGACCGCAGTCCTCGGCAGCGGCGTCCAAGTTGGCGCTTACTGCATCATCGGCGCTGGCGCGCGCATCGGCGCAGGCTGCAGGCTGGAGCCACACTCGATCGTTCGCGATGGTTGCGAGGTGGGCGAGAACTGCCTGATCGACTCGTTCGTCGTGATCGGCGGCGAGGCGCAGATGCGCGTTCCCGACCCCAACGCCGCGGGCGGCAAGGTGATCGTTGGCGCGCGCGCGATCTTCCGCGAGGGCTGCACCGTGCACCGTCCGGCGCGAGCTGGCGGTTCGACCGTGATCGGCAACGACTGCTTCTTCATGGCCAACACGCACGTTGCGCACGACTGCCAAGTGTCCGACTGGGTCACGATGGCGAACGGCGCGATGCTTGGCGGCCACGTGCACGTCGGTCCCCACGCATTCATCGGCGGCGGCGCAGGCGTGCATCAGTTCGTGCGACTCGGCGAGAGCGCGATGGTCGCTGGCAACGCTGCAATCTCCTACGACGTGGCGCCGTTCTCGGTCGCCGCGGATCGCAACGACATCGTCGGCCTCAACCTCGTCGGGCTCCGTCGCCGCGGGTTCTCGTCGGAAGCGATGGCGGACTTGAAGCGCTGCTTCCGCGCCGTGTTCCACAACGGTGGCAACGTGCGCGAAGAAGCGGCGCGCGCGAGCGAGGACGTTTCCATGGGCGTGACTGCGCAGGGCAAGACGTTCCTGGGCTTCTTCGCCGGTGGGCACCGTGGCTTTGGCCACAAGCGCCGCGGGCGCCGCAGCAGCGACGGCGCGATCGCCGGCGACTGAGGCTTCACCACGCTGTCGCAGCGACGGGTTGCCTGTCCCTGCGACGCGTTGCGCTGCCAAGTCCGCGCGTCAGCCGCGCGGATGGAAGCGCGAGTGCGTCTTGCGCAGTCGTTCCGCGTCGACGTGCGTGTAGACCTGGGTCGTGGCAAGTGACGCGTGGCCCAGCATCTCCTGCACCGAGCGCAGGTCGGCGCCGCCGCTCACCAAGTGCGTCGCAAACGAGTGCCGCAGCGCGTGGGGGGAGCAGGCCGCGTCGATGCCTGCGCGCTCGCATGCAGCGCGCACGACTTGCCAGATGCGAACGCGGTCGAGCGGGCGCCCGGTGCGCGACAAGAACAGCACGTCGCCGGGATCCTTCGCTGCGCGACTGCGCAGCAGCGGTCGCGCGGTTGCGCGGTAGGCAGCGATGCGCGCGAGCGCCTCGTCGCTGATCGGCACGAGCCGCTCTTTGTTGCCTTTGCCAAACGCTCGCAGGAGTCGGCGGTCTTCGAGGATGCTCGTCGCACGGAGGCCGCAGGCTTCGCTGACGCGGCAACCGGTGGCGTAGAGCACGTGCAGGATCGCGCGGTCGCGGACCGCGAGCGGGTCGTCGCCCTCGACCGCGAGCAGCAGCGCCTCGACGTTCTTCTTCGACAGCGCCTTTGGCAGCTTCTGTTCGAGCCTTGGCCCGAGCAGCCCGGTGGCGATGTCCTCGTCGCACATGCCTTCTGCGTGAAGGAATCGATAGAAGCCGCGAATCGCCGCCGCCGCGCGCGCGACGGACGCTGGCGCCGCGGTCTCCGCGAGCTCGCGCAGGTGGTCGGCGATGCGCTGGCGGATCGGCAACTCCTTCGCTCCGTCGAGCAAGCGATCCACATCGCGCCGGTAGGCCTCGACGGTGTGCGGCGAAACCTGCAACTCGGCACCGAGATACACGAGGAAGTCGGCGAGGAGCTGCTGGGGGCGCAGGGACATGGGGGATCGGGCGAGGCGTCGAACTGCGACGCACAACCCGCGATGCCAGAGTAGGCGGCCAGTAGCCATGGCGCGAGCGACGTCAGGCCGCGGCCAAAACCCGAGCTGTGTCCGCGCTTGACCGCCCCATGGGGCGAGCCTACCTTCCCCGCCCCTAAACCGGGCTGCATCCGCGGTCCTGGTGGGGTTCTCGGCGTTTTCCCTCACGAACTGACCTTCCGAGTCCTGCGACATGTCCAAGCCGACCAAGACGGAATTGACCAAGTATCGCGCGCTGCTGGAGCGCCAGCTCGCATCGTTGCGCGGCGACGTCGGTTCGATGCGTGACGAGGCGCTGCGCGCCTCCGACCAGGAAGCGTCGGTGGACAACCTCGCGGATCAAGGCACCGACAACTACGACCAAGGCTTCATGCTCGGTCTGATTGAGAACGAGGAAGAGACGATCCAACACATCGAGGAAGCCCTCGATCGCATCGACGGCAAGGGCGACTGGGAGTTCGGCGTCTGCCCGCTGTGCTTGGAAGAGGCCGAAAACGCCAAGAAGAAGGACGCTGCCAAGAAGGACAGCGCCAAGAAGGCTGCCGCGAAGAAGCCTGCGAAGCCCGCGGCGAAGACCGATGCCTGGATTCCGAAGCCTCGCCTCGAATACCTGCCGTGGGCGCGCTACTGCGTGCGCCACCAAGAGGCCGAAGAGCGCAACCGCGACAGCGCCTGAGCCTCATGGGCGGCTTTGGAGGCGCGGACCCTCGGGCCGCAGGGACGTCGGATTCGACGCCGGCGGATGCGAAGCAACCGCTTCGGTGGTTCGAAGGCAAGTCCCGCTTTTGGTGGCCTTGGCCGCTGCTCGTGGCCCTCGACTTGTGGAGCAAGCACGCGGCGTTCACCTGGATGGAGCAGCGCTACGCCAATGAGTCGGCGCGCCATCTCGTGTTCGGGACGGACCTGCTGCGCTTTGACCTCGTCACCTGGGAGAACCCGGGCACGATCTGGGGCCTGTTCGGCGACGGCACAATCGCACTCATGGTCCTGCGCTGCTTTGCGGTGTTCGGGTTGCTGTGGTTCGTCGCAGCGACGCCGGCGCAAAAGCGGCTCCAACTCTCGGTGCTATCGCTGATCTTCGCGGGCGCGATCGGCAACCTGTACGACAACTTCACGCGCTCGGACGCGGACCCTGCGCGGTCGGTGCGCGACTTCCTGTTCTTCTCGGGCAAGTGGCCGGTCGAATGGGGCTTTCCCGCCTTCAACGTCGCGGACTCGTGCATCACGGTTGGCGCCTTCGGGCTCCTCTTGATGATGGTGCAGGAGGATCGCGCGGCGCAGAAGGCCAAGAAGAAGGTATCCTCCTGAACGTGCAGGACTCCTGCGGCTCCTCCTTGTTGCAGACCTCCATCGGTCCGCTCCAACTCGCCAACCCCGTCCTCAGTGCCTCGGGCACTTACGGATCGGGGTGGGAAGCGCGCGACTTCTCGCCGTTGTCGCGCGTGGGCGCGCTCGTCTCCAAGACGGTCACGGTGAAGCCACGGCACGGCAACCCGCCACCGCGCATCGCCGAGACGCCGTCGGGCATGCTCAATTCGATCGGGCTCGAGAACAAAGGCGCCGACTACTTCCTCGCGGAAACACTGCCGCGCATGAAGACGTTGTGTCCGCGCATCGTGATCAACATCGGCGGCGAGGCGGTCGACGAGTTCGTCGAGTTGGCCGAGCGCTTCTGCAAGGCCGGGGTTGATGCGCTCGAGGTCAACCTGTCTTGCCCCAATGTGCAGGAAGGTCGGCTGTTGTTCTCGACCGATGCGCGGATGTGCGAACGGGCCGTCGCCGCGGTGAAGCGGGTCGCGAACGTTCCGGTGTTTGCCAAGCTCTCGCCCAACGTGACCGACATCGTCTCGATCGCGAAGGGCGCGGAACAAGGCGGCGCGGATGGCATCACGGCGATCAATACGCTGATCGGCATGGCGGTCGACTGGCGCAAGCGGAAGCCGATCCTGGGCCGCGGCATCGGCGGGCTGTCAGGCCCAGCGATCAAGCCAGTCGCTCTGCGCATGGTGCACGAGATCAGCCGCGCGGTGCGCATCCCGGTCATCGGCGTCGGTGGCGCGCGCACGGCAGAGGACGTGTTGGAGTTCGTCTGCGCGGGCGCGAGCGCGGTCGAAGTCGGCACTGCGGCGTTTGTGGATCCGGCGGTGTTGGTCGGCGTAGTCGATGACCTCGCGCGACTGCTCGCAGGCGCCAACACGTCGATCGCGGAACTGCGTGGGTCGCTCGCGGCGCCAATCGCAGCGCAAGCGAGCCACGCGCCAACGCAGGGCGCGTGCCCGGCGCCGCAGCGCGGAGCCGAAGGAGCCGCATCGCGATGAGGCTCGAGGCGCTGCTCCCGGAGACCGTCGCCGCAGCGATCGCCCTGTATCAGGAGATCGCCTACGGCACGCAGTCTCGGGCGCGGCGAGCGCCGGACTTGTCCTCGATGGCAGGCAAGGACACGGCGGGCATGCTCGCGATGTTCCAGAAGGAACGCATCGAGCCTGTTCCTGGGCACCCGTGCGTCCGATACAGCCTGCGCCTTGGCAACCGCAACTACCCGTTCATGAAGCTCGTGCTGCAAGAGCACATCGTGGCGGGCGAGTTCTTCTTCGCGGTCGACACGCACGACCAGATGGACATCAAGCCGGACTTCCCCGACTACGAGTCGTGGATGGCCGTGCGTCGTTTCAATCGCGAGATGAAGCAACGCATCGAGGACGCGTTCTTGCGACGCGGCCTCGACACCGCAGCGTGCCTGCGCCGAGCGTTGGAGGGTCGCTGCGTAGCGGCCGCAGCCGAGGCTGAAAATCGCGGCACTGTGCTGATCGTCGACGACGAAGTCGACCTCGCGGACGCGGTCGAACTGCTGCTTCAGTCGCGCGGCTTCCGCACGATCAAGATCCACGATGGCCGGTCCGCGGTCGCCGCGGTCACGTCGTTGCTGCCCAAGTTCGTGGTGCTCGACTACGAGTTGCCGGAGCTCGATGGGCTTCAGGTCATTGCGCAACTGCGCAGCAACCCAGCGACGCAAGGCATCCCGATCCTGTTGTCGAGCTCGGCCCAGGTCGCGCTCGCGGACATGCGCAGGGCGGATGGGTTCTTGGCGAAGCCGTTTCAGGAGAGCCTGTTCCACGAGATGGTGGATCGCATCCTGCGTTCGCGCGAGGTGCCGAGGTGATCGGCTTCCTGCTCGCGTTGGCGCTCGTCATCGGGTGCCCGTCGGTCGGTCGCGCGAACGAACGCGCGCCGATCGCGGTCGCCATGTGTGTCGAGGCAATCGCCGCGGCGCCGCGCTCGGTTGCGATCTCCTGCGCCTCCGCGCCACAGCCTGCGTGCGTGGAGCGAATCCACGCGCCGCGAACGCTCCGCCGTTCGCTTGACCTTCGTTGCGGCGGCTTGCCGCAACCGCGCGCGCCGGACGCGCCGTCCGCGCTGCGTCGACTCGGCTGAGGCTCCTGCGCTCCTGCGCACGGGCTGGCTGGGCTTTCGCAGTGTGCGCAGTGGAGCGAGCTTCTCCGTTGCCGCGGCCGCGGTGGGGAGCGCGCAGGACGATTCGGTTCGAGGCCGCCGCGCGGGCACGCTGTCCGCAGTGAAGGCACACAGATGAAGTTCGACTTTGGTTCCATTCCCGCCCGCATCGGCAAGGCGCTGCAGGGCGTTTTCGGCTCGGCCAACAAGCGTTCGTTGTCGCGCTTCCAGCCCATCGTCCGCGCGGTCAACGCACTCGCCGACGAGATCAAGGCGCTCAGCAAGGAGCAGATCCAAGCGCAGGTCGCCACGATGAAGCAGAAGGTCATGGCGGGCGAGACGACGCTCGACGACTGCCTGCCGCGCATGTTCGCGCTCACGCGCGAGGCCGCAACGCGCACGCTCGGCATCCGCCACTTCGACGTCCAGTTGCTCGGCGGCGCCGTGCTGCACGGCGGCAACATCGCCGAGATGGCGACCGGCGAAGGCAAGACGCTCGTCGCGACGTTGCCCGCGGCGCTCAACGCGCTGGCCGGCAAGGGTGTGTTTGTCGTGACGGTCAACGACTACCTCGCGCGCCGCGACTGCGAGTGGATGAGCCCGGTCTTCGAATACCTCGGCCTCAAGGCTCTGCCGATCCAGTCGCAGATGTCGCCGCAAGAGCGCCAGCCTGCGTATGCCGCCGACATCACCTACGGCACGAACAACGAGTTCGGCTTCGACTACTTGCGCGACAACATGAAGTGGCGCGTCGAGGATCAGGTGCAGAAGAACCTGTTCTTCGCGATCGTCGACGAAGTCGACTCGATCCTCGTCGACGAGGCTCGCACGCCGCTCATCATCTCGGGCGAGGCGGAGGGCAGCACGGAGCGCTTCGTGTTCGCCGATCGCATCGCGCGCCAGCTGAAGGAAGGCGAGCACTTCGAGATCAAGCTCAAGGAGCACCAGTGCATCCTGACGGAGGCTGGCGTCGAGCGCGCCGAGAAGCTCGTCGGCGTCGACAGCTTCTACAGCAACCCGCAGTTGATGGAGTGGCCGCACTTGCTGGAGACGGCGTTGCGCGCGCACCACGTCTACGAGAAGGACAAGCACTACATCGTCGCGCAACGCCAGGGACCCGACGGCCAGAAGAGCGACCCTGAGGTCGTCATCGTCGACGAGTTCACGGGCCGCCTCATGGCAGGCCGACGCTGGAGCGACGGATTGCACCAGGCGGTCGAAGCCAAGGAAGGCATCCGCCCGCGCGAGGAGAACAAGACGCTTGCCACGATCACGCTGCAGAACTACTTCCGCATGTTCGGCAAGCTCGCGGGCATGACCGGCACGGCGATGACCGAAGCCGCGGAGTTCTCGCGAATCTACGACCTCGATGTCGTGTCGATCCCGAGCAACCGTCCGATGGTCCGCAAGGACTACAACGACCAGGTCTATCTCGACGACGACAGCAAGTTCGGCGCGATCGCGGAGGAAGTGAAGCGTGAGAACGCGCGCGGCCGCCCGATCCTGCTCGGCACGACGTCGATCGCGAAGTCGGAACGCATCAGCCAAAAGCTCACCGAGCTCGGCGTGCCGCACAACGTGCTCAACGCAAAGCAGCACGAGCGCGAGGCCGAGATCGTCATGCAGGCAGGTCGCCGGGGCATGGTCACGGTCGCGACGAACATGGCAGGTCGCGGCACGGACATCGTGCTCGGCGGCAAGGCCGAGGCGCTGTGGCGCGCGGAGATCGCGCAGAAGGGCTGGACCGAAGAGCAACCCGACGCGCAGGCTCGGCTCGCGGAGCTCGAAGCCCACTGCAAGAAGGAGCACGACGAGATCCTCGCGCTCGGCGGCCTCTACGTGATCGGCACCGAACGCCACGAAGCGCGCCGCATCGACAACCAGCTGCGCGGCCGCTGCGGCCGCCAAGGCGATCCGGGTGAGACTCGGTTCTTCTTGTCGTTCGACGACGACCTCATGCGCATCTTCGCCCGCGACTGGGTGAAGGTGATGATGGAGAAGATGGGCTTCAAGCCCGGCGAGGTCATCGACAGCCCGATGGTCACGCGCCGCATCGCCGGCGCGCAGAAGAAGGTCGAGGCTCGCAACTTCGACATCCGCAAGCACCTCCTCGAATACGACGAGGTGATGGACAAGCAGCGCAAGTTCATCTACGGCCAGCGGCAGGACGCGTTGGAGTGGAAGGGCTTGAAGGACAAGACGCTGGGCATGCTCGAAGAAGTGCTCGGGCCGGTCGTCGACCGCGTGTCGGGCGACAAGGACCAACCGATCGACTTCGCCGCGCTGCGGCAGTGGCTGCAGCACCGCTTCGGCGACGCGCTACCGCTCGAATCCCTGGAGCAGCAGAGCCGCGAAGGGTTGTTCGATTGGATCGTGCAGCAGGTCGAGCAGCTGTATGCGCAGCGCGAGCAGGCCTACGGCGAGAAGGACTGGCAAGGCGTCCAGCGCTTCCTCGTGCTCGAGACCATCGACCAGAAGTGGAAGGACCACTTGCACGCGATGGAGGTATTGAAGGGCGGCATCGGGCTGCGCAGCTACGCGCAGATCGATCCGAAGAACGAGTACAAGAAGGAAGGCTTCGAGAAGTTCCAACAGCTCAAGACGGAGGTCGCCGAGCACGTCGTCAACTTCGTTTGGAAGCAGGAAGCCACCGACACGATCCGCGACATGATCACTGGCCGCCTGCGTCAGCAGCAGCCGCCGCCTCCTCCTCCGCCGCCGCCCCAGCAGCCGCAGTTCCAGATGCCGCGGACGCCGCAAGAGGCGCAGGCTCTGTTCGAGTCGCTGCTCGCCGCAGGGCAGATCCCGCAGGAGATCGTCGACCGCATGCAGAAGGGCGAGCGCTTTGCGCTGCGCGTGACTCCGCAGGGTCTCGTGCTGCAATCGGCGGGACCGGCGCAACCAGCGCCCGCGGCGGGCGATGCCTCGGCTGCTCCTGCTCCGGCAGATGCCGCGGCTCCCGCTGCGCAAGCTCCGGCCGCGCCCGCTCCCGCTGCGCCGCCACCGGCTGCGCCCGCTCCGTCCGCTTCGCGTCCGCCGGCGCCTGCGCCACGTCCGGGCACTCAGCCCAAGCCCGGCCGCAACGACGATTGCCCGTGCGGATCGGGGATCAAGTACAAGAAGTGCTGCGCCCCGGCATTCGACTGAGCGCAGGCTGTCGTTCGTGATGCGCGACCAAGGCGAGACCGCGGCGCGCAGCAGGGGGTCGCGCTCCTGGCTGCGCGCTGCGTTGACGATGGCGGTCTACCAGCTGGCCTTCCTGCTGGGGCTCTGCGTCTATTCTCCGGTGCTGCTGTGGCGCTCGATCATCGATGCGCGCTATCGCCGTTCGTTTCGACAGCGCATGGGGCGCGTGCGGATTGAGTCGAGCGGCAAGCCGATCGTCTGGATCCATGGCGTGTCGGTCGGCGAGATCAAAGCCGCGGCCAACATCATCGCGCGACTGCGCGCCGAGCGGCCCGACCTGCAGATCGTGCTGTCCTCGACGACGCCCAACGGGCACCAAGTTGCGAAGCAGGACCATCCCGACCTGCAAGTGATGTTCTATCCGCTCGACTTCGGGCCATGGCCATCGCGCGCGCTGGATCGCATCCGTCCGCGGTGCGTGCTGTTGATGGAACTGGAGATCTGGCCCAACTTCCTCCAAGCCGCTGCGCGCCGTGGCGTGCCGGTTGCGATCATCAACGGTCGCATTTCGGAGAAGACCTTCCACGGCTACCGACGCGCCAAGGGGATGCTGCCGCAGTTGGACCGCATCCGCCTGTTCTGCGTTCAGGACGGTGCCTACCAGCGTCGTCTGCTCGATCTCGGTGTCGATCCGGACAGCGTCGTCGTCACCGGCAACATGAAGTACGACAGTGTGGTGATGGGCGGCTTCGAGCAGGATGGCGAGCGGTTGCGCCGCTGGCTCGCGCGCGACGGCCGGCTCGTGCTCGTCGCGGGCTCCACGCATGCGGATGAAGAGGTTGTCGTGTGCGAGGCCACGCGCGCGCACGCTGCTTCGCGTTCGATGCGCGTCGTCGTGGTACCGCGCCACCCGGAACGATCGGGTTCCGTCGTCGATGCGTTGCGCGCCGTTGGCTTCGTTGCTGTGCGATGGAGCGAGACGTACGGTGGCGCATCGCCGTTGCCCGAGGATGCCGTGCTCGTCGTCGACGTGATCGGCCAACTACAGAAGTTCTATGCCGCGTGCGACATCGCGTTCGTCGGCGGCAGCCTGATCCCGCATGGCGGGCAGAACATGCTGGAGCCGGCGGCGCAGGGGCGCGCTGTAGTGTTCGGGCCGCACACGACCAACTTTCGCACCGATGTCGAGTTGCTGTTGCGCGAGCGTGCGGCGGTCTTGGTTGCGGATGCAAACGAGCTAGGGACGGTGGTCGCATCGCTATGCGAGGACCCTCTGGCGCGGCAGTCCTTGGGTGAGCGGGCGAGGTCCGTGATCGCTTCCAACCGCGGCGCCACGGTGCGAACGCTCGATCGGTTGCGATCGATGCTGGGGGCGCCCTGACCGAGCGGCGGCGCCTCATTCGCGCAGCAATGCGAGAGCCATCAAGAGCGCGATCGACAGCAGGGCCAGAACATAGGTCGTGCGGCGATGGGAGCGAACGACTGCCAGCATGGGGTTTCGACGGCCGTCGCCGTCCTCCGTGGCGTAATCGCGTTGCATGTTCTTTCGGTCCCATAGGCCGCGCCATGCGCAGATGTAGGGAGCTGGCATGCGCTCTATGGCCCGGTTTTGGCGCGCGTGTGCCTCAGTCGCGGTTGCCACCGAGGCCTACTGCGCTATCGGCCCCCAAAGCCGTTGCTCGCGGTCGCGCATCGCTCCGAACTTTTGACGTTCGGGGTCTATGCGGCAGGCGGCACCCGATGCGAGACTCCGAGGCCACACCCGTCCGGTCATCCCATGGAAACGCGCAATCCTCTCGAGGTGCTGTTCTGCGACCTATGCAATGCATCGGTCCCTTTGTCCGATGTGCAAAGCGGCACTGCGCGGCAGACGGCTGGCAAGACGGTGGGCGCCTGCTGCCTCGCAGCGCTGGGCGCAACGAGCCCTGCGCAAGCGGTCGCCCCATCGACGTCGACCGCCGATCCTGCGCAGCGACCGCACGGTGATTCCAAGTCGATGTCGGTTGGCGTCGTGCTGCTCGGCGCAATCGCCGCTTCGACGCTGTTCTTGGACTTCCGCATCGGCGAAGCCGTTGAGGACAGCTCCCTGCGCATGACTCGGCTTGCCGAGAGCGTCAAGTCGCAATCCGACGTCATCCAAGACACGAGCCTGAAGCTCGATTCGCTCGCCTCGCGCGCGGACCTGGACCGCATCGAGGGGCGGTTTGCCGCGTTCTTCCAAGGGGCAGAGGAGTCCTCGCAGAAGCTGGCCGCGATTGCGATGGGGCTCGCGGATGCTCGCACTGCCGTCGATGCACTGCGAAAGTCCGTCGAGCGCGCCGGCGAGTCGAGGCCCGACTACGGTCCCGCGCTCGACGATCTTCGGCAGCAACTGCAGCAGCAGGCCGCTGCAATCGCCGACCTCGCCGCCAAACCGCGCGCTGCCGCGGTCGACGACGCGGCCTCGTCGATGCCGAAGGAATCGGTTCCGCAGCCCAATCCCGCAGCCGATGGGTTGCCGCCGGCATTGGCGCACCAGATCGGTCGACTTGCCGACGCCGACGAAGGCGCTCGCTTCGAAGCGGTCGACGAACTGCTGCGGAGCAAGGATGCGCGCGTGTTGCCGAGCCTTCTGCCGATGGCGAAGGACTCCGACACGTTCGTACGCCGGCTCGTCGTCGAAGGCCTGCGCGACTTCTCGTCGCGCGAGACCGTGGACGCGCTCGTCGTGGCGCTCGCGGATCCCGAGCAGATCGTCCGCAGTTCCGCCTGGATCTCGCTTAAGGCGATGACCAAGCAGGACCTGCCGTTCGATGCGAGCGCTAGCCGTGAAGCGCGTCAAAAGGCGCAAGCCAAGTGGCAGGAGTGGTGGGAGAAGAGCCGCTCGGCGTTCGGCGGGTGATCGTCACTTCGCCGTCATCTGTGCAAAGGTGCGCCCCCTGCCGTCGCGCGCGCGGTCGGCATTCGCTACAACACCGCGCCGCCTAAACGGCTCCATTTGCATCGTAGGACCGGCGCGCAGCGCCGAGGAACTCTTCAGGATGGTCTGGCAGAACCGCACTAAGATCGTGGCCACTCTCGGCCCCGCTTCGAACACCCCGTCGATGATTGCGCAACTCGTGCGCGCTGGCGTCGACGTCTTCCGTCTCAACTGCGCCCACGCGGATCACGTGACGCTCGAGCGCACGATCAAGACGATCCGGCAGGTCGCAGAGAAGGAGGGAACAGCCGTTGGCATCCTCGCCGACTTGCAGGGCCCCAAGATCCGCGTCGGCAAGCTGAAGGGTGCTGAGCCGATCTACTTGAAGCGCGGCGCGGAAGTCGTGATCGATGTCACGCCTGGCGTCGTTGGCGAAGCCGCTTCGAACGGCGAGCCGATCCGCATCGGCACGATCTATCGCAACCTCGCGAAGGACGTGAAGCCGAAGGAGCGCATCCTGCTTGACGACGGCAACCTGGAGTTGCGCGTGGTCAAGGTCGATGGCGACCTGATCCACACGCGCGTCGTCTACGGCGGCATGCTGCACCAGTTCAAAGGCATCAATCTGCCGGGCAGCAAGGTGTCGACGAGCTGCTTGTCGAGCAAGGACCTCGCGGACCTCGCGGTCGTGCTCGCGAACGAAGTCGACTTCGTCGCATTGTCGTTCGTGCGTGCGCCGGAAGACGTGGTGGAGCTGCGCAAGCACATCGCGAAGAAGAAGTCCGACGTGCTGATCATCGCGAAGATCGAGCGCCCGGAAGCCGTCGGCTGCCTGCCGGAGATCCTCGCGGTCGCCGATGGCCTGATGGTCGCGCGCGGCGATATGGGCGTCGAGATGGGGCCGGCCGCCGTGCCGCCTGTGCAGAAGCGCATCATCGCGATGTGCAACGAAGCCCGGAAGCCGGTGATCACCGCGACGCAGATGCTGGAGTCGATGGTGCTCAATCCGCGGCCGACGCGCGCCGAGGCTTCGGACGTCGCGAACGCGATCTACGACGGCACGTCGGCAGTGATGCTGTCGGCCGAGACCGCATCGGGTCGCCACCCGGTGCGCAGTGTGCGGACGATGGAGAACATCATTCGCACCGCCGAGAAGTGGGCCTACACGGGGATGGACGAGCGGATGCGTCGCCGTTCCCGCGGCGGCAACTCGAACGTCGCACAGGCGACGGTTCGCGCCGCGGCCTACGCGGCCTACGAGGCGAAGGTGAAACTGATTGCCGTCTACACCGAGACCGGCACGACGGCGAACCTGTTGGCTGGCGAACGGCCGCCGACGCACATCATGGCGTTCACGCCCTCGCAGCGGACGTTGCAGCGGTTGGCACTCACGTGGGGCATCACGGCCCGCAAGATTCCGCCGAAGCGTACTTCCTTTGAGTTGACCGTCGCCGGCGACAAGATCATGTCGCAGGAAGGCTGGGTCAAGAAGGGCGATCGGCTCGTGCAGATCGCGGGCACGGTCCGCGAAACTGGCCTCACCAACACGATGACCATCCGCGAGTTGTGAGGAAAACGCGGTGGGCCGTGGGGTCCGCCGCGCAAAGTCGCGGTTTTCTGCCGCGCAGCGCATTCAGCACCGTTGACTCAGAAGGGCTTGTCGCTAGCATCCTCCGCCCTTCCCAATCCAGGCACGGCTCTGCAGGGCCACAGCCGACCGCAGCAGGCAATGACCAAGACCACCTTCGCAACTGAGGCCGATCGACACGTAGCCATGAACACTTGGCGCGTGGTTGACGCAGACGGCCAGGTTTTCGGCCGTCTGGCGACCGAGATCGCCACGGTCCTCATGGGCAAGCACACGCCCCGCTACACCCCTCACATCCTCGTTGGCGAGGGCGTGATCGTCGTCAACGCCGGCAAGGTGAAGCTGACGGGCAACAAGGGCGAAACCCGCGAATACACCTACTGGACGGGTTACACGGGTGGTCTTCGCACGGTGAAGCTCGGTGACTACCGCGCGGAAGCTCCCGAGGAGCTGATCCGCTTGGCTGTCCGCCGCATGCTCCCCAAGAACCGCATTGGCGCCGCGATGCTGCGCCGTCTCAAGGTCTACAGCGGCGCCGAGCATCCGCACGTCGCCCAGAAGCCCGCCGTTTGGTCGGGCAACAGCTAACCCGAGGTTTGCACGTGGCAGTCAACAATCCCTACGTCTGGGGCACCGGTCGCCGTAAGAGCGCGACGGCCCGCGTTCGAATCAAGGCCGGCAGCGGCAAGATCGTCATCAACGGTCTCGAGTTCGAGCAGTTCTTCGTCACGGATGACTCGCGCCGCCAGGCTGCGATGCCCCTCACGGTGACGGAGTCGCGCAACAACTACGACATTTGGGCGAACGTCGACGGCGGCGGCATCACGGGCCAAGCTGGCGCAGTCAGCCTCGGCATTGCGCGCGCGCTGTGCATCGACAACGTCAACTTCGATCGCACCCTGCGTGACCACAGCTTGCTGACGCGCGACTCGCGCGAAGTCGAGCGCAAGAAGTACGGCCGCCACAAGGCGCGTCGTTCGACGCAGTTCAGCAAGCGCTGATGCGTTCTGTGGCGCGGCAACAGTTGCTGCGCCCCTGCCTTCGTCGGCGCAGTCGCGCGTTTCCGCGCTGCTGCGCCGTCTGCATTTCTAGAGCCGCCTGAGTTTGCATTCCTGGCGGAGCGTGCGAATCGCGCGCGTTCGCCGCGTCCCACCTGCAAAGGCATTGGTCGATGGCTGGCCATTCCCACTCGTCGAACATCAAGTTCCGCAAGGACCGGGTCGACGCCAAGCGCGCGAAGACGTTCGCCAAGCTGTCTCGCATCATGACGGTCTCCGCCAAGCACGGCGGTGGGTCGGTCGATGCCAATCCGCGCCTCCGCGATGCCGTCGAGAAGGCTCGCATCCTGTCGATGCCGAAGGATGCGATCGAGCGCGCGATCAAGAAGGGCATTGGCGAGACCACGGTCGGCGACTTCGAAGAGATGCTCTACGAGGGCTATGGCCCCGGCGGAGTCGCATTCGTGCTCGAGATCCTGACCGACAAGCGCAGTCGCACCGCGCCGGAGATGCGCCTGTTGTTTGAGGATGCGGGCGGCAACCTCGCCGCTACGGGTTCGGTTGGCTGGATGTTCGATCGGCGCGGCGTGTTCTACGTCGACCCCGAGTGCGGACTCAGCGAAGACGCCTTGCTGGAGCTTGCCCTTGGCGCAGGCGCCGAGGACTTCGTCTTTGCGGATGGCGCTGCGACGGTCTACTGCGCGGCCGCGGACTTCCACGTCGTGAAGTCGGGGCTCGAACGCAGCAACGTCACGTTGCGCGATGCGGCGCTGGCCTACGTGCCAAAGCAGCGCGTCGCAGTCGGTGACGCGGCGATCGCAAAGAAGGTGCTCGAACTGTTCGACGCGTTCGACGACCACGACGACGTGCAGGCTGTCTACAGCAACGAAGAACTAACTCCCGAGGTGGCCGCACGGTTGGCCAAGGAACCATGACCCAGCGACTGTTCCACGTGGGCTCCTCGCCCGCTATCCGCGCCGCAATCACCAAGGCCTTCGGCAAGGAGCCCACCGCCGATTTGGCGGTAGGTCTCGGGCAAGGCGATGTCGTCGTCGTGGAGGCCTTCGCAGACCTCTCGACGCGAGAGGACATCACGGGCGGCAATGCGTTTTCCGCCTGTCGCGCGTGGAAGCAAACGCGCGGCGTCGCGGTCTACATCGTCGTGCGCGCCGAAGATCCCACCGGCGTGTTGATGGCGCGCTTCGTGCTAGCCGATGGCGTCGTTCGGATCGACCAGAAGGGCGCGGTGGAAGGCCTGGAGCACCTGGGCCCGCGAGATCGCAGCAAGACGCACAAGAACATCGACACGCTGCTTGAGCGGTATGGACAGGCACTGGCCAACGCGGACCAGTCCGAGCTCGCGGGCCGCGTGCGCGAGTGGGAAGGGTCCGATTCCTTCCTTCATCGTCTGCAGGACCCGGAGACGGGCCTGTTTGACGGGCCCTACACGGCTCTGAAGCTGGACGAGGAATGGAAGCGCGCCCAGCGGTTCCATCTGCCGCTATCGATCGTGCTGCTCGACATCGGGCCAGCCGCCGCCGCGATGAAGCAGGGCCCCGATCGCGCCGTGTTGCTTGCCGAAGTCGCCTCTGTGTTCCTCAACGAGTGCCGTGACATCGACGTGCTCGGCCGATTCACGACCACGACGTTCTTGTTCTTGCTGCCCGGCACGCCGCCGCTCGGCGCGCAGGCACTCGCTCGTCGACTGATCCAGTCGCTCAGCGATCGCTCGTTTGCGGTGCCCGTGCGGCCAGCCTGCGGCGTTGTCTCCGTCCCGATGGCTGGCATCTCGGACCGTCGCCAGTTCCTCGTGGTCGCGGAGGAGTGCCTTCGCCGCGCCGTGGACGAGCCTTCGACTGGCGGCGTCGCGGTCGCCTGGGAATAGTCGCGCACTCGGCCGAATCGAGCGCCCTGCGGCCAGGTTCGGCCCCACGACGCTTTCATGTTCGACCGTTACATCCGACTCGCCAAGGCCAAGGACGCGCTCGCCGGCGGCCGCTTCGAGGAAGCGGCCAAGAACGCGTCCGATCCGAAGATTGCGGACGATCGGCGGGCTGTGGCCATTCGGAACGATGCCCAAAAGGCCCTGTGTGCGCGCGCCCGAGAG
The DNA here is from genome assembly GCA_041168165.1 of Planctomycetota bacterium. Classification (GTDB taxonomy): domain Bacteria; phylum Planctomycetota; class UBA1135; order UBA1135; family UBA2386; genus SXPK01. The sequence continues at coordinate 9,663 of JBEELK010000328.1, read as the reverse complement.
CGTGCGGCAAAAGGTGACCTTCCGACCGCGGTGCGCGAGTTTGAGCGCGCGCAGGCTATCGGCGCATCGGCGGACATCGAAGTAGAGGTCGAAGCCCTTCGCCGGCAGCTCGCGGAGCAGCAGCGAAATGCTGCCGCGAGCGACGAGGCGCTGCGCCGCGCGCGTCGGCTGGCGGACCAAGGCCGTCTTGCAGACGCAGAGCGCGAGCTTGCGTCGTTGCCATCGGAGGGCTCAAACGCGGAGCGAGAGGCGCTTGCAAGCCACGTGCGCGGCAAGCGCGAACGCGCTACGGAGCAGCTGATGGCAGCACGCGATGCGCTCGCCGCGGGCGATCTCGCCGCGGCCCAGGATGCGCTGCTGCGCGCGCGCGCATGCGACGCGGACGCATCTGGTCCCCAGTGCGCGGCGGTGGTCAAGGCGGTGGCCCGCTCGGTCGCAGCGGAGTCTGCGCAGCGACTGCGCGACGCGGGGCCCGCTGCGGCGTTGCGCTCCTTGCAGGCCGCGCTGGAGCGGTTGCCGGAGCTCGCCACCGCTTTGGAATGGAACGAAGCGCTGTCGTCGGTTGGCGACGCAGCGGTTCGCCTGCTGTCCAAGGGCTCCGATTCCGAACGCACGGCGTTAGCGAGCGTGCTCGCCGCGTTCCCGCTCGGCTCCGCTGCGGATGCGCCCGAGGCGTTTGCGCGGGCCATTGCAGCGGCCAAGCTCTGGCTGCGTCTGCCGGCGGCCCGCGCGAGTGGACGCGCGCTCGAAGTGGCGTCGCTGTGCGATCAGCTTGCCGAAGCTCTCGGCGGAGCGGAGTTCTCTCGCGCCGCAGCTGCTGCACGCGCCGAGGATGCGATGGCAACCAGGCGCATCGAGGCCGCGCGCGCATTCGCCGCGCAGGGGCGCGTCGACGAGGCGCGCGCGGAGTTGGCAACCGCGCTTGCCGAGTCGCCATTGCACGAAGGCGCGCGCGCTGAGGCCGAAGCGATCGAGCGCAGCGTGCTCGAACGCGCGCAGCGTCACGAAGCGGCGCGCAAGGCAGCGTCCACCGGTCGCCTACGCGAGGCCTATTCGCTGGTGCTCGCCGATGCGCAGCCTGGTCCGCTCGGCGCCGCGGCGACGGCATTCGCCAACGAGTTGCGCGCAAAGCTGGACCTCGTTTCCCGCGGCCTCGACGAAGTGCGCGCGGCGGTGCACGGCCAAGCTGGCGGCAGCCTTGCTGGGCTGCGCGGATGCATCGCGCGACTCGAAGAACTCGCCAAGGTGCAGTGCGATCACGACGAGCTGCCGCGGGTGTCGGCGATGTTGCAGCAAGAGGCCACCGGCGTGCAGCTCGCTGAGGCTGCTATGCGCGCGCCAGAAGTCGGCGGCGAGGCGCAGGTCTCGGCGGCGTTGGAGTCTCTGCTGTCGATGCGCAAGGACCTGCTCGCGCCCGATCGGCTCGATGCGCGCATTCAGGCATTGCTCGAACGGCTGCAGCAATCGGCGGATCGCGCGCTGATGGCGGGTCGCCTCGCGGCAGCGGAGATCTTGGCGCCTGCGCTCGACGGAGCCGCAGCGAAGGGCCTTTGGCGACTGGACGCAGTGGAGCGCATCCGCGCGTCGTGCGCCGAACGGCGCGCCCGTGCCGAGGCGGTGATCCAAGGCGGCAAGCGGCAGTTCGCGGCGCGGGACCTCGCGGGAGCCGAAGCCGCGCTCGCGCAGGCCAAGCTGCTGTGGGCCGATGGCGAGCCCGTGATGTCATTCGAACGAGAACTCGCGGGGCTGCTGCGCCGCGAAGCCGCGATCGTGCGCGCGGGCCAACTCGCGAAGGATGGGCACGCGGACGCCGCGCGCGAGCAGATCGACGGGATGGGGGAGACGCCGGCGCTGTTGCGGACGAGGATCTTCGACATGAAGCGCGACATCGCGAAGGCACAGGGACTGCAGGGCGCGTTCGTGCTTCGCGTCGACGAAGGCGGCGAGTTCCTCGTGCTGCGCGGCGAGAGCGTGTCGATCGGCAACGTGCGCGACGGCGGCGCGGACCTGCCGATCCTGTGCGCGCTCGCGGGCCGCCACGCGCGCATCGCGCGCAGCATGTCGTTCCATGGAGGCATGCAGGACACGATCCATGCTGAGAACGGCGAGGTGTGGGTCGACGGCCACAAGGTCACATCGGCACCGCTGCGCCCGGGCTCGCGCATTCGGCTCGGCGCGTCGTTGCAACTCGCCTATTCGCATCCGTGCGCGCGTTCGCTGACGGCGATGCTGCAGCTGCTGGGCGGGTTCCAGGCGGCGGGAACGGATCGCGTGCTGCTGCTGAAAGACCGCGGGCGCGATGGGCGCATCTGCATCGGCCAGGGCAAGGACGTGCACGTGCGCGTCGGCTCCGCCACGGAGGAGGTCGAGGTGTTCGCGTCGAAGACCGGCCAACTGCGCGTCCGCTGCAAGTCCGGTGGCGAGATCGACGGCAAGCCGTTCGCTGACGAGCACCCGGTCGACGCCGGCGCGTATGTGCGCGCAGGCGGGGTGAGCTTCGTGCTGATGCCCTGGTCGCAGCAGCGCTGACGGCCGCGGTCGCAGGGGGCAGGCGGCGGACTTTTCCGCGCATCCGCGAATAGTCGGCTCGCGGGTCGAACTGCCGCGCGTCCTTGGTCATCCCAACCATGAACGCACTGCGGATCTTCCTCACGTTTGCACTGCTCGCCCTTTCGTTGCCTGCGCAAGCCGCGCACGACGCGGCGCTGGTGCGCGGAAGTGCAGAGCTCACGCCCGCGGCCGCGTTCGCTTCCGCGCAAGACGCCGCGGCGGACCACATGCGCCAGATCTGGCGCGAGCGCGGCGAGCGCATCGCGCAGGAAGTTCGCCCGGTGTGGCTGCCAGTCGTCGTGTGCGAGCGCGAGGTCGAGCGCTTCCTCGAGTCGCAGGATCCGCGCGCGCAGTTCGCCGTCGTCGACCGCGAAGACCGCGTCCGCGAGCATGAGTTCGGCGCGAGCTACCAGACCACGCTGTGGGTCGCCGAGAACGACGGCGCGGCCGCGCGCGGCGAACGCAAGTTGCGCGCGAGGGTCGCCGCGTTGCGCACGCACGCGATCGCATTCCTCGGCGGCACCGCCGCATGGTGGGCCGCGCTCGCGTTCCTCGTCGGCTGGTTCGATCGCTTGTCGCGCGGCTACATGACCGCGCGACTCATCTTCATCGCTTCCGCGCTGGGCCTCTTGGTCCCGTCGCTGGCCTTCCTGCTGTAGCATCGATGCGCTCCATGCCGCTTCCGATCCCGTCTGACAGCAGCGCGCCTGAGCCGCGCCCTCGCATCGACTGGGAATCGTTCTACCAGCACTTCCGAAAGCCTGGCTACGTGCCGGGATTTGAGATCGTCAACAAGCTTGGCGGCGGCGTGTTTGGCCAGGTCTACAAGGCGCGCAAGGAATCGATCGGCAAGGACTATGCGATCAAGTTCTTGAAGGTCGACGACGAGAGCGTGCGCGACGCAGTGCGGCGCGAACTGGACGCGGTGCGTCACTTCGCGCAACTCGACCATCCCAACCTAGTTTCGATCGAAGACCTCGGCGAAGTCGACGGCATCCCGTACCTCGTGATGAGCTACGCGGGCCAGGAGACGCTGCGCAGTCGGATCGAGCAGGGCCGCATGACGCGCGACGATGCGATGCGCATCTTCGTGCAAGCAGCGCGCGGCGTGCAGGCGTTGCACGAGCGCTCGCTGGTGCACTTCGACATCAAGCCCGCGAACATCTTCTTGAAGGGCGACATCGCGCGCGTTGGCGACTTCGGCCTGTCGAAGCTCGTCACGGAGTCGCGCAACTCGCTCTCCTTTGGCCGCGGCACGCCGTACTACATGGCGCCCGAGATGCTGCAGCGTCGCGGCGACAGCAAGAGCGACGTCTATTCGCTCGGCGTCGTGCTCTACGAGTGCTTGTGCGGTCGCGTGCCGTTCTCGGGCGACAGCGAATGGGAAGTGCTGCAAAAGCACGAGAAGGAGCGGCCACAGTTCCCGGACTCGATCGCCGATGCGGATCGCCGCGTGGTGGAGCGCTGCATGCAGAAGGACCCGGCAATGCGATTTGCGAGCGTCGCGGACCTGTTGCGCGAACTCGACGCGCCGGTGTCGCTCGGAGAAAGCGTGCTCTGGCCGCGCGCCGCGCGGCCTGCGCCGATGGCTGACGCAGAAGCGCGTCCCGTGCTAGGCGCGACGATTGCGCCGCCTTTGCACAATCCAGCACTTGGCGATGAGCTCGGTGCGAATGGCCGCGATCCTGCCGACAGCCCCTACGGGATGTCGTGGCGCGGCGGCGACGACGCGCGCGGCGTGTTGGCGTGGTTCGTCCGCGGCTTCTTGTCGTTGAGCGAACTGATCACCTGGCTCGTGCTCGTGCCGGTGAAGTTGCTCAGTGGCGCTGCAGGACGTGGCGCGCTGTGGGTCTTGAAGCTGCCGTTCCGCATCATCGGATTCGCGGCGCAGTTGATCGGCTACTTGGTGGTCGCTGCGTTGGTGCTGCTTGTGCTCGTGGCTATCCTCGCCGTCTTCGGAGCGATGTGAGCTCCATGCCATTCGACGACGATGAGCGCTGAAGACCACGACATCCGCAAGTTGCAGGCGATGGACGACGCCGCGTGGGCGGCGTTGCAGGAGGACTACTTCCGGCGCGTCTACTTCTTCTGCAAGCGCTACTGCAACGACCACCAGACTGCGGAAGACCTCACGCAAGACGTCTTCCTCGGCGCGGTGCGCGGCATCGCGACCTTCGATCGGCAGTTCACTCTGGACCAGTTCGTGTTCGGCATCGCGAAGAACCGCGTCATCGACCACTTTCGCAAGCACAAGATCGCGTTGGTGTCGCCGAAGGGCGATGACGATGCCGACGGCATCGGGCGGCTGTGGCTCGAGAACATGGCCGACGAAGACGAAGCGGCGCCGAAGGACCGCGTGGTCGCGAGCGAAGACGAGGGGCGCAAGCAGCGCGCGTTGGCGCAGATCCTGCGCGAGTTCGTCGGCGAGCTGTGGAGCGCTGGCGAATTCGAGAAGCTGATGGTGCTCGAAAGCCTGTTCGTGCTCGGTCGGCGCAACAAGGACGTTGCTGTGCGATTCGGCATCGCCGACGAGAAGCTGGTCGCGGGGATCAAGTTCCGCGCGATCGACAAGCTGCGCGGGCTCGCGCGGAAGGCGGATCCAAACCACACCTTGTTCCGCGGCCTCTGGTCGCCGGGGGCGCGATGAGCGGCGCAGACGATCTCGATCCGCAGTTGGCGTTCACCGTCGCTGCGGTGTGGCGGCGCGAGCGCATCTCGTGCCCGCATCCCGATTGGTTGTCGAGCTACTTGCAGGACGGCCTCGAAGGCGGCGCCGCGGAGTTCGTGCGATTCCACCTAGAAGAGAGCCAGTGTCCCTACTGCAACGCGGCGGTCTCCGACCTGCGCGCGCGCGAGGAAGACGCGAAGGCAGCGCCGATGCAGGACCTAAAGGATCGCCTGCTGCGGTCCACCGCGACCGCGCTGCAGAGCTTCCGGCGCTGACGAATCGAAGGATTTGTGGCGCCGCGCGAATACTCGCGGCCCTGCATCGAAGCGTCGTCTGTCGGGGCCGATGGTGGCTCCCGCAATCCGGTTCCCGGAGACGACATGATCCTCAAGACGTTGAAGTACGTGGTCCTGACTGGCGCGGCGCTCGCCGGAGCCGGTTTCCTTTTGTTCGGCGCCAACTTCGGCAGCTACTTCGGCACGGTTGCCAGCTCGGTGCACGAAGGCATCGAAGGCGCGATCCCGGTCGAGTTCGAGATCAAGCGCGCCGAGAACCTGATCCTGCAGATCGACCCGCAGATCGAGTCGTGCAAGCGCGATGTCGCGCGCGCCGAGGTCGAGCTCGAAGAGCTGCAAGGTTCGGTCGCGCAGTTGCAGAAGAGCGTCGGCCAAGAAGAGAAGCGGCTGCAGACCGGCGCGCGCCTGCTCGGTGGCGAGGCCAACGCGAGCTTCGTGCTGACCGGCGACGCGATGACGCGCCGTCGTGTCGAACGCGACCTCCAGCGCACGGTCGACTCGTTCAAGAACAACCAGAAGATCCTCGAGACCAAGCGGTCGTTGATCGCGCGCCAGACCGAAGCGGTCGAAGCTGCCAAGCAACGACTTGCCGCGGTGCGTCAAGAGAAGGAGATCCTCGCCGACCAAGTGCGTTCGCTGCGCACGCAGCAGCACTGGATCGAGACGATGGGCGCGAGCCAGCAGCGCTTCGACCTCGACGCCAGCGCGTTGAGCCAAGCGAAGGAGGCTCTGTCCAAGGTGCAGAAGCGCCTCGACATCGCGCAGAAGATGCTCGAGAACGACATGGTCGTGCACGACGAGACGGATCCGCTGTCGGTCGTCGAGCCGAGCCGCGACGTGCTGCACGAGATCCGTTCGCTGTTTGCGCACGATGCGAGAGCAGTGCGCGAGACGATCACGATCGACGGCGCGGCGTGCGAGGCCAGCTCGGCCTCGACGACGCGCTGAGCGGCGAACGCAGTTCGATCCAGACATCGGGCGCAGCGTCCTCGGACGCGCGCCCGATTCTCTTTGGGTGAAGCTCCTCCTCGCATCGGCTAGCGTTTTCGCGATGCGCCTCTCCCTTTCGCTGCTCGCTTCGCTCTTCGCTGCGTGCTCGTTCGCGCCGCGCTCCGTAACGACCTCGCCGGACTGGCAGGTGTCGCCGTTGTGGAACGGAGTCGACCTCGCCGGCTGGCATGGCCAGCGCCACTTCGATCCCTACAAGATCGACGCGATGTCGGAAGCGGAGCGGCAGAAGCTGCGCGCCGAAGACGATGCGACGCTGACGCACTGGAAGTGCGAGAAGGGCGAACTGGTCAATGACGGCGAAGGTGCCTATCTGACGACGGACCGCGACTACGGCGACGTCGATTTCCGCTTCGACTACAAGACCGTCGCGAAGGCAGACTCGGGCATCTACCTGCGCGGCACGCCGCAGGTGCAGATCTGGGATACGACCGCGGCTGGCGGCAAGCACAACCTCGGCGCCGACAAGGGCAGCGGCGGACTTTGGAACAACGACGCGAAGGGTGCTTGGAACGGCGCGCAGAACGCGCGCATGCCGCTCGTCCTCGCGGACCAGCCGTTTGGCGAATGGAACTCGGTGCGCATCCTGCAAGTCGGCGAGCGCACGTCGGTGTGGCTCAACGGCAAGCTCGTCGTCGACTGGGCCGTGATGGAGAACTTTTGGAACCGCAAGATCCCGCTGCGCGCGCGCGGCCCGATCCAGTTGCAGACGCACGGCGGCGAGATTCGTTTCCGCAACTTGATGCTGCACGAACTGACGCACGCGGAGTCGGATGCCGTGCTGATGGAGCGCTCAGGCGATGGCTATGAGACGCTGTTCTCGGGCACGTCGAGCGACGCGCTGCTCACGAACTTCGAAGGAGCCAAGGACAACTACGAAGTCCGCGATGGCGCGATCCGCTGCAAGGAAGGCAAGGGCGGCACGCTCTACACGAAGCAGAGCTACGGCGACTTCAAGGCGCGCCTGCAGTTCCGCCTGCCGCCTGGCGGCAACAATGGCCTCGCGATCCGTTACTCGGGCGAAGGCGACGCGGCCTACGACGCAATCGAGATCCAAGTGCTCGACGACACGGCCGAGAAGTACGCCAAGCTCCAGCCCTGGCAGTTCCATGGCTCGCTCTACGGCCTCGTCGCGGCGCATCGCGGCCACCTGCGGCCCGTGGGCGAGTGGAACTACGAAGAGGTCGAGGTGCGCGGTTCGCGCATCCGCGTCACGCTGAACGGCACGACGATCGTCGATGCCGACGTTGTCGCGATCGAGAAGCCGCTGTCGGGCAAGGAACACAAGGGCCGCTTGCGCACCGAGGGCCGCTTCGGCTTCTGCGGCCACAACGACCCGGTCGAGTTCCGCGCGATCGCGATCCAGCGCCTCTGAGCGGTGGGAGAGCGGGGCCCGAGGTCCTCGCGACTCAGCGCTTCTTCGGGTCCCAGTCCTTGTTCTTGTTGAGCCAGCGCTGCCAGTCCTGCGCGGACTCGTGCTTCTCGCCGGTCAGCTTCTGCAGCGTCGCGTTCCACTTGCCCGCGATCCACTGCAGCGTCTTCGCCGCGTTCTGCGGCCCGAAGTCGATCGGCGCTTGCGGGTCCGTGGACACCGGTTGCTTCGACTTCATGTCGAGTTCGCCGTAGCGACCGATCATGCGCTTGCACACTTCGCGCAGCTTGGGCAGCGGCATCTGGTCGTAGTTGCCGAGCGCTTCGCCAGCCGCGGCGGCGACTTCGTCATCGGGCGAACGCGTCGCTTGCTCGAGCAGCCAATCGGGTTGGTCGTCGTCCTTGGTCTTCCCGATCGCGACGACGATCTGCGCGCGCAGCGACGTGAAGTCGCGACCGTTGATGCGCTCAAGGTCGAACGTCTTTCGTAGCACTGCCGCCGCATCCTTGCCGCAGTTGCCGAGCGCGTCGGCGGTGACGCGATAGAGCTCGCACTTGTCCGCGGGCCGCACGGGGCCGAGCTTGAACACGTCGGACAGCGCCGAGAGCGCCGTCTTCTGGTCCTTCGGGTTCTTGTCGGCGAACCCTGTGCTCAACGCGGTGACGAGGTTGAGCGCGAGGAAGTCCTGATCCATCGCGCGCGCCTTGACCATCGACTTCAGCTGCGCCGCGTTGGCGGCGACCATCGGATCGACAGGCGGCGGCGCCTTCTCGTCCTTCTTTGCGGAGGCCTTGTCTTGCGCGAATGCGAGCGACGTCAGCGCTAGGCAGAACACGATGGCGGAGCGTGAGCGTTGCATGGCGCGGCACTCTACCACGCGCCGGAGATCGCTACGGCCGCCGCGTCGTTCTGCTCCGATCAGAGCGCGGCGCGGATGCGCTGGGCCACGGCCTCTGCCGTGAAGCCGAAGTGCTCGGCGATCTTCTTCGCGGGTGCGCTCACGCCGAACGTCTCTTGGCCAATGCAGCGATCGATGCGTCCGGTGAAGCGGCACCACAGCTCAGGCTTGCCCATCTCCAGCGCGAAGATCGGCGCATCGCCGAGCGCGGCCTTCTGCCAAGCGGGGGGCTGCTGCAAGAACAGCTCGACGCAAGGCATCGACACGACGCGAATGCGCGTGCCGGACTTCTGCAGCACGAAAGCCGCGTCGAGCGCGAGCGACACTTCTGCGCCCGTTGCGATCAGCGTCGCCTGCGCGCCGCCTTCGTCGCGGATCACGTAGCCGCCGCGAAGCACCGCGTTGGTATCGAAGCCCGCGGCGCGCTGCAGCATCGGCAAGTTCTGGCGCGTCAACGAGAGGCACACCGGGCCATCGCGACGCGTGAGCGCGTAGGTCCATGCGGCCGCGGTCTCAAGGGCGTCGGCGGGGCGGAACACATGCACGTTGTGGATCAACCGCAGCGACGCGAGTTGCTCGACCGGCTGATGCGTCGGTCCATCCTCGCCGACCATCAAGCTGTCGTGCGTGAACACGAACGTGACGGGTTGCTTCATCAGCGCAGCGAGGCGGATCGCTGGACGCATGTAGTCGGCGAACACCAAGAAGGTGCTGCCCATCGGCAAGAATCCGCCATGGAGCGCGAGTCCGTTGAGCACGCCACCCATGCCGTGTTCGCGCACGCCGAAGTGGAAGTTGCGGCCTGCGCGGTCCTTCTTGGAGAAGCTCGTGCTCTTCTTGATGCGCGTCTTCGTCGATGGGTCGAGATCCG
>JBEELK010000327.1:0-5912 GCA_041168165.1 Planctomycetota bacterium | reverse complement strand
CGCTTCGAAGAGTGGTTTGCGAGCAAGGGGCTCGTCCAGTTGCCGACGATGGAGTGACCGCGTTGCGGCGCAGCGCAGCGCCTGCGGTCGCCTTGCAGTGGCGATCCATGATCGTGGGCTGCGCAATTGCTGCGCGTGGCTATCGTGGGGCGCTCGACAACGACCGCCCATGAGCCGAATCCTCCGCATTGCCGCAGCCGTTCTCTCGTTCGCCACAGCAGCCAGCGCCCAGCTGATCCTGCGCGACGACTTCAACTACATCGGCCCGTTGACCATGAACGGGTGGATTGCGCACAGCTCGGGCGGCCAGAAGCAGATCTGGTCGCAAGGCGAGTTCGCGCGGCTCGACCAAGGCACGGGCGCGGGCGAGGACATCAATCGCTCCTGGGCGCCGTATCCGCTCACGCAGACGCTGTGGTGCGGCTTCCGCATGAAGGTGCCGGCGGGCGGCGCAGTGACGACGACGAACGGCGTCTACTTCCTTCACTTCAAGGACGCCGGTTCGGGCTTCCGCGCGCGCACGGGCATCCGCGCGCCGGGCGCGGGCGGCAACTTCCGTCTCGCGGTGAACGCCGACGGCACCAACCTGTCGCTGGGCGCGAACTGGCCGCAGGACTTGATGTTCGACACGGACTACTTCGTCGTCGTGAACTGGAACCCGACCACGGGCCAGTCGCAGATGTGGGTCAATCCGACGTCGCCTTCGTCGCCATCCGTCACGCACACGGGCACGTTGGTGGGCAACTTCATGGTTGGCTTGGCCCTGCGCCAATCGACCGAATACACGGGCTTCATCCACGTCGACAACCTGTTCGTCGGGCTGTCGTTCGCGGACGTGGTCGGTCCCGGCGCGAGCTACACGACGTTTGGCGCGGGCTGCGCCAACTCGGTTGGCGTCGCGAGCAACACGGCGGACTCGCTGCCGCGCATCGGCTACACGACGACGGTGACGATCGGCAACGTGACCAACCCCGCGGTTGCGCTGCTGCTGTTCGGCACGAGCAACGTGTTCTCGTCGACGTTCGGCCCGCTGCCGCTCGACCTCTCGCCATTCGGCGCGCCGGGCTGCTTTGGCCGCGTCAGCGATGACGCGCTGCAGATGTTCAACATCGGCTTCAACGGCGTGCCGTTCCCGCTCGCGATCCCCAACGACCTCGCGTTCTTCGGCCTCACGCTGCACACGCAGGCGATCGTGTTCGAGAACGTGAACGCGCTCGGTCTCGCGTTCTCGGATGCCGCGACGATGGTGATCGGCGGCTGAGCCGCTGAGGCACTGAGCCGCTGAGGGTCTGCGCCGCTGAGGCTCTGGGGCGCTGAGTGGCGCTGCGCCATCGCGCAGCGCGGGGACTCGCGCAGCGCTGGGACTCAGGCGGCGGACGCGCGATGCGTCTACGCCGCCGAGTCGGAGGAGGCCGCTACTTGCCGGCCATCTCGTCGCGCATCGTTGCCGCCTTCTGCGCGGCTTGCGTGCCCGACCACTTCTTGGTGTTCGCGAACTTGTCGAGTTCTTCGGCGAGCTTGCGACGCTGCGCGAGCTTGGTCGGATCGAACTTGCCCACGACCTTGTCGAGCGCCTTCTGCGCCGCGAGCTCGTCCTGGATGCGTTCGTCCTTCGCAAACCGCTCGAGTTCGGCCTTGGCGGCGTCCGCAGGCGGAAGCCCGGCCCACTCCTTCTGCATCTTCTCCAGCGCCTTCTCCGCGGAGCCGTAGTCCGGGCCCTTGCCCAGTTCCGGCACGCGAGCCGACTGCCGTTCGATGCGATTTGCCAAGTCTGCCTGCTGGGCCTCGTAGACCGCCTTCGACGCGTCGTCGAGGTTGGGTTGCGCGAGGGTCTTCGTCAGGAAGTCCTGGAGCTTCTTGTGCTCTTTCTTCGCCCACATGGAGCGAAGCGCGTCGTACTTGGCGTCCGCGGGCAGCTTCGGGCCGAGCACTACGTTCTTCAGCTGTTCTTCGATGAAGCTCTCTGCGGGCTCGCGGTCCTTCGGAACGGTGAGAACCGTGCCGTCCGGCGCGATGCAGTAGATGCTCGGGAAGAAGCTGATGGCGTAGAGCTCGTTGACGCCCTTGGCGGTCACGAACGGGTACTTCGCACCGAGCTTGGTGATGAACGTTTCTTCGATCAACTTCTCATTCTCATCGGACACGCCGATGAGCAGCAGCCCCCGATCCCGATACTTCTCGTAGAGAGAGTTCAGGTGCGGAACGGCTGCCTTGCAGGGGCCTCACCAGGTCTGCGCGAAGTCGAGGATCACGAGCTTGCCGTCGAGCTCGTCGAACTTGGTCGGGCCGTCGTTCCATGCCTTCTGGATCTCGAAGGCAGGCGCGACCGAGCCCTTGGCGAGCTGGGCGGGCAGAGCGCTCGCAAACAGCACGGCCGCGGCAGCGGCGATGTAGCGGGTCGGGTTCATGTTGGTTGGTTCCGGTCGAAGACCGGCGGGGCAGCGTAACCGCGCGCAGGCTGAGGCCAAGTCGCCGATGCTCTCGATGCACATGCGGCACATGTTGCGAATGCGCCTGTGCGTCATGAGGGGTGAATGGCCCACCTGGAACTGGGCCCTATGGCTATGCTCCCGCCCCGATTCATGAACCGTCGATTCGATCCTCTAGAGCGTCAGGACCGGTTTCCTATCCTGCGGACCCTGAAGAGCAGGGCCCTCGTCTTCGACGGCGGCATGGGGACCATGATCCAGCGTGCGAAGCTCACGCTCGATGACTTCCACGGCAAGGAAGGCTGCAACGAGATCCTCGTGCGCACGCGGCCCGACGTGATCGAGAGCATCCACGCGGCTTACTTCGCGGCGGGTGCAGACGTTGTGGAGACGGACACGTTCGGCGGCCAGCCCTATGTGCTCGCGGAGTTCGACATCGGGCACGAAGCGTTTGAGCTCAACAAGATGGGCGCCGCGCTCGCGCGCCGTGTCGCGGACAAGTTCAGCACGAAGGATCGTCCGCGCTTCGTCTCGGGCTCGATCGGTCCGGGCACGCGCCTCTGCACGCTGGGTCACATCTCCGGCGAGGAGCTGTATCAAGCCTACCGCGTGTTCGCGAAGGGCCTGATCGCGGGCGGCGCGGACTGTCTCAACATCGAGACTTGCCAGGACCTGTTGCAGGTCAAGCTCTCGATCCTCGCCGCGCGCGACGCGATGGAAGAGCTCGGTCGTGAGATCCCGATCTTCTGCACGGTCACGATCGAGACGACCGGCACGATGCTGGTTGGCAGCGACATCGCCGCGGCGCTCACGACGTTGGAGCACTTGCCGGTCGACGTGGTCGGCATCAACTGCGCGACGGGCCCGGACCTGATGCAGGAGTCGGTGCGTCACCTCGGTAAGCACTCGACGCGGCCTGTGATGGTGATGCCCAACGCGGGATTGCCGCGCAACGTCGGCGGCGTCGCGGTTTACGACCTCACGCCAGAGGAGCTCGGCCAATACCACGCGCGCTTCGTGCGCGAGTTTGGCGTCGGCGTGGTCGGCGGTTGCTGCGGCACGACGCCGGAGCACGTTGCTGCGGTGGCCAAGGCGGTGGAAGGCCTCGTTCCGCACGAACGTCCGCGCGACTACGTGCCGCAGGTCGCGAGCTTGTTCCACTCCGTCCCGCTCACGCAGGACTCGGGCCCTTTGCTCATCGGCGAGCGCACGAATGCGAACGGCAGCAAGAAGTTCCGCGAGCTGATGCTCGCGCAGGACATCGAAGGCATGCTGGAGATCGCGAAGGAGCAGACGCACGAGGGCGCGCACATCCTCGACGTGTGCACCGCATACGTCGGTCGCAACGAGATCGCGGACATGACGGGCCTGCTGCGGCCATTGGTCCAGAAGGTCACCGCGCCGGTGATGATCGACAGCACGCAGATCGACGTCGTCGAAGAGGCGCTCAAAGTCACGCCAGGCCGCGCGATCATCAACTCGATCAACCTCGAGGACGGCGAAGGCAAGGCCGACGAGCTGTGCAAGCTCGCGGTGCGCTACGGCGCGATGTTCGTTGCGCTCACGATCGACGAAGAGGGCATGGCCAAGACCGCGCAGCGCAAGCTCGAGGTCGCGCAGCGCATCTACGACATCGTCGTGAAGCGCCACGGCATGAAGCCCGAAGACCTGATCTTCGATCCGTTGACGTTCACGATCGGATCCGGCGACGAGGCCTCGCGTGACGCGGGCATCCAGACGCTGCTCGGCATCAAGCTGATCAAGGAGCGCATCCCTGGTGTGCGCACGATCCTCGGTCTGTCCAACATCAGCTTCGGCCTCGATCCCTACGCGCGTCAGATCCTCAACTCGGTCTACCTCTCCGAAGCGATCAAGCACGGCCTCGACTCCGCGATCGTGCACGCCAGCAAGATCGTGCCGCTCGCCAAACTCGACGCAGAGGACCGCGAGATCACGCTCGACCTGATCCACGACCGCAGGCGCGAAGGCTATGACCCGCTGTTCGCGTTCATCGCGCGCTTCTCGGGCCAAAAGCGCATCGACTTCGGCAAGGGCAAGGACGAGATGGAGATGCCCGTCGAAGAGCGGTTGAAGCGCCGCATCATCGACGGCAACAAGAACGGCATCGACAAGCACCTCGACGAGGCGATGCAGAAGCACCGTCCGCTCGACATCATCAACGAGATCCTGCTCGACGGCATGAAGGTCGTCGGCGACCTGTTCGGCAGCGGCGAGATGCAGTTGCCGTTCGTGTTGCAGAGCGCCGAGACGATGAAGGCTGCGGTCGCGCACCTTCAGAAGTTCATGGAGAAGATCGACGGCGAGGAGAAGGGCACGCTCGTGCTCGCCACCGTGCGCGGCGACGTGCACGACATCGGCAAGAACCTCGTCGACATCGTCGTCAGCAACAACGGCTATCGCGTCGTCAACCTCGGCATCAAGGTGCCGGTCGATCAGATCATCGAGGCCGCGAAGGCGAATAACGCGACGGCGATCGGCATGAGCGGCCTGCTCGTGAAGTCGACGGTCGTGATGAAGGAGAACCTGGAGATCATGAGCCAACGCGGCATCGCGACTCCGGTGATCTGCGGCGGCGCCGCGCTCAACCGCGCGTATGTCGAGCAGGACCTGTGCTCTGCCTACACGACTGGCCCGGTCTACTACGGCCAGGACGCGTTCTCGGGCCTGCGCATCATGGACGAGCTGACGGGTCGTTCGACGGTGACGACTGCAACGCAGTCGTTGGAGCCCAAGCAGCGCGCGACCAATCACCGTCGCATGACGCGCGCCGACAAGGAGAAGCTGCTCGAGCACGCGTTCCACGAATACGCAGATTCGGGCATCGAGCGCGCGGAGCGCGTGCCAGCGCCGTTGACCTTTGGGCCGCAGATCGTTGGTCCCGACGAACTCGACCTCGGCACGGTGCTGCAATACGTCAACAAGAAGGCGCTGTTCCGCCTGCAGTGGCAATACAAGCAGGGCAAGCGCAGCGACGAGGACTACGCGAAGTTCACCGCGGAGCACGTCGAGCCACGTTTCCGCGAATGGCAGAAGCGCGTGCGCGACGAGAAGACGCTGGAGCCGCGCGTCGTCTACGGCTGGTGGCCGTGCTTCTCCGAGCGCAACTCACTCGTCGTGCTCGATCCGAAGGACCACGAGAAGGAGCTGTGCCGCTTCGACTTCCCGCGCCAACCGGGCGGGCGTCGTCTCTGCCTCTCCGACTTCTTCCGTCGCCGTGAGGATGGCCCCGACGTCGTCGGGTTGTCGCTCGTCACGATGGGCGCGGTTGCGACGCATGAGAGCGAGAAGCTCTTCAAGGCCGATCGCTACGACGAGTATCTGCACTTCCATGGCCTCGCCGTCGAAGGCGCCGAGGCGCTCGCTGAGTATTGGCACAAGCGCATGCGTCAGCAGCTCGGCATCGCGGCGCAGGACTCGCCGGTGATCGACGAGTTGTTCAAGCAGCGCTACCAGGGCAGCCGC
>JBEELK010000326.1:0-5273 GCA_041168165.1 Planctomycetota bacterium | reverse complement strand
CACCGAGCGCTCTTCTTCGTCGACGGGGAACGCATGCTCGCGAGCGTCGAGGCGAAGGTCGCCCTTCTGCTTGTCGGCGCCATGGCACGACACGCAATGCGCCTGAAGGATCGGTGCCACTTCGCGAACGAAGTCGACCTTGGGCTCTTGCCCAAGCAGGGAAGCGCAGAGCACGAACGCGCACGAGAGGATGTGCATCGCGCCTAGCCTACGAGCAACGGATCCTCACGCCAGACGCGGCGCACACACGAGCAGACGTCAGATGCGCTTGCCCTTCGCCTTGCTCGCGGCCTTTGCCGGAGGCTGCGCTGCAGGGATCGAACTGGACGCGACCGGCGGAACCACAACAACCGGCGCCGAGGCCACCATCTGTATAGCGGCAACCGGCGCAGCAGGAGCCACCGCAGCGGCCTGCCCACGCGGAGCGCCAATCGCCGACGCGGCCTTCGCTAGCTGCTCCGGCTTGAGCCCGGCCTTCGGCCCGCACACGTCCGCGAACGACACCATGCCGACGAGTCGGCCATGCGCATCGACGACGGGCAGGCGCCGCACCGCGTGCTCCGCCATCCGTTCGGCGGCGGCCTCGACCGACTGGTCCTCGCGGATCGAGAAGACCATGTGCGCCATTGCGCTCTGCACCGACAGATCGTCGAGCTTGCGACCGCGCGTGAACGCAGCCATCAAGCAGTCGCGATCCGTGATCATGCCGACCACGCGCCCGTTGTCGTCGACGACCGGAGCGGCGCCGCAGTCGTGCTCCCAGAAGATCTTCGCGGCCATCACGAGCGAATCCGTTCGCTTGCACGAACGAGGGCTGCGAGTCATCACGTCGGAAACGATCTTTGCCATGCTCAACGAAGGCGCTCCATCGCCTCTTCCACGTCGCCCTTGCTGCCAATGAACAGCGGCGTGCGCTGGTGCAACTTCGACGGAACGATATCGAGGATGCGCTGCTTGCCATCGGTGGCCATGCCGCCAGCGCGCTCACAGACGAACGCGAGAGGCGCGTTCTCGTACAGCAGTCGAAGC
This sequence comes from Planctomycetota bacterium, assembly GCA_041168165.1. Lineage (GTDB taxonomy): Bacteria > Planctomycetota > UBA1135 > UBA1135 > UBA2386 > SXPK01. The sequence goes on along the minus strand of JBEELK010000326.1, from coordinate 4,244 downwards.
TTGCCATCAGGCTTCTTCGCCTCGCCGGGATACATGTAGATGCCGCCCTTCAGCAGCGTGCGATGGAAGTCGCCGACCAGAGCGCCCGCGTAGCGAGCCGCGCGCTTGCCGCACCGCGTCTCTTGCATGCGGAATGCGCGCACCATGTCGCGCGTCTTGTCGTCCCACTTGGTCTCGTTGGCCTCGTTGACCGAGTAGTTGCCCGAGCCCTCGGGGATGCGCAGATCGGGGTGCGTGAGGAAGAACGTGCCGATCGAACGATCGAGCGTGAAGCCGTGCACCGGGCCGCCCGCGGTGTAGACGAACATCGTGCTCGGGCCGTAGAGCACGTAGCCGGCGGCGACGAGGCGATTGCCCGTCTGCTGGAAGTCGGCCATCTGCACCGGCCCCGTGGTCGCGCGACGGTAGATGCCGAAGATCGTGCCCATCTGGCCGTCGACGTCGACGTTGCCCGAGCCATCGAGAGGATCGACCGTCAGCACGTAGTTGCCGTTCTCGCCGCCAGGAACGACGTGGATGTCCTCCATCTCTTCGCTGCCGATGCCCGCGACGAACGGCATCTGCGCAAACACCTGGCGCACGATGTCGTCGCTGATCACGTCGAGCGCGCGAACGTCTTCGTCCTGCACGTTCGTCGTGCCCGTGTAGCCGAGCTTGCCGACGAAGCCGGCGCGCATGATTTCGCTCGCGAGCATGCGCGCAGCGAGGCTGATGCGATTGAGGATCGTCGACAAGCCGCCGCTCGCATTGTGCGTCGCTTGGTCGCGGAAGAACTGCTCGCTGAGTGTGAGACGCGTCATGGCCGAGGAAGCGGATTGAAACAGGCGCGCACGGATGAAGGAAGCGCGGGATCAGCGCACCAACGCGGGCGCGATCGGCTCGTGCTGCCCACGGAGGTAGACCCGACCCTGGCCAGGAATCGGCAGGAGGTAACTTCCCGATTGAGGCGCGGTGAAGAACGGCGCACGCGTTCCGTGCTCCAGGTCGATCCCGTCGCCCGCATTCGCAACAAACCAGAGCACAGGGGTTCCATCTGAGGCGCGCGCGATCCACTGGGTCGTTCGAGGCAAGGATGGCGGTTCGCCCACGTCCTTGCGCCACATCAGCACGAAGGCGTCCGTGAGCGGACGCGAGGGCGTCGCAGTCGGATCGACGCAGCGCGCCAACTCCACGAGATTCGCACTCGGATCCTCGCCGCCATGAAACCACGGCCCGCAAGCATGCGGCAAGCGAGCATCCATCGACCACTGCACCGGGTGATCGAGTAGGAACCGCACGCCCCGGTTGTCGAGCAAAGTGGACAACTCCGCACGTTGCAGCGCGACGAACGCAGACGCATTCACCACGCCATCGCAGTTGATGATGCGCGCACCCGAGTCGCCGCGGCGCAATTGCTCCCACGACACGATGCCGGAGTTGAAGCAACCAACGCGCGCGCCAAAGCCGAGCAGCGGACGCAGCGCGGCGCCAGCAGCTTGCATGGCGCGCTGCCCCGCAAGTTGCTCGAGCGGCCATGGGCGTTCGACCTGCAAGGCCAACTGCCAACACGCAAGCAGCGCGAACATCGTGGAATGATGTCGTATCGCGCGCAAGCCGATGCACGCGCCAACGACTAGCGGCGCCATGTAGTAGTCGCGTGGATGCCAACGCAGCGACCAATGCACGAACACGATCGCAGCGAGGGCGATCGCTGTCGCGGTCGCGAACGGATCCAAGCGAACGGCACGCACGCGATCGAACGGAAGACCGGCGACCAACAGCGCTGCCCCGAGCGGAACGGCAAGGTCGCTCGCGCCCATAGCCCATGCTGCGCCAACTGCGGCAATGGGCACGAATCGCAGCGATGGCAGTACATGCCGCGCAAGCGACATCGCCACCAGCGCGGCCCAACCAGCGACGCCTGCGTGCGCGAATGGCGCGCCGAGCAGAGCGGGACGCAGGTAGCGCCACCATTGCTCCAGTTGGACGTATGCATCCACAGCGGGCGGCAGCGCCCGTTCGAAGTTTGCATGCGCAAGCCACGCCATCGGCTGGGCCGAGTCAGGCATCCAACCTCCACCGCAGATGCGCTGAAACATGAGCCACGGCGCGATCGCGACCACGGCAGTGATCGCCTTGCTGTGCCACGATGCGCGCCGCGTGGCCGTCAATGCCATCGCCAACGCGAACAGATCGGCGCGCGCAAGCACCGCAAGACTCGCGATCGAAGCAAACGCGAAGCCGCTCGAGCGCCTCGCGCAGAACATCGCGGTCGCGGACAAGCAGGCGAGCGCGGTCTCTTGTCCGTTCTGGGCTTCGCGCAGCAGCAGCGGATTGCCGAGCCAGAACAGCGCAATGGCCCATGCATTCCATGTGCGACGCCCTTCGCGCAACCACAGCGTCGCAGCAATCACATGGCATGCGAGTCCGAGCAAGGGCGCGATCCGCGGCAGGTCGTCGGTCTGCAAGGCAACGACCGCGAGCAACATCGACCACAGCGGTTGTACGCCGCTCGTCGCGATGCCATCGCTAACGCACGGTCCGTTGCCATGCGCGAGGTTCCAGGCCCAGCAGAACTCATAGAACGCATCGTCGCGCAGATGCGTTGTCAGCGTCGGCATCCCATGCCACGCAGCGCGCACTCCAAACCCTGCGCTGATCGCGGCCGCGACGACAGCGAGTCGCCTCGCGAAGGTCGCTCGCGCCCGCATCAAAGCAGGCCCAAGAACTCCGCGATGCGAGGACCAAACGGTCCCTCGCGCTCGAACGGCACGTTGTTGTGCTGGTAGCCGGTCGCTTCCACGAAATGCGCCGGGCCACCCATCGCCGCCGCCAGCGCGCGACCTTGTTGGATCGGCACGACGCGATCGAGGTCGCCATGCAGCACCAACGCAGGGCACTTCACTTCGCCCGCGCGCGCCAGGTTGTTGAACGGATGCCGCAGCACGAGCGCGACCGGCGCCCACGCAAAGCGCGCTTGCGCCGCGGCCAGCATGCTCGCCGGCGGAGCGCGGAGCACGAGGCGATCGGCTACTCCCGACGCTGCGACGTGCACGGCGCAGAACGACCCGAGCGATGTTCCGATTGAGACCAGCGGCACGCCGAGTTCATCCGCGCGACGCCGTGCGATCGCGGCCGCAGCCGACGCCGCCGCCATCAACGCTGCAACACCGGGAGGCCCCTCGCTCGCGCCGTAGCCCGGATGCTCGACGCCGAACACTTCCATGCCGTAGTCCGCCATCGAGGCAGCGCCCTGCGCCGCACTCAGCAAGTCCTCACCGTTGCCGACGAAGTAGAGCGCGACCGCGCGCGCTTCTTGCTGCGGCGCAGCAATCGCAATGCGGAACGTGCGCCCACCCTCGCGCGTAGCCGAGATCGCGCGAACGCGCGGATGATCGCCGTGTCCGCGATCACCGCGGCCTGCGCCAGGGAACACGAGCGCATCCTGCTTCCAAACCAGAAGCAGCACGACGCCCGCATAGGCAGCAGCAATCGACGACAGGATGAGGATCAAGCTACGACTCGCGCGACGGAGCACCGTGCATCACGTTCGCAGGCATTCGCCAGCGAGGCAAGGCGCGCGTGCTCAGGCAAGGTCCGAATCCCCGAGCTGAAACCACCAGTTGGCGGCCAGGAACTCCGCAGTGATCGGAGGATGGTTGATGTTGTGCACCAACCTGCGCTGCATCCAATTGGCCGACGGCGTGTGCACGAAGCCAGCCTGCTCCAACATGCGCCGCTCGTAGGACCAATCCGGCACGACCGTCATCAACCGCTGCCGATTCTTCTCACGCTGGCGGCGAACGGCTGCAGCGAGCAAGGCGCGTTGCGCGTCCACATCGCCCTCCGGCACGAGCCAGTCCGCGATCGTCGCCGCATCCGGCGCGAGGCCGGAGTCTGGCTTGAGGACCATCAGGCCCACGAGTTGGCCACCGCGCCGCGCTGTCCAAACCTCGTAGTCCGCGCGGGCCGGGTTCTGCACGTAGCGCCAGTCGAGGTAGCGATGGTCGCGCCGCATCAAGCACTTCTTGTCTTGGCGAACGCGCGCATAGAGCGCATCGACCTCGCGAGGAATCTCGCGCACATGCTGCGTCTCTACGTTCGCCGGCGCGTCGAGGTCCACGGCAGCGAGGTCGCGGATCATGTAGTCCACCACGCACATCTGCGTGTACTGCAAGTAGCGCTGGCCAATGCGAAACGCAGCGTCGACCGGGAAGCCGTAGAACAGCGCGTCGCCGCGCGCCTTGCTCTCCGCCCAGAACGGC